>NZ_JAZUGX010000001.1:0-110347 GCF_045641405.1 Treponema sp.
TGTCTTCGTCGGTAAAGTCGCGGTGCTTGCGGTCTACCATGGGGCCCATGTTGCGGGCATCTATGAAGAGTGTTTTTCCCGGTTGCTTTTTGTTACGGCTGATGGACCACAGGGTTACTGGAATTGTTACGCTGTAAAAAAGCTGGGTTGGCATGGCAACAATTCCTTCTATTAAATCGGGTTCAATTATCTTTTTGCGGATTTCACCTTCGCCGCTGGTCTGGGTGCTTAAGGCTCCGTTGGCAAGTACAAGTCCGATTTTTCCGTTTGGGGCTAAGTGATAGATCATGTGCTGGATCCATGCGTAGTTGGCGTTTCCACTTGGTGGAAGTCCGTATACCCAGCGTGGGTCGTTTGTAAGTTTGTCCTGTCCCCAGTTGCTTAGATTGAACGGTGGATTTGCCATGATGAAGTCGAACTTCTGTGTGGCGTGCAGGTCGTGAAAGAATGTGTCTTCCTGATGTTCGCCAAAGTTTGCATCGATTCCGCGGATTGCCATGTTCATCTTTGCCATTTTCCAGGTGTCGGCATTGGCTTCCTGCCCAAAGACTGAAATGTTGTTGCGGTTTCCTGCGTGTTCCTGAATGAATTTTACTGACTGTACGAACATTCCGCCTGAACCACAGCATGGATCGTAAACTCGTTTTCCTTCTGATGGCTTTAAGATGCTTACGATTGTTTTTACTACGCTGGCTGGTGTATAGAATTCGCCGCCTTTTACTCCTTCGTAAGAGGCAAACTGTGCGATGCAGTATTCGTAGGTGCGGCCAAGAAGATCCTTGCTGGCTTCCGTGTCGCTCATGTCCATGTTGGTGAAGATGTCGATTACATTTCCAAGAACACGTTTATCAAGATCTGGATTTGCATAATTTTTTGGGAGGACACCTTTTAGGTTTCTATTGTCTTTTTCCAGGGCTATCATTGCCTGGTCTAATATGGTTCCGATTTCTGGTGTGTGTGCTGCTGCAGCAATTTTTGACCAGCGGGAATCTTCGGGTACAAAGAAGATGTTTTCTGCTTCGTATTCGTCCGGGTCATTTTCAAAACCTTCGCCTTCTTCCACAAGTTCTGTGTATTTTTTTTCGAATGCGGCTGAAATGTATTTTAAGAAGATTAATCCTGTAAAGATTTTACGATAATCTGCTGCGGGAATGTGTCCCCAAAGTTCGCAGGCTGCTTCCCAAATCTGCTGTTCAAAGCCAAGGGTTGCTGATGAAGATTTTGTGGATTTTGCTTTTGCCATTGTGCTCTCCAGTTTTTTTAATGATTGATTATATCATGTTTTGTGGAGTAACAATAGAATAACACAAGGAATTCCGCTTCGAATCAAACTTATCCGTATCGATTTAAATAAAAAAAAAGCACCCGAAATTATCGAGTGCTATTTACGTGAGACTGACACGATTCGCCGCGACGGTCGCAAACTTCCTGTTTGCTCTCTCTGCGGCGTCTCCGTTCTCTTTCAACGACATCCTGTCGTTGAATCCTCATTAACGCTCCAAGTCTTCGCGTTCCTGAGGACCGTTCACTCCGCTTCGAATCATTGCTTTTACGAAGTCATTTTAAAATTATAAAGGCACCCGATTTTCTCGAGTGCCTTTTTTATGTGAGACTGACACGATTCGAACGTGCGACCCTCACCTCCGCAGGGTGATGCTCTAATCCAGCTGAGCTACAATCTCATAAGAACAAGAAACGCTGCTAAAGCAAGTATCCTTGTTCTAGTAGCGGAGACGACAGGGGTCGAACCTGCCCACCGCTTGCGCAAGTGACGGATTAGCAATCCGTTGTATTACCGCTCTACCACGTCTCCAATTCTAAAAAGCCTGCGGCCTTTTAGATTTACGGAGCGAGAGGGATTCGAACCCCCGGTGGGTCTCCCCACGCCTGTTTTCAAGACAGGTACTTTCGACCACTCAGACATCGCTCCAAGAAAGTAAGTGAATATTATAAAATATATTGAAATATGTCAAGAGAAAAAAAATAAAATGTATATAAAAAAATATAAAGATTGCTTACACATGGAACCGTGTCAAAGCTGCTCTGATGTTCTGCGTTGCTTTCGATAAAAAGATAAACAGTTTATCTAAAATTTCGACCGTAATTGCCGATAATCTAAGGGCAGAAGTTTTTTTTTACTACAAAGGGACAAAGAGGTTTATATGAAATCAATTGGAATCAAACTTGCAGACGGAAGCTTCTATCCATTGCTGGAAGAAGGAAATCCCGAAAAGAGAACGCTTGATCTTACGACTGTAATGGACAACCAGACAAAGGTTCAGGTTGAAGTCTATAGAACAGAAACTGGTTCCCTTGAAAACGCCGAGTACATCGACACTCTTGAAATCAAAAATCTCAAGCCCCATGAAAACGGAGAACCTACGTTATGTCTGGCAATCGACGTTGATGAAAACAATGAACTTTCTGCAGAAATCAGAGATCCTGAAACTGGCAAGAAAAGCGAGATTCAGGTGACTCTTCAGTCAAGGACCCTTGCAGGATTAAGCAATGCTGCCTTTGAGGAAGAGGAGGACGACGTGACTATTTCGGACAGCGACCTTGAAAAAGCAGGTCTTGATGATTTTGTAGAGAAGAAAGAATTCGAATCTGAAGAAATTCCACTTCCTGCGGAAGATTTTTCCTTTGATGAAGTGAATGAGCCTGCACATGCAGATGAGGAAGAAGAAACAACAGAAACTTCGGCATCCACTGCAGACGAAGACATATTCGGTGAGAACAGCCTGGACCTTCCTGAGTTCGGAGCAAAGGAAGACCCCGCTGCAGAAGAACCTGCAATTGAAGATATAACCATCGAAGAGGAACCTTCATTCGAGAAAGATCCAACAATCGAAGAAAGCGTAATCGATGAACCATTGGACGAAACGGAGATTGAAGAACCTTCATTGAGCGAGGATCCTGTTCTTGACGAGGACTTTGCAGCAGAGGAAACAACGGAAGAAGACACCGTCATGGAAGAGACAGAGAATCAGGAAGACGATTCATTCTCGACAGCCCTTCCTGACTTCGATGATTCAATGTTCGATGTTCCAGCAACAGAAGAAGAAACTGTAGAGGAAACACCACCTGCAGAAGAGGAATCAATCGACGACCTTGACCTTCCAGACTTCGATGACCTTGAGGCAACTGACCTTGGCGCAGATGATCTTTCAAGCACAACCCTCGAAGAGGATTCATCTATTTATGACCTTCCTGATTTTGACAGCGATGAATCATTGACAGATGACAGTGAAGACTTTACACTTCCTCCAGACTTTGATTTAAAAAATGATGGAGATGACAATTTGAATTTCGAAGAACAACCAAAGAATCCTACTTTTGCACCAAGCACAAGTATGTTCAGCAATCTTTACGACAAGGAAACTCTGGAAGGAACTTCTGGTGCCTATGATTACGAAGATGAAAAAGAAAGCAAAGGAAACTCTAAGGTTCCAATGATAATCTGCATCATCTGCGCGATCATCTGTATCATTGCAGTTCTCCTCACACTTTTCGTCATTCCTTCCAACCTCAACATCTTCTCTAAGTTCTCAAAGAACAAGGAAGTAAAGGTTGAAGTAATAGAAGAAGAACCAGAGGAACTTACAGAGACGGCAGAAGAAGAACCACCTGTATACACAGACATGAGTGAAGTCATATCCGCAAAGGAAGACACCATCGTTGTAGCAGAAACTCCAGCGGCTGTCGTACCGGCAGAACCAGAACCTTCTCCAGAACCAATTCCAGACATCCGCTACAAGATTGTCTGGGGTGATACCCTCTGGGATATTTCAACTGCATATTACAAGACTCCTTGGAAATACAAGAGACTTGCAAAATACAACAAGATCAGAAACCCAGACCACATCATCGCGGGAACATACATCCTCATCCCTGCTGAATAATAATGAAGCTTTCGCGCATAACCGTCACCACTCTATGTTTTCTTCTTGCTTTCTCAGGTTTTGGTTGTGCGCAGAATGATACCCTTCAAAAAAAGTACGGTGCCGACGCATCGTACTTCATTGCTTTAAACGCACTCCGGGAAAACAACACAAGCCAGGCGATAAGGTGCCTTAAGGACGCGGCAAAAAAAGGCAGTCCATTGATTTCACGCAAAGCAATGGAAAAGCTTACAGAAGTCGGTTCAATTCAGGAACGCACCGCAAGCTGCAGACAGCTTTACAAAACATTTTCTGATGAAAGCAGCCTTCTGCGCTATGCAAAGGAACTTTACAACCAGAAGGAATACTACAGTGTCATTTCAAAGACTGATTCCATAAATTGCAGGAACAGTGAAAACGAACTGGTCTACTACCGCTTTCTTTCCATGCTCAAAAAAAATGACTCAAGGCTTAAAAAGGAATTAAGGACATGGATTTCAGACCGTCCCTACACATCCTGGCACAGCAAATTCTATGTTGAATTCAAAAAGATAGAAGGTTCTTATTCCGACTCCCTTGCTGAATTTCGTTGGCTTGTCTACAACAAGGACTTTGCTGCGGCGACAGAAAAAATAAATTCAGTCCTTGAACTGAAGGCAAACAGAAAGCCAATTGTTTTCAGCGACACAGGAAAGGCACTTCTCTACGGCACAAAGGATTTTCAGTCCGCGGCAACCTTCATGGATTCACTCTGCAAGACCAGTCCTGAAAACTGCAGGTTCTACTGCAACTTCTACGCAGGACGCTTCTATGAAAAAAACGGAGACACCGCAAAATCATTGGAAAGATTCACTGCGGCAATGGAACAGGCAGAAAGCGATGCCTTGCGAGACAACGCATTGTGGTACATTTTGAACACAAGCCTCAAGGATTCAGCTCAGGATGCCTATGACAGTCTTTCTCTCCATCTGGACAATCTGAAGGACAAGGAGTACTACAACGATTTCTTCGACACTCTTTCCGTCCGTCTCATCTCGACACAGAAATGGGATCTGTACAAAAAGACCACGGATCTGATATGGAACAAGGCAAGTCCTGAAGTCTGCTCAAAATTCTCCTACATCACGGCCCGCCTTATTCAAACTGGATTCATTAAGAACGCTGCAGCTGGAGAAGCTTCAGAATATCTTAGAAAAGCACTGAACAGCGGAAGCGACCTTTACTACAAGATCCTTGCGATTGAAAAGCTTGGACTTACAGACAAGGACATAGAAAAAGAATTCTGCAGCATCGGCAACAGAATTGAAATCACGGCGGACACGGAAAAAGAAAATCTTCTTTACGGCTATGCTGATTTTGGTCTTGCAGAATATATCAACGACGACTATCAGGAATACAGGGAAAACATAAGCACAGAGTGTGCAAAAAAGATTGCACAGTTCCTGAGCAAATGTGGAACCGAAGATGAAAAATTCCTTACACAGAGCATACGCATTGCATCCCGCAGAGTTTTCAATTCGGAAAAAAATCCAGACAAAGAACTTCTTTCACTGGCATTCCCTCAGAACTACAGGGAAACTGTACACAAAACCTGTGATTTCTTTGAACAGCCTGAATATATTCTCTACGCCCTGATCAGAAGCGAAAGCTTTTTTGATTCCAAAGTCATAAGCCATGCAGGTGCAGTCGGACTTACCCAGCTGATGGAATCTACTGCAGGTGACATAGCAAAGAAGCTTAAGCTTACAGAATACGATCTTACAGACACAGACACAAACATCATGTTCGGTTCATTCTATCTTGAAGAACTTACCCGCCGTCTGGATGGCTCCATCATCCTTGCAGTCTTTTCCTACAACGGTGGAATCTCAAGGGTTCGTTCATGGGTAAAAAGCGCCGCCATGGAATTCGGCATGAAGAAAGTTCCTCATGATCTTTTCCTTGAAGCGCTCCCCTACACTGAGACCCGCGAATACGGACGAAAAGTCCTTTCCGCATCTGGAATGTACGGTTGGCTCTACTATGATCTTTCACCAAGCGACATCGCAAAAGAAATCCTTAAATAGAAACGAAACTAAAAGTCAATAGCTCTGAAAAATTGAAACATTCAATTCTTATCAATATACTATGGCTAATACGGAAGTTTTTTGGAGTTTAATATGGACGATCCATTCGCACAGGTGCTTCCCCAGGTAATGCACTTTGCACACCTTACAGGAACCCAGTTTGTTCTTCTTCTTGGAATCATCATGTTTTTTGGCGCAATCGGCGGGAGGCTTTTTCAGAAGCTTCACATTCCGCAGGTTGTAGGTTACATCGTAATTGGAATCATCATCGGCGCATCTGGGCTTCAGGTACTGCGTCCAGAAACAATCATCGCATTGAATCCAGTGAACACAATCGCTCTTTCACTGATCGGATTCCTAATCGGTGCTGAGCTTAAAATAGACGTAATCAAAAAATATGGAAGACAGTTCATTGGCATCCTGATAGGAGAATCGATAACCCCTTTCTTTGTAGTTGGAATTCTTGTTACAGCAATCGCCTATGCCTTCATGGGAAACTTCAAGACTGCACTTTCCTTTGGACTCATACTTGGCGCCATCTGTTCTGCAACAGCACCTGCCGCCACAACTGATGTCCTAAAGGAATACAGGACACGAGGACCACTCACGACCACAATCCTTGGAATCGTTGCGATGGATGACGCGGTAGCCCTCATTCTCTATGCCGTTGCATCGACCCTTGTGGCACCTCTTCTTGGAGGACACTCCGTTTCCCTTGGTTTTCAGCTTCTCAACATTGCAAAGGACATCTTTGGTTCAATTCTTGTAGGAGGATTTTTCGGAGCCATCGTAGCTTTTGTAATCAAGAACCTTATGCACGATGCAGGTAGAGTCCTTTCATTCGGTTTGGGAGGTCTTTTCCTTTCAACAGGTGTGTGCAACCAACTTGGATTGGACAACATACTTGCCGCCATGGCACTTGGTTTTTTCATGGTCAACTTTGCACCTGGAAAGACAAGACCTATTTTTTCTCTTGTTGAAAAATTCACACCGCCAATCTACGTGCTCTTCTTTGTTCTCGTAGGCGCAAAACTGAACATCTGGGTCGTAACACCTGTCCTTGGAGTTCTTGCCATCGTCTATGTCGCAGGAAGAACCGTCGGGAAATCCATCGGCTCAAGACTCGGCGCAAGAATCACAAAAGCTCCAGAAACAGTCCGCAGATATCTTCCATGGTGTCTTTTAAGCCAGGCTGGTGTCGCCATCGGTCTTAGCATTGCCGCAAGCAACGACTTTTCAGATTCTATCGGACCACAGATAATCCTCATCATCACTGCAACCACATTCATCGTTCAGCTTCTTGGACCTGTCTGCGTACGATACGGAATCAAGAAAGCAGGCGAAGTCGGTCTTGACGTCACTGAGGAAGACATACTCAAGACAACAAAGGTAAAGGATGTAACCTGGGGCACAGAACCACTTTGTTCTCCTGAATGCCCAGCAACGGTACGCGAGGTCGATACCCTGGATGTTGTCCTCCACAACTTTGAGACACACCACAACCAGTCATTCTCCGTAATCACAAGTGATACAAATGAGCTGATCGGAATCATCACCCTTGAACACCTCAAGGAAACACTTCAGATCGGCGAGATGGCAGATTCCCTTCTGGCCGTGGATATCATGGAACGTCCCCTATGCACATGTTCTCCTGACGAAGCTCTTCCTGATGTCTACAAAAAGTTCACAGAGTTTGATACGGAAACAATGCCTATCGTTGACAGTGAAATGCACTCATACGGCGTAATGGAAAAATTTGCCGTTGACCACTTCCTGCACACAAAGATTCTTGAACTTAACCACAAACTTGAATCCATGGGCTGATATAACATCTCTTCAATTGAATTTATTTTCTAATTTTAGTAACTTTAACACGGAGTTAATTATGGCAGACGAAACACTTATTGCTAAAGTAAAGGAAACACTTGATGCATTCAGACCTCAGCTTAATGCTGATGGTGGCGACATGGAATTCATCTGTATCGATGATGATAATAAAGTACACTTGAAGCTTACGGGAGCCTGTGGTTCATGCCCAATGGCAACCATGACCCTCAAGATGGGTATTGAACGCTACCTTAAGGAAGTATGCCCAGAGATCACAGAAGTTGTTCAGGACGAATAGACGGAGTAGACAATGACAGTAGAAAACGACAAGTACGTATCGATCAACTATACACTCAAGAACGATGAAGGAAAGGTAATCGATTCTTCAGAAGGAAAAGAACCTCTCGGATACATCCAGGGACGCGGAATGCTTCTTCCAAAGCTTGAGGAACAGATCACAGGAAAGAATCCTGGAGATAAATTTGAGACTGTCCTTGAAGCAAAGGACGGTTACGGTGAATACCACAAAGAACTCGTAACAGATGTTGACCGCTCAAACTTTGAGACTGACATGCCAATTGAACCTGGAATGATGTTCCAGGCAATGACTGCTGCAGGTCCCCAGATTGTTCGCGTTACAAAGGTTTCCGACGACAAGGTTACTGTTGACGGCAACCACGAGCTTGCTGGCGTAAGGCTCCATTTTGCAGTTGAAATCGTTGAAGTGCGCGATGCTACAGAAGAAGAACTCAATCCTGTCGGCTGTGGCGGCGGTTGTGGTGGCTGCGGTGGCGGTTGTGGAAACGGAGGCTGTGGTGAAGGCGGCTGCGGCGACGGTGGATGTGGCTGTGGTGGTTGCGGAAACTAAGAATTCACAGCTTCAATGATCTTGTCGGCGTTCTCGCTTTTTGAGGAACCAGACACATTGATGGTAAGGTCAACAAGTTCCTTGTAGACCTTAACCCGCTCAGAAAAGAAATCATGAAATATCATCCCTGCATCCTGAACGGTGCGGGGATTTTTTTTAGCAATGTAAGCTGGCATGTTGGACAATGTTCCGTCAGGTTCGACCTTTATCTCACGAAGGACCCTTGCCGTAGCGATTTTTTCTTCTACTTCAAGAAAAACCAATGTTCCAAAGGATTTGAGAATCTCTACAGCCTGAGTGTTGCCGCATATTCCGCCACCAGTGGCAATTACGGCGTTTATGTTCTTGAGGGCTGTTTCCTTCTTTACGAATTCACAGGCATTCTTTTCCGCCTCCATAAAACCTTCCTGCCCTTTCTCAGTGTAGATTTCACGAGGTGTCTTTCCTGTCATCTCCGCAATCACATCATCGGTATCATAAAAAGGAAGATTCAGTTTCTGACTGATAATCTTTCCCTGTGTGGACTTACCGCAATGCTTTATTCCCATAAGAACTATTGTCTTCATTTCATTCAGCCTTTATAGATCAAGAATATTGCAGGAACTTTCTGGATTGGTGGTTCTCCTGCTTTCTTCCACTGTTCCACTGTCATTGTCTTTATGTATTCATCTTTTGTCGTCATGCCTGCAGCAATGCAAACCCTTGTTTCTTTCTTAAGGCTCTTAACGATTGTCTCAAGCATTTTAAGGTTACGGTATGGAGCTTCAATAAAAAGCTGTGTCTGATCTTCCTTGTATGCACGGCTTTCCAGCTGATGAAGTTTTGAAACCCTTTCATTTGGCTTTACCGGAAGATATCCATTGAAGGAAAAACTCTGTCCGTTGAATCCACTTGCCATTACAGCCATTATCATCGACGAAGGACCAACAAGAGGAACGACACAAAGGTTCTTTCTTTGAGCCATTTCAACTGCGGCAGCTCCAGGATCTGCAACGGCAGGGCAACCAGCATCAGAAATAACTCCCATTGGAAGCTTCTGTTTTTCCAGGGGATCAAGAATCTTTCCGATGGTTTTCAGATCAGTATGTTCGTTCAATTCAGTAAAAGAAAGAGAATCAATGTCAATTTCTGAATCTGCCAGCTTTATGAAACGGATTGCTTCGCGACGACTTTCAACTATGAAATGTTTGATGCCCCGCAAAACTTCTTTGTTGTATGAAGGCAAAGACCTTTCGTAGGATGTTTCACCAAGAGTATTAGGAATAAGGTAAAGTGCAGGTTTAAAATTTTCCATACCAAAGTTCCAGCCTATTGTCCGTTAAAAATTCTGGAGAAGATTGCAACAAAGCTTGCTCCCCCAACAAAAGTTCCTATGCTGCTTCCAATTGAAGAAAGGAAGAATATCAAGAGTACCCTGAGAATTCTGTTCCTGTAAAAACCTTTGATTGAAGACGCATCATTCTGAAGATTTTCAATATCCTTTACTGTCGGTTTCTTTATCAATGCCTGAACTGCACCCGCAACAAAACCAATGCCAACGAACGGACAGAGGGATGTAAGCGGAGCACCAAGAATTGAAACCAAAACCGTAACAATATGGGCACCGCCTATAATGGCACCTATGCCTGCAAGGATTCCGTTCCACAGAACCCAGCTGCTCAAAAGTTCTGCTCCCTTTTCTTTTCCACCAATGACAAACCCATAGACAATGAGGCCAACAATCAGGGCAGGAATAAGCCATGAGATGATTCTGGACTTTCTGCTTTTCTCAGGAACTGTTTCAATCTCAGTAATTTCAGAAAGGCTGTCGTCATCGGCCATTTGTTCAAGATATGCTTTTACACCGCGTAGATGTCCTGCACCTATTACCGCAAACACCCTGTTACCATTACTGTTCCAGATTTTTGAAGCAATGTACCTGTCGCGTTCATCAATGAGAATTTCCTTTACAACAGGAAATGATTCCGAAAGTTCAGAAAGCATATTATCCATTTCGCTGGTCTGCTTGAGTTTTTCAATCTCCTCGCTGGACATTTCAGCATTTGTAAATGCGGAAGAACACAAAAAGGAAAGGAGCCTGAATTTTTCAGAAGAAGGAGTCTTTGCCCAAGCACGCCTCATAGTTATTGAAAGAGGACGATCCACAAGAACCTTTTCAAGTCCAAGTTCCTTAGCCATGTTTACGGCAGCAACCATTTCCTGCCCTGGCTTTGTGCCAGACTTGCCGCCCATTTTTTTCTGGTAGCCCGAAAGCACAACATTTGCAAGAAGAAGGAATCCCTGTTTCTCTTTGAGAACCTTGATGATGTCCATATTCTTCCAGCTGTCCGGATTTTCAATGCTTTCGTATCTTTTTTCATCAAGCTCTACGGCAATTACATCCGGATTCTGTTCTTCAATAACCCGTTCAACTTCCGCAATGCTGGCTTCTGAAATATGTGCCGTACCAAGGAGAATGAATTCCCTTCCGTTGAGCTCAAATTTATTCTGTGTCTGATTATCCATCACCAGTCCTTATTTGCCTGTAGGTTTATCCTTTATACGCCATTCTGCAAGGCGATATTCAAAGAACATAGGGCAGTTCATCGAAACGACTTTTGTATAGTATTCCTTTGCTCCTTCATCTGCACCGAACATGTCATAGAAAAGTCCAAGGTAGTAATACATCTTTCCCTGCTGGTTCCTGTTGTTCATGTTTCCGATTCTCTGCTTTAGAGGTTTCTCACCTGCCTTGTCGTGGAATGCACGAAGCATTGTATATTCAATGGAATTCCTGTCCATCTTGCGAAGAATCTGGTTGCTGAAATTCTTTGCTTCATTGTCATTCTTTTCCATATAGTAGCAGTAAGTGATCATGAGAGGATAGGAAATGTTTGTCTTGTTCCTTTCAAGACACTTCATGAAGGCTTCTCTTGCCATCTTCCAGTTCTTTTCATGAAGGGCAAGTACACCGATACTTTCATATGCATAGTAATACTGAGGATTAAGTCTGATTACTGTAAGATAATCTTTGATGGCCTCATCGAATTTTTCCTGTTCATCAAGAAGTCCTGCACGGTATGTATATGCAAGGAAGTAGTCAGGCTCAATGCTTATTGCCTTTGTCCATGCTGAAATGGAATTGTCAAAATGGCCAAGGTAGCGTTCGTACATACCCCAGTCCATGTTGCACTCATAGTTGTCAGGAGCAAGATCCAATGCCTTCTTTGCATTGTCGGACGCAACCTTATATTCGTCATTTGCAAAGGCAATCTTACCGAGATAAAGATATCCTTCGATGTTGTATGGGTTCACTTCAATAAGCTTGTTGAAGACTTCCTTTGCCTCATCGTCGCGCTCAAGATAGTATTCACACTGACCTTTTCCAAGAAGGGCATCCTCATTTTTAGGATCCCTGGCAAGAGCCTTTATATAGTAGTTCTTTGCCTGCTTGTAGTTTTTCTTCATGAGCTGTTCCGAACCAAGCTCAACGTTTGCGACAGGATTGTATGGATCCTTTGCGAGAAGCTGCTTCATATGCTGGGTCTTCTCAGCATTGTTTCCACGCATTTTTGCAATTGCAGCGGCAAGTCCAATCACATCCTGATTGTTAGGATCCCTTTCAGAAAGAGCCTTGCAAAGCTCCTGAGCTTCATCCAGTCTGCTTCCGCTTACACAGATGGCTGCCTTGAGAAAAAGAAGATCGAAGTCATCAGCAAGCTTTGGAGGAATCTTGTTGCCATAGAACTCCAACGCCGCATCAGGACCGTCAGATTCAAGGGTTCTCTGAAGATCGGAAACAAAATCAACTTTTGTATATTCCTTCTTTGCGGTTTTCTTTGGCTGCTCCTTTGGTTTCTCTGCCACCGATTCATCAATTGAAGGCTGGGAGGCTGGAGCTGAGCCACAGGAAGAAAAACCTATGCTCAAGATCACTGAAACAACACAAACAAGAATGAATGCAAGAACAACTTCTGTAAATGTTCCGTTAGACGATTTTTTCATACTACACCACTTATATTGAATTTTAAGTCTATAAAATATAAACTTTTGAAATATGCACAAACATCCGTTAAGAAAGTTTCTTGGACTGACAGTCCTCTATATCATAGTTATTGTCGGCATTTTCGTTGTTCAATTTAAGACTGAATCGGTTATTTCCAGATCTTTTGGAGACCTGAGCTATTCGGTTTCCCAGACACAGACAGAGAACAATGAGACAAAGCTCAAGAACCGTTTTTCAGTATCTTTCAAGGGACTTACCTTCAATGTAGACGAAAAGAATCCAGTTGCGGCCACGGACAAGAATGGAAACATCACGGAACTTCAGCTGAACGGCTATTCCGACAATTCCGCAGATTCAGTCCGCTTTACATTTGACAAGGGGAACAGCATCGAATTCCGTGGGGGAACAAAAGAAGACGGATTTGTGGACTTTTCCATCAGCACGCAGATTTCCGCCGAATATAAAAGCATTTCCATTCCATATAAAGTATCGCAGCAGTATACCTCAGAAGAGACATCCGCAAAATCAGCCTTCCTGCTCACATCAAAGAACGGAGAATTCATATTTACAGCACCAGCATTTGAAAACGCACGCATGGTGTTCAACGGAAGCGAATCAACGGCAAGATTTGCGACCTATGAAGCTACAAAGCAGTTTGAATTCGATCAGGTTGAAGGTTATGAAGGAGCTTCAGAGACAGCAGTTGCAAAGCTTTACGAAAAACTTCGCAGCTCAATGGTTTCAAAGGTTCAGTCGCTCCTCAATACTGCAAAGATCGATTCACTTTCAGAAATGGACATCGCAGCCTACGTTGCGGAACTTTCATCGCAGGGCAAATACAACCAGGCAATCGATTCTGTTCCTGATTCATTCAAGAAAGGAAACAAGCGTTCATACATCACTTCTCCTTTCTTCAACAACCTTGCGGTAATGTACAGAAGCCTTTCAATCCAGAATGAAAAATACAAGTCGCTTGTAGAGTCAAAAAGTCTTGACGTGTTCAACGTTGATGGAATCACCGACTACATCCTCCGCGAAAAGAAGACACAGAAAATCAAGGACCTCCTGCTGGTTCCATCCCAAGGTGAATTCAATGCCACGGTCTATCAGTCTGGTGGTATTTTGGATGTATATTGCAGGCTCTACGCAAAGGACAAGGCAACAGCCGCATACCTTGAGCCAGTGCTCAATTCCTGCATAGAAAAAATCAAGGCAGGCTGCCGACTTGAAAACGGAATTCTGACGTTCCAGGAAGAGGACGAATCAATTCTTTCCGTTGAGCAGTCTGTAATCGTAGGAAATGCGCTTGCAATGTACGGAAAGCATAAGAACGAGTCTTCTTATATAAAGGCTGGAAATCTTGCGGTCCACACGGCCCTCAATCAGCAGGAACCTGAAATCAGGACTCTTTCCGCAATCTATCATATCATGGCCCCAGACAACTTCTACATCCCACACACAGAAATCCTGGGCTATTACGGCAATACATGTGTATGGGTCTGGACCTGCGCAAAATCCGTCATCTATACGCATAAACCTGCTGACACCGCAAACATATTCATCGACTTCCCTCTCAACCTTACCCACTACATGATTTTCAACGGTGTTCCTAACTTTGGCGGAAGAATCGAAATCCAGGGACAGATGTTCCGAACAGACCCTCGCTTTGAGACCTACAATTCTTCTGGATATGTATACCAGCAGAACAGCAGGTCTCTGCTCATAAAGAGCCGCCACAAGTCAAAGATGGAGCTTATCCGCCTGTTCTATGAAGGAGCAAGGACCTACGAGACAACGGCAGATCCTGCAAAGATTCCAGAGCTTCCTAAGCCTGCACCTAAGGTGGAACCAAAGCCTGAGCCAAAACCAGCGCCAGAAGCCGAAGCTCCTGCAGAAGCAGAAACAGCACCAGCAGCAGAAGCACCCGCCGAGACAGAAACACAGAACTAAAGGACAAAAGTTAGGGCACCAGCTGATATTAAGTCGGTGCCTTTTCTTTTACAGTCAATGTCAAGCAAAAAAACGCAAATTCCTCAAAAAAACAGCAAAATTCATAACTTTTTTTTCAAAAAAATAACCATATTGCAATTTTTTATGCTATAATATTAAAAGCCGTAACAAGCGTTAAAAATATTATAAAAAGTAGTTCAACAGGAGTAATTGTGAACAAGCGTGATTTCCCAAAAATCCATTTTTATGATCAGGATTTCGTAGACATATATGACAAGACATGGAACTGGCTCTCTGAGTACTGGATCAACCCAGAAACAGATGAAAAGGATTCCGACGGCTATTTTGTCTATCAGACAGAAGATAAATACATCCTGGACCAGACTGAATCAATTTTCTCCTCATTCTTCCTTGTTTACTCCAACCGTAATTTCCCTGCAAGCAAGAACATAGACTATTTCTATGCACGTCAGGAAGAAAACGGTGCAATCCGATGGAAGTATGACATAAAGACAGACAAGCCTGTAATCGACAAGAAAAACCCTGAAGGTGTAGGACTCCCTCTCTTTGCTTGGGCAGAATTCAATCTCTACCACAAAAGCGCAAACAAGCGCCGAATCAAGGAGATCATGCCTATCCTCCAGAAATACATGAACTGGCTCGACGAAAACTTCAAGCAGCCCAACGGACTCTACGCCGCCCCTCATGAAGCTTCCACAATGTTCAACTCTCCTCGAAAGGGATGCCATTACCCAGTTGATTTCAACTGCTGTGTTGCAATCAACGTGGCACATATGTCCGCATTGGGCGACATCCTCAACGACAAGGACTTGAGCTTTCAGTACAAAAAGCAGTATTTCAGCCTGAAGACAAGAATAAACGGTCTCATGTGGGACAACGAGACTGGTTTCTATCATGACCTGGATAAGAACGAGCAGAAGCTTCCACAGAAGACCATCGCTGGCTTCTGGCCTTTGCTCGCAGAACTTCCAAATGCCGACAGAGCTGACGCTCTCATCGCACATTTGACGAATCCAGCTACCTTCGGAACAGACAACCCATTCCCAACATTGAGCGCGGACAGTCCTGACTTCAAGGAAAATGGAGAAGGTTTCAAGGGTTCTGTCCTCGCACCGTTCAACTTCATGGTAATCAAGGGACTTGAGAAGTACCAGAGATATGCCTTTGCCCGCGAATGTGCAATCCGCCATATGTACTACATCCTTGAAGGACTCAGCCCTGCAAGCACAAAGCAGAAGGGCGACCTTTACGAAGCTTACAAGCCAAACGAATATGGTCCTGCATCCTGCCGCAGCGAAAAAGACTTCCCAAGAAAGAAGTTCCTCCATTACACAGGACTTTCGACAGTTGCATTGATGATAGAAAACGTAATCGGACTAAACATCAGCTTACCTCGCAAGACTGTAGACTGGATCATTCCAAACTTGGAAATCATGGGAATCGAAAAGCTTTCCCTCAAGCGCAACCTTATCACGATACTCAGCAACAAGAGCAAGCGTGGATGGGAAATTCAAATGGAAAGCGAAAAACTCTACTACTTTACAATCAACATTCTGGATCAGAAGAAGAAGACACTGCCAATCCCAAGCGGCAAGTGTTCAATGCTGATCGACAAACTTTAATATAAGGCAGAAGCAGTTCCCCGTGTTTAGCACGGGGATTTTTTTAATACATCCGCAGGAAACATGGTACAGGCAGTCATAGAAATCGGATCAACAGGAATCCGTCTCCTTGTCGCACAAAGTTCAGGCAAGGGAAAACAGCAGAAATTCACCATACTCGATAGGAGCGACAATCCAGTCAATTTGGGGCGTGATGTCTTTACAACAGGAACCATCAGCCGCGAAACCCTCGTGGCATCCCTAAAGATTCTCGAGAGGTACAAGGAACAGCTTGCGTCCTATGACATTCCAGACGAAGAAACGACCGTCATTGCAACCAGCGCCGTAAGGGAAGCCGCAAACCGCGACCCCTTCGTAGACAGGGTAAAGGTACGTACTGGATGGTCGGTCAAGGTATTGGACGGCATCGACGAAAACCGACTTATGTACATTGCGGTTGCAGACAGGCTCAAGGATGAAAGCGCAAGCGTAAGGCAAAGTAATTCCATCATCCTTGATATCACTGGCGGCGCAACTGAAATGATGGTCATGGAAAAAGGAAGGATCGTAGGCGCGCACAGCATCCGTCTCGGCACGATCATAGTCGAACAGATGCTCCATTCCATGATGGGAACCATGGATGATGCCAGACGATTCATCGGAGAATACATAAGAAACACAAAAAAGACCCTTTCAAGCGAAATGAACCTTAAGAAAATTCAACATTTCATCGTGCTTGGAAAAGGCATGCAGAAAATCGCAGGAATCATAGGAACTTCTGTTTCCAGTTTCCTTTGGGAAATGGAGCGTACAGAATTCGATTCCTTTGCCGACAAGGTCCAGAACTATACTCCAGAAGAAATCATAGAGCAGTTCAAGCTGACCTATCCTGAAGCCGTTTCCTTTCAGGTTTCCCTTGTGGCATATAAGCTTTTCCTTTCACTTACGAATGTAAAGAAGATCATCGTAGCTGACACTACTACCCAGATGGGGCTTCTTCTCAGCCGCAACATAAACACAAACGAAGAAATCATCGAGGACTTCAATCAGCAAATCGCCGCGGGTGCAAGTTCACTGCTCAAGAAATACCAGGGTGACCAGCAGCACGCGGAATATGTAAAGAACGCAAGCCTTAAGATATACGACGCCCTTGAAGACGAGTTGGGACTTGATCGTCACGCAAGGACCTTGCTAGAAGTAAGCGCCATACTTCACGATGTTGGAATGTTCATCCGTGCAGACGACCACAACATCCATGGAAAATACATAGTCAACAACAGCGAGATTTTCGGTCTGAACAGGGATGACAAAAGCCTTGTCGCAACCATTGTCGGATACCACAAAGGAACACGACAGCCGATGAACGAAGATGATGTAAAGCTTCTTCCCCGCTCAAGCAGAATGATTGTCCTTAAGCTTACGGCAATACTCCGACTTGCAGATGCAATGGACAGAAACCACAGACAGTCTCTTAAGGAATTCAGGATTTCAAAAACGGCGGACACCTTCACCATCAGAACAAAGGGACATCACAATCTTTCAATGGAAAAGCTTGTCCTTGAACAAAAGGGAAGTCTTTTTGAAAACGTATTCGGTTACAAAATCGTACTTCTCTAGGAGCCACTTCAATGCAAAAATTTTTCAACAGAGAATTAAGCTGGATAGAATTCAACGCAAGGGTTCTTTCTGAATCCCTGAGGAACGACGTGCCTCTTCTGGAACGACTCAATTTTCTTTCAATCACAGAATCAAACTTTGATGAATTTTTTCAGGTCCGTGTCGCTTCCCTCAAACGGCAGAACACTCCAGAATCAAAGTCAATACTCAAGAAGATTTCGGAAAGAACAAGACAGCTTATAAAGCTTGAATATTCAACCCTGATGAACATGATCCTACCAGAGCTTAAGGATGAAGGAATAGAATACATAAAGCCTTCAAACTACACACCTACGCAAAAAGCATTCTGCGAGAAATATTTCAAGCACGACATTTTTCCTCTTCTTACTCCTTTGCGGACAGACACGGAGTTTTTTCCTCGAATCGGAAACCTGAACCTCAACGCCGCTTTTCTTCTTGAACGCAAGGAAGGAATCGGAACAACAAAAAACGCACTGAGCACAAAGGATGATGAAATCGTAGCTCTTGTTCAGATTCCAGGTACCGTGCAAAGAATTCTTTGGATTCCTTCAGCAGGCAACAAGAAACAGTTTGCACTTCTTGATGACATCATCTGCATGTGCGGAGCATCACTTTTCCCAGGATACTCTGCAAAGGAAACTCTTGTATTCAAGATTGCCAGAGATGCAGATCTGGCAGTAGATGAAGAAGCTGGACAACAGTTCATTCAGGCAATGGAAGAAGTCCTGGTCAAAAGACAAAGCTCCTTCACAGTCAGGATGGAATACAATTCTACCAGCGAAAAAATTCTTGAGGTCCTTAAATCAAAGCTAAAGCTTACCGATGACGACCTTTATGAAATCGACGGCATCATAGATCCATCTTCACTTAGTGAGCTTCAGAACATAGAGAATTCAGAAATGTTCAAATACCCGACATGGAGGAATTTCAATTCAAACGTATTGCCAGAAGAAGGATCCTATTGGAATACGCTTAGACAAAGAGATGTCCTTCTGAACGTTCCTTACGAAAGCTACGATCCAGTTGTAAAATTCATATCGCAGGCAGCGCACGACAAGAATGTCCTTGCAATAAAGATGACCCTTTACAGAACGGGAAACAACAGTCCTATTGTTGAATCCTTAAAGGAGGCTGCACAGAACGGGAAACAGGTCACTGCATTCGTTGAACTAAAAGCCCGCTTTGATGAAAAGAGAAACATTTCCTGGGCAGAAGAACTTGAGCAGGCAGGTGTAACAGTAATCTATGGAATCGTCAACCTTAAGGTCCATGCAAAGATCTGCCTTGTGATCAGAAAAGAAAGCGACGGAATAAGACGATATGCCCACATCGGAACAGGAAATTACAATCCAAAGACCGCATTGATATATCAGGATCTTTCTGTATTTACAAGCAATCATGATATCGTAAGCGATGCAACCCTATTCTTCAACGTAATCTCTGGCTACAGTGCAATTCAAACCATGCATCACCTTTACATGGCACCTGTAAGCCTCAAGGCAAAAATCCTTGAACTCATACAACGCGAAATCCAGCAGAGCTCAAAAGAAAAGCCTGGACACATAATCGCCAAGATGAACAGCCTTTGCCACCCAGAGATAATCGAAGCACTTTATGAGGCAAGCAAGGCAGGCGTAAAGATCGACCTAAACATAAGAGGAATCTGCACCTTGATCCCAGGCATAAAAAGACTGAGCGACAACATAAATGTAGTAAGCGTAATCGACAGATACCTTGAGCATTCAAGAATTTTCTATTTCCAGAATGGCGGACAGGAAGAAATTTACCTTGCAAGCGCAGACTGGATGGAACGAAATCTGGACAAGAGAATTGAACTCATGATCCCCATTACTGACAGAAACGTATTCAAAAGCATCAGAAAAATTCTTGACATGTACTTCAAGGACAACTGCCGCAGCCATGTCCTCCTCAAGAACGGAAAATGGAGAGCAAACATACCGACAAAAAGGAATAAAGCCTACCGCGTACAGGAAGAACTCTATAAGCACTACAAAAGGCACCGTGAAGTCAAGAAAAGCCTTTCCAATGCCGAATTTATAGTAAGAAGGAAGAATTAGGAAAAACATATGAACTTGAGCAAGAAAACAATCATAATCTCATTGGCAGGTCTCATTCTCTTATTAGGTGGAATCATTGCGTTTTTGCTATGTAGGACATCTCCAAACACAGTCAAAATAGCATTCCACAAGATTCCACAGGAACAGGAAGAAATCATCAGAAGCATACTTATCGGTTCCGTCGATGACAATGGCAAGACATCATTTAAGTTTTTTGATAAAACAGAACAGCCTAAGAAAGCAGATATCGTTTTCACGCAGATGGGACTTTCTGCTGATAGATTGATTGAATCAATTCCAGAGAATAATAGGAACAAGATATTTTTTGATGCGGAAATAATTTCAAACACATCTATGTCTGCTGCAGAATTCGCCCTCAACTCAAAAGGTTCTGGAAACAAAAAAGTTTCGCAGGTTCCACTTTATTTTGACGGCTATGAATTGCTCATTTCAATACAGGCATTAAGCGAAACAAAAACAGAATATGTATCTTCATGGACAGAAATTGAAGACTTAGCTTCAAAGGCAAAAACTTCCGCCTCTGGAATTACTTTTGCTGGAGGAGATGCAGATACTCTTCTTGCTGTCATAAGCGCCATCACAGAATCCTTTGACGGAAAGGAAAAATACAATGCAATCATTGAAAGGATCAAGGAATATGACGGCCCGATGGAGAACCTGATGGAAACCCTTCTCATTGAGGACGAGTCATTTCATGATGCCATATACCGCATAAGTGCCTGGAAAAAGAAGGGGCTCATAAACCCTGAAATCTTAAGCAAGACCAATGAAGATATATTAAAGGTTATAGAACTCTATAAGACAGCAATCATCATCATGCCTCTTTCTGAGCATAGGAAACTTCCAATCAGCATAGCAAAATATTTGACGACCCTTCCTATACATTCAAATGAAACCAATTTCTATTTTCCGTCCATGAGGCCTTTAAATACAAGATCGCTTATAGCCCCTGCAGTCGCCATGATTTCTTTGAGTAAAAGCAAAGAAGCAAAGAAAGCAGTAGGACACCTTATGAGCCAGGAAGCACAGGAAGTGATTGCTTTCAAAACAGGACTCGCTCCTTTTCTTGCAAACAGCAAAATACCTGACATACAAAGCGATGATCTAAGATTCTGGATCGCGGCAACATCAGAACCCTCATTGCCGATTGGTGCTGCAGCTTTTAGCGATGAAAAGAAAAAGGAAGACTTCGCTGAGGCCATAAGAAAATTCATACTAGATTCCAAATGAATCCCATAGGATGGATTTATTTACAACTTCATTGCTCTTGACGGAGTGAAAAAAATGTCATTAAATTTGTCCTATGATAGTTGAAAAGAAAGAGATTATTGAACTCCAGAAGCATATTGAACGCAAGATCAACGAGATGAACCTGTCTCCAAAACCTGATTCTGCAAAGATCTTTGACCTTAACATGCTGGACTCAAACATTTCCCTCTTTCTTTTAGGTGCGGAATTCAAGGACGGTCCTCTTGAACTTACGGCAAAAGACAAGCTTATCATTGATGCCCTCCGATCCTATAGAAATTCTTCAGTAAAAGAAATGGACATCACTGACGTGGCAAACGACATTGCCCTTGCAGCCACGGAAATACTTGACCTCATCAACATGCTTGAAGATCGGGTTGCAAACATACCTGAAAAAAACTTCACAGGCAATGTAAAGATGAGGCTTGATTCAGCATTTGAGACCATCCGACAGTTGACGGAACTGAAGAAATCACAGAAAAAACTTATAAAGGAATGGCAGACTTCTGAAATTCCTTTGCCATTAACAAATGCTGGAAAACTTCTTGGGCGTGTAAAGTCAGAAAAGAAGGCGGCAGCTTCCAGGGAAAACGGAAAGAAAGGCGGAAGGCCTAGAAAAGATGGAAGCAGTGTAAAAAAGTCAGCCTCAGAAAAAAGCATTGCCAAGGCATCTAAAAAAGCTGTCTCTAAAAAAACGACCGCTTCAAAGAAGAAATAAAGTTTGATTAGCTTTTGTCTCACGGTTGCAAGCAACCGTGAGACAGTGTTTAGTTGGCAAGGCCAACTAAGCAAATGCGGTCGCTGCGCAATCTATTTAGTTTGCTTTCCCTACCAAGCACATCCATTCAGCCTCAGCACAAAGAACATCGCCGACGTAGGCTTTGCCGGACTGCTTGATCATCTTTGGGCTTACGCGGAGGTTTGTGATTTCCATGCGAACTTTGTCGCCTGGGCGAACCTGGTTGCGGAACTTTACCTTGTCCAAAGTTGCAAAGAAGAACAATGCGCCGTCTTCAAACTTTTTCTGGTAGCTGAGGGCTGCTCCACCTGCCTGTGCCATTGTTTCACAGAGGATAACGCCTGGTACTACAGGATATTCAGGAAAGTGTCCCTTAAAGAAAAATTCATTTTCTGTAAAAGTATGTTCGCTAACGCTTCCGTTGTCATCGCAGCTGATGATTTCATCTACGAAAAGAAATGGATCGCGATGTGGCAAAAGTGACTTGATATCTGTTGTTACTGACATGTTTTACTCCTATAAAAAAAGCAGGGCATTTGATAATCTCAGCAGCCCTGCTCTATTACTAACAATTCAATTAGTTTACTTTCTTGAATACTACGATACCGTTGTGTCCACCGAAACCGAAGTTTCCGCTCATTGCAACGTCAACTGGCATTTCAATACCCTTGTTTGGTGTGTAGTTGAGATCACATCCGCCTTCTACATCTGGGTTGTCAAGGTTGATTGTTGCAGGAATGTAGCCATCCTGAATTGCCTTTACACACATAAGTGCTTCGAGAGAACCTGCGTTTCCAAGACAGTGACCTGTCATAGACTTTGTAGAAGAAATGTGGAGGTCCTTTGCAGCATCGCCGAATGCAATGTGGAGCATCTTTGTTTCACCAGAGTCATTCTTTGATGTTGATGTTCCGTGTGCGTTGTAATATGTAACGTCCTTTGGTTCAACACCAGCGTCCTTCATGGCCATTGTCATAGCCTTTGCACCGCAGATTCCATCTGGATTAGGAGCTGTAAGGTGGTAAGCATCAGAAGATGAACCGTAACCTGCAAGTTCACAGTAGATCTTTGCACCACGAGCCTTAGCGTGTTCATATTCTTCAAGAACGAGGATTGTAGCACCTTCACCCATGATGAATCCGTCGCGATCCTTGTCGAATGGACGGCAAGCCTTTGAAGGATCATCAGCCCACTTTGAAGAAAGAGCGTGAAGAACTGTGAAAGAAAGTGTACCGAATCCACAGATTGTGCTTTCAGCACCACCAGCGAGGATTACATCGTAGCGGCCTGAGCGGATAACATCGAGTGCGTTTCCAAGAGCATCTGTACCAGAAGCACATGCTGTAGCAACTGTGTGTGTTGCACCATGGAGACCAAACTGAAGGGAAACGTTTGCTGCAGCCTCGTTAGGAATGAGTTCTGGAATTGTCATTGGTGGAACACGTGTATATTCAGAAGAAATATAGTTCTTCATGCTTGCTTCTGTAACATCAAGACCACCGATACCAACACCAAGGTAAACAGCTGTATCGTCGAGGATATCCTGCTTCCCCATAAGTCCTGAATCATCGAGAGCCTGCTTTGCTGCTGCAACTGCAAACTGTGTAAATGGAGCCATCTTGCGTGCTGATGCGCTGTCCATATAGTCGTCAGCCTTGAAGTTCTTTACTTCTGCGCTGTACTTTACCTTGAAAGGACCTACATCATACTTTGTTGTTGTTGCGATACCACACTTTCCAGCCTTAACGCCAGCCCATGTTTCTTCTACTGAATTTCCAAGTGGTGATACACAACCAAGACCTGTTACAACTACTCTTCTCATAATATTATCTCCTAATCTCATAGTTATGGAAAAAGCACTCCCATTGAGAACCGTGCCAAGCCTGCTCCGGTGTTCCCTGTCCACCCGTAAGGCTGAGGGCTTCACCCTCAGAATCCGCGTGGGTCACAAGTCGCATTTTGTCACGAACCTCAATTCCGCACTTTTTCCGTCGTATATTATTTGTCGATACCATTATTTCGTTTTAAGGAAATAAAGTAATCTTCATTCTTAAAAAGAAACGAGGCGAAGCCAAATTTCTTTTAAATCCATAATTATGAATTGCTTAAGTGCTTAAGCTCCCATTCCGCCGTCTACGCCGATAACCTGACCTGTGATATATGTCGAAAGGTCACTTCCAAGGAACAATGCTGCGTTGGCAATGTCTTCCGGTTTTCCAGCTCTCTTGAGAGGAATCTTTTCTGCCATGGCAGCCTTTACTTCATCCTTAAGAACATTTGTCATGTCTGTTTCGATGAATCCAGGTGCAATTGCATTTACGCGAACTCCGCGAGCACCAACTTCTGCAGCGAGAGACTTGCTGTATGCAATGAGACCACCCTTTGATGCTGAATAGTTAACCTGTCCGCCGTTTCCGTGGATTCCGACGATAGAAGACATGTTGATGATTGAACCTGCGCGCTTTCTGATCATGTCGTTTGAAACAACCTGGCTGATGAGGAATGCTGATGTAAGGTTGATGCGGAGAACATCGTCCCAGTCTTCCTTCTTCATTCTGAATGAAAGACCGTCGCGTGTGATTCCTGCATTGTTTACGAGTACATCAAATCCACCTGCTTCTGCAAGGGCAGCCTTTACGACTTCTGTTACCTGTTCTGCGTTTCCAACATCTGCATAGATTTCATGGAAAGCAACTCCGTTTTCCTTTGCAAGGGATTCAAGAGCGTCTTTGTTTGCAGAAGGCTTTGAACAAAGTCCCCATACTTCACAGCCGTTCTTAAGATAAACTTCTACAATAGCCTTTCCGATTCCGCGTGAAGAACCGGTGATAAGGGCTCTTTTTCCTTTAAGCATAAATAAACCTCCATAAATACATGCTCCCGTCAGGAACCGAGAAGCCCTGCTCAAGGTGCTCCCTTTCCTCTTAATAAAGCTGAGGGACGAGCCCTCAGATTTTTATTGGGTCGCAAAGTCGCAGGTTTCTCGAACCCTGACTCCGCATGTATTTATAATTTTTAATAGTTAAAGAGAACAACCATTAAAAGGTTCTTCTCACAAAATCTTGGGAGAGAGAAAATCTCCTTCCTAAGTTGGGTCGCAAGTCGCATTTTGTCATGAACCTGCTCTCCGCATTTTGATTTACAAATTGCTGATTGTTTCTGCTGTGTTTACTGGTGTTGCGGCAATTCCGGCTCCGAATTCTGTCTGACTCCAGAGACCTGAAAGTACCTTTCCAGGACCTACTTCAAGAACTGCAGAGTTTTCGATTCCGTCTTCCTTGATTACACCAGCAAGGCAAGCTTCTTCATCAGTCCAGAGAACTGGGTGTGTAAGGTGAAGAACTGCGGCCTTCTTTGCCTGATCTCCATCAAGAACCTTTCCGCCTGTTACGTTAGAAAAAAGATTGATTTTTGGATCGTTGAACTTAACATCTGCAAGGAACTTTTCAAATTCAACTGCAGCATCCTGCATGAGTGGTGAGTGGAATGGACCTGCTACCTTGAGGCGAACTGCACGGCGTGCACCGGCATCCTTTGCAGCAGCTTCTACCTTGTCGAGGGCGTCGAATGTTCCGCTTACAACTGTCTGCTTGTCGCTGTTCATGTTTGCAGCATATGCATCTTCGATTGGTTCTACGAGAGCCTTTACCAGATCCTGTGAAAGGCCAAGCACTGCTGTCATTCCAGGTGCATGACCTTCGCTCTTTGCTGCGATTTCTTCGCAAACCTTCTGCATGATGATACCGCGCTGGCGAACAACCTTGATTACGTCTTCGAATGAAAGAACGCCTGCTGCATAAAGAGCTGGGAATTCACCGAGAGAGAATCCCATTGCAGAAGAAGGTTCGATTCCCTTTTCCTTGAGAGCTGCCATTGTTGCCAATGAAGCTGCTGTGATTGCAATCTGGCTGTTGTCGCTTCTTGCAAGGTCCTCAGGTGTTGATTCCCACAAAAGCTTTGCCATATCAAGACCAGTGATTGCCGAAATGTCGTCGATCACTTTTTTTGCTGCAGGAGAACTCTCTGCAATATCCTTAGCCATACCAGGTGCCTGAGCTCCCTGTCCAGGGAACAAAAATGCATACTTCTTTGACATATTAACCTCATTGTAAAAGTGTAAGTTACATTTATTATGACAAAAATAGAAAAAATGTCAAGTATAAAGATTTCTTACCTATCCTGAAAAACATACTCCCGTCAGGAACCAGAAAGCCCTGCTCCGGGTGCTCCCTTTCCTCTCATAAGGCTGAGGGACAAGCCCTCAGATTCTCAATGGGTCGCAAAGTCGCAGTTTTTCTGAACCCTGACTCCGTATGTTTTTCATATTATGGAGAAACAATACATCTGCCCTTTTTTAGGTGGTAGAGAGGGCGGGTCCCTCCTTATCATTCATCACTGTGTCTCACCACATTTCCTATGGCAATCATTTCATGCTCAGATCTGCCAGTCATTCTTGTTTTTGAAGTGTTTAAAAATAAAAAAGCCCCTTCGTTAAACGAGGGAGCTTTCCTACGCTGTAGTCAAGAAACTATTCTGTAAGGATCTTGATTACTTCTGCCTTGTCCTGTGTGTTGAGGATCTGGGCACGCTTGTCTGCAGACTTGAAAAGAAGGCTTACTTCAGCAAGGAACTGAAGGTGTGGGCCTGTCTTGTTTACAGGAGACAATGTCATAATGAAGATACGACATGGTTCACTGTCAAGACTGTCAAAGTCTACTGGATTGTCAGAAACTCCAATACAAGCAACAAGGTCAGAAACTGTATCTGTCTTTCCGTGTGGAATGGCGATTCCATGCTTCATGCCTGTCGACATCTTGCGTTCACGGTCAAGTACGCATTCCTTTGCAGATGCTTTATCTGTAACCTTTCCTGCCTTTACAAGGATTTCAAGGAGTTCGTCAATGATTTCTTCTTTTGTAGTTCCCTTCAAGTGAAGGTCAACTGTGTCAGGTGTTAATACTGTTCTTAAGTCCATACTTATATTTTATTTACCCCCATAATATTTGTCAAGGACGAAATAGCGAAAAAAAGAAAACTACATAATTAAGCTTAAATCATTCCACAGCTTTCTTTAAGTCGGCAATGAGTTTTTCGGCTTCTTCCCTTGTTCCCATTCCAAAGCTGAAAAGGGACTTTAGAGGGAAGCCCTGGAACATTGCGTCTGCCATTTCCTTTGCCGCAGCACCCATGTCACCGATAACAGTGTCGTCACTACCCTTGTCATTTTTCTTAAGATATGCCTTGAAGACAGGTGCAGTCCTTGGATCATCAAGCAATGCACTGAATGTTGTGTCTCCCTTGATTTCCAATGGAAGGTAACGGCTTGAAACATAATTCAGCTTTGCAGTAGCCTGAATGTTGTCGCTGGCATTACCAACGCAGATTTCATATTCACCGCTCTTTGCATACCAGTCATCGATTTTTGTTTCAAAGTAGCTCAAGCTTCTAGCATCAAGTTCAACTGAAACTTTTTTTGTCTCGCCAGGTTCAAGATAAATTTTCTTGAAGCCCTTGAGTTCCTTTACAGGACGACCGAAAGTTTTTGTCTTGTCAGCAACATAGAACTGAACAACTTCCTTGCCGGCAACTTTTCCAGTGTTCTTTACATCGACCGTTGCTGTTACAGTTCCGCCTTCCTTAAGTTCTGCGGAACTCATAGTCAGGTTGCTGATTTCAAAAGTCGTGTATGAAAGTCCATGGCCGAACGCATATGCAACCGGCATGTTCTTCTTTTCGTAATAGCGATAACCTACATAGATGCCTTCGTCATATTTTGTTGTAATTCCATCACCGCCAAAAGAAAGGTAGCAAGGAGTATCTTCAACACGGAGCGGGAATGTTTCTGCAAGGTGACCGCAAGGATTTGCTTCTCCGTACAAAAGCATGTCTGTTGCTTCTCCAACACCCTGGCCGCCAAGATACATTTCAAGAACGGCACCAACATCCTTTCTCCACGGAAGAACAACAGGAGCACCATTGTGAAGAACAACAACCACGTTCTTGTTTACCTTGAGGATTTCCTCGATGAGCTTGTTCTGGCATGCAGGAAGATCCATGTTCTTTCTGTCAAAGCCTTCGCATTCGATTACATCAGGAAGACCAGCAAACACAACAACTACATCAGCGGACTTTGCTTTTTCAACAGCGGCCTTGATTTCTGCATCGTCGGTAAGATCTCTGTCGGCAGGGAAGGCCTTTGCATAATCTACCGTGCGACCCTTTGCAGCTGCAGTTTCAAAGGCGCTTGTAACCTTGCAACTGTTGATGTGGCTTGAACCGCCGCCCTGATACCTTGGAACCTTTGCAAATTCTCCAACATAAAGAATCTTTGCGTCTTTCTTCAATGGAAGGATTCCGTTGTTCTCAAGAAGAACAGCACACTCGCTTTCTACCTGAACTGCCTTTCTATGATCACGTTCATTGTCAAAGACAGCGTCGTCGTGAGGATTGTCTACATAATCAAAGAGGACATTCAGCATGTTCTCAACAGCCTTATCCAAAAGCTTTTCATCAAGAGTTCCTGCCTTTACGGCTTCCGCGATTTTTGCATCGTTTACACCGCCACTTGCAGGCATTTCAAGATCAAGACCGGCAGCAATTCCCTTTGCACGGTCAGCAACCGCACCCCAGTCAGTCATTACATATCCGTCAAAGCCCCATTCATCGCGAAGGATGTCCGTAAGAAGTTTTTTATTTTCTGCGGAATATACGCCGTTAATCTGGTTGTAGCTGCACATGATTGTCTTTGGCTTGCTTTCCTTTACAGCAATTTCAAAACCGCTTAAGTAGATTTCACGGAATGTACGCTCATCAACTTCTGAACTTACACTCATGCGGAAGAATTCCTGGTTGTTGCAGGCGAAATGCTTTACTGAAGTTCCTACGTTCCATTTCTGAACACCGCGAATGTGTGCGGCGGCAATTTTTCCTGAAAGATACGGGTCTTCTGAAATGTATTCAAAGTTGCGTCCGCAAAGAGGACTGCGCTTTATGTTCATTGCAGGTCCAAGAAGAATTGAAACATCATTTGCACGGCACTGCTGACCAAGTGCATCTCCCACTTCCTCAAGAAGCTTTTCATCAAAACTTGAAGCTGTTGCACAGGCTGCAGGGAAACATACGGTGGACAAAGTTGTTCCGTCCTTGTTCATTTTGCGAAGACCATGTGGACCGTCAGATACCATTACAGACGGAATTCCCACGCGTTCTACAGGTTTTGTATCCCAGAAACTTGCACCAGAACAAAGGGAAGCTTTTTCTTCCAATGTCATTTTTGAAACTATTGATTTAACGTCACGAGACATTGTGACCTCCATGATATATAGAAGAATCCACTCAAAAAAATATGAGCAAAACGGATTCCAATAACATTATAAATCGGGAAAATTAAATTGACAATTTTAAAATAAAAAAGGCCTCCAACTCAGGAGACCTTTTCTAAACAAGCGGTGAATTAAAGAGCTGCAAGTTTTGCGGCAACAAGCTTGCTTGCAACTGCAGGATTTGCCTTGCCCTTTGATTCCTTCATGACCTGACCGCAGAGCCAGCCGACAACATTTGTCTTTCCGCCCTTGTAGTCTGCCACAGCCTTAGGATTGTTTGCGATTACTGTATCAACGATGGCTTCGATGGCACCTTCGTCTGCAACAACTTCCATGCCTTCTTCCTTTGCGATTATTGAAGGCATCTTGTTTGTCTCAAGCATCTTTGCAAATACAGTCTTACCCTGTGCACCGGTAATTTTCTTGTCAGCGATAAGGTTAACAAGTTCTGTAATATGTGCAGGTGTGATTGTAACATCAGCGATTGTCTTCTTCTGTTCGTTGAGGACAGCAAGAAGTTCTGCAAGGATCCAGTTAGCAACCTTCTTAACATCCTTTGCATTCTTTGCGGCATCTTCAAACCACATTGCAAGGTCGCGGCTTGTTGTCAAAGTTTGAACGTCAAAGTCAGAAAGTCCGTATTCCTTCTTAAGGCGGGTTCTCTTTGCTTCTGGAAGTTCACCTACGCGGTCAAAGGCGCGCTTGATGAGTTCTTCTTCTACTGTGAAAGGCTTGATGTCTGGTTCAACAACAAAGCGATAGTCTACGAAAGAGTTCTTTGTACGCTGAACTACAGTCTGCTTTTTATCATCATCCCAACCCATTGTTACCTTGAATCCGGCATTGAATTCCTGACGGTCGTTGATGAATTCTTCAAGCTGTCTCTTTGCTTCGTAAGCGCAGGCATCCTTGATGGTGCGGAATGAGTTGAGGTTCTTGATTTCTGAAATCGGTGTGTGGTAAACCTTTCCGTCTTCCCAAACGTTAAGGTTGATGTTGGCATGACAACGGATGTTACCTTCTTCAAGGTTACCGTTTGTAACTTTAACGTAGCGAAGGATTTCCTGAACCGTCTGGAAGAACAATGCAGCTTCTTCTCCAGAAGTCATATCAGGCTTTGTAACGATTTCGATGAGCGGTGTACCACAGCGGTTGTAGTCGATGTATGAGTGTGCACCCTGCAAGTGAAGTGACTTACCTACGTCTTCCTCAAGGTGAATGCGTTCAACGCGGACACGGCGGTATTTTCCGTCTTCTACGATACATGGTTCTCCCTTGAAATTTGTTGGACGACACTTGGCACCTCCAGCTCTTTCTTCTTCAGGATAGTGGATCATTGGAAGGTCAACATATCCGTCTGTACAAAGAGGAATATCGTACTGGGTGATCTGATAGCCCTTTGCAAGGTCAGGATAGAAATAATGCTTGCGGTCAAATTTTGTAAAGCGTGCGATTTTGCAGTTGAGTGCATGGCCTGCTACGGCACCAAGTTCAACATAGCCTTTTGAAATGCGTGGCATGGCACCAGGAAGTCCGAGACATACAGGACATACGCGTGTATTTGGCATTCCGCCGTAACGGTTTTCACAGGCACAGAAAGCCTTTGTTTTTGTAAGCAACTGAGTATGGATTTCACATCCAATTACAACTTCATATTTTTCAATAGCCATAATATTTCCTAGAAAAATTTTGCATATATTATAGAAAAGATATGGGAGTTTTTCAACGGTGGAAAATAATTAACTTAAATCCAGCAATAAAGTCAAAAAATATATTTTAAAGAAAATAATATATACAGGAAGTGCCTGAACAGGCGGCCATCTCTCGGGACTCTTTAACGGCACCATGCCGAATAAAGCAAACGGGAGGTAATGCTATGGCAGAAATGATTATTCTTGTTGTGACTTGTATTGCAACGGTAATTAGTACTGTAATAGCAGCTCTCTCTTACTTCAAGAAGAATAAGGAAGAATAAAAAAAATGCCGCCCCAGTCTCACCCCTGTGGCGGCTGTCACCATTTAAGGTGATAAAAACCCAGTGGAGGTGACCAAATGTTTGGGCACTTCCTTTTTTAATATAGTAAATAAAACGAATTATTTAAAGACCTTTTTCCCTGCAACCTCGATTTTAAGGGGAAAAACAATTATAATTGAAATATGCTTAAAATTGTGATTTTGATTTTTTTACAGACCTCACTTCTTTTACCTGCCTATGGTTGGGGATTCAGGAAAAAGAACAAATCAAAATCGGAAGAACCAAAGCCAGTACCGAAACCAGAAAGAACAATTCCCGAAGATCTTCAGATTTTGATGGACTCTTATTCCGACATAAAAATTCAGGCTGAATACAGTGAAGAAAAAAACGACTGGATAATCAGCTTTGAAAATTATGGAACCCCGCAGATTTTTTACTGGGCAGAAGGTTCAGTTTTGCCAGAAGAAGAATTGATCAATAGAGAAAATTACTGGCATGTAGTATACAAATACAGCAATGAACTCAGGGATCCGAAAACTTTTACGGAAGAAGAAATTGCAAGACTCAAAGAATACGGGACAGTAAAAAACCGAAAGAAGGCACCTGGAACCCCTATGTTCTTTTTTGATGCAGTATATGCAAGCTACAGCAGGGCAAAAATCGAACCCCACATAATCACAATTAAATTCCTTGGAAAAGGGACAAGAGTACACGAAAGAATTCTTGAGCCGCTGAAAAATGTTGAGACAAAAATCCTCGAAGCAGAAAAGAAATCTCCAGAAGTAAAAACCTTCATCAAGGAACTTAAAAGTGCAGCTGCTTACAACTGGCGACAGATTGACGGAACAAAAAGAAAATCCTTCCACAGCCTTGGAATCGCAGTTGATGTTCTTCCCGTTGCATATCATGGCGGCGAAGTTTTCTGGAGCTGGGCAAGGGACAAAAATCCTGAAAGATGGATGATGACTTCAATAAAAGGAAGATGGATGCCCCCAAAAGAAATCATAGATGCCTTTGAAAGCGAGGGATTCATCTGGGGCGGCTATTGGGCAATCTGGGATAATATGCACTTTGAATATCATCCGGAACTAATTGCTAAAATGAAGACAAAAGAAAATAATAATTAACTACAGCAGGCCCGGATTGCCCATTTTTACTGGAATGAATACGGTTGTCTCTTCAACCGTACGGTCAAACTTACTGCAATAATGGATTTCACTTATTGGAGTTAAATAAATGACATACGCATATCTAAGAGTAAGTACTAACCATCAGGATCTTCAAAATCAAAGGCACGGAATTGAAATATGGTGTTTTAATAAGAATATCAGCATTGATGAATTCATTCTTGATCACGCAAGCGGAAAACTTGATCCCAAACGAAGGATGCTTGGAAAACAGCTTGAGTTAATGCAAAGGAATGACATCCTGATATGCAGTGAATTGTCTCGCCTTGGACGATCCTTATTCATGATAATGAAAATTCTTGAAGACTGCATGAACCGCGGAATCAAAGTCTATTCCGTCAAAGAAGGTTATGAACTTGGAGACAACATTACAAGCAAGGTAATGGCATTTGCATTTGGATTGAGTGCAGAAATTGAAAGGGACCTGATAAGTCAAAGAACAAAGGAAGCCTTGATGCGAAAAAAATCCCAGGGATTTACATTAGGCAGGTGTCCTGGTCAAAGATGCAGGTTGAATCCTATATGCAAAAAATACCACAAGGAAATAATCGACTGGTTAAATTCAGGTGTAAGCAAACGCGAAATTACAAGACGTCTTGGAATCAATATCAACACCCTTTATCGATATCTAACTTATTCAGGCTTGCACATACCCAAATTCAACAGAGGCACCATCTGGCAAGGCGGAATCTACCGCTAAAAAAAGTGATATGTTTTAAACCAAGGTTACAACCAGCTTAAGTGGACTTACTCGACAGGAAGCGAAAAAATCAATGTTTGATCGAACCGCATTGGGACATTATCCTGTATATGTCCAGACAAGACAGGCTAATCCTTCTCAGATGACTTCATCGATGCCTTCTACGGCTGTTGCTACAGAATCAATAAAAATTGATGGATTCAATCTTGGTACAAATGCAACTATTCAGGATGAGAAAGAAACGCCTAATTCCATTACTTTGTCCGCAAGTGGAGCATTAGTTTCAATTGGATCTATGACTTCTGGAAAATGGACTCTGAAAGTTGGAGATATTACAGCTATCAACAATCTGAATAATAATGATGCTCATGGATATTTTTCAGGTACGACCACAGAAGCCATAGGTGATAAGGAGATATACTCAAATTATTACAACCGTAAGCCTAATGGATATAACAATAATTTGCTTACAGATGATTTGGAATTTGATGTATGGGAATTTGACTCGAGTGCAGCGGTTCCGATTACAGGACAGCTTGAACAGCCTCAGATGAAAATCAATCCAAAGACTGGTCGTATTTCATTTGCCTATGTAAATGGTCCATTGTATTTCTCTATGGGTGGTAATGATACTTCATACGACTACTATCTAGGAGGATTCGATTTCTTTACATCTACAGGATATGCAATTGACTCAGAAGGAAATACTTACGGTGTTTGTGCCGGTGGTGATATAAACGCTACAGAGGCATCAAAATTCCAGTTCATGACCGGTAGCTGGGGTACAGGATATAGAAACAGGTATGGCGAATACTGTGGACGTCAATATATTGATGGAAATCGTCCTGCAAAACCATCGTTGCGTCTTGAGTCGGTTGGACAAAAAGATGCAAATGGAAACAATACGTTCCAGAAACAAAGATTTAAATCTCCGTCTATTGCAACATCTGTTGTTTCAGGCTCAGGCAATACGGCCACAACAAATGTCTACATGGCATATTATGATGATTTGAATGCAGAAATCAGGTTTAAGTATGGTCAGTTGACAAATTCAGGTACCTGTACTGATTTTGGAAATTTCAAAGATTCAAACAATTTTACTGGATTGGATACTTATGACAATATCGCAAATGTTCAGGTCGTAGCAAAAGCAGGAACTGCCCGTCTCCCTGGATCTTATGTTTCTATTGATGTTACAAAAACAGGTGGAGATAAAGTTGTAATGGTTTGGTATGATGAAACAACAAGATGTCTTTGGTATTCATACAATACAACACCGACAACGGATAGAAAAAATACGACAGATTATGGCGGATGGTCTACACCTGTTGCTGTATTCTCAGAGACTTCCGAAATGGCTAATGCTGGAGAATATTGTCAGATTGCGGTAGATGTTTCTGGAGGAATTCATATTGCTGCATACGACCCAATGAACCTTGATCTTGTATATGCATATGCATCTTCTTATGCTGTTACTACCACAAGCCAATTCAGTTCTTGTATGGTAGATTCTGAAGGTGTAATTGGATCTAACCTTACACTTGATGTAGCAAAGTTATCAGCAAGCGGAAAAGCAATACCACACATTGGCTATTACGCAACTACAGCAGTAAGACCTAAGTATGCTTATATGGTTAGTACTTCGGATCATGGTGATTCTGGAGCAGAGAATGACATGTTTACTCAGAAGTGGGAATGTGGAATTGTACCTACTCCAAGTATCATAAGTCAGCATAGTGCGCAATATAACAAGATAAATGTTGGTGTTTTCCAGAAGAGTGGTGTTATCTGTAACTCTACTGACATTACAAACACTACTAGTACGTCAAATGTAAATAATCAATCTGGTGGTAAATCAGATTATGGTGCACAGAGATGGGGACATGCTTATGGAAATGGTACTTCAAATGCAGTGCTTGGATATGCAATAAAGATCAATTCAAGTTCCGATGCCATCGAAACCGCGCAGATGAGATAATACTACTCTCTCTCTACTGACATTCCCGTGGTTGGCATGGGAATGTCAGTTTTTTTGTCAAAACCGTCAATTTTTATTTTTTCCCGGTTATTAATATTATGGAGAATTTGTTCTCCAGATTTTATTTACCGGAGCTAAAATGGAAAAAGAGATCACCATCACCGACAACTTCATGTTTGCGGGCGAAAGCGTTTGCGGGCGAAAGCGTTTGCGTTATTAGAAGCCTAAACCCACATAACTTTCGCCTCAAGAATTGCAAGGCAATTCTTGTATATTCTGCAAACCCTTTTTTGAAAGGATGCTGGGTATCAGCATCGGGAAGATCGTCTACCTTGAGCGCGAGAAGGACCTGCGTGTAGATCCATATTCCAAGGGAATCCGTCTCGATGTCCACGTCAGGGACAGCACTAGGGTGTTCTGCCTTGAGATGCAGTGCCTCGACAGGAAGGACCTTCCCCTCAGGACAAGATACTACCAAGGACTGCAGGACATATCCTTCCTTGACAAAGGGAACATCTACAGGAACCTTCCTGAAACCTACATCCTCTTCGTCTGCCTTTTCGACCTGTTCGGCGGCAGACTTCCCGTCTACACCTTTGAGAACTCATGCATGGAGGACAGGGTAATCCTGCTGAATGACAAATGCCATAAATAGAAAAAGCCAATTTCCATCAACGCACATTATAAAACAGAAAAGCCGCCCAGCAAACTGAGCGGCTTAATTGTTTGTGCACGTTATATTATCTCATCTGTGCGGTTTCGATGTTATCGCTCATACTGCAATAACTTAATTACGCTAACTGTTCGAGACAATAATAAGGGAAAGCTATTTTTTCTGAGCTGTTTCAACATAGCTTGAAGAACTAGAAACAAACCTTTCATATGCAAGGACCGCATTTTTCGTTCCATTTGCATAGACATTACCGAAATTGGTTGAATCATAGGTATTTCGAGTTCTAGAATAATATGACTTACCAACTGTTCCAGACGGTTTTGTTAGTACACCAGCATTTGTCTTAAGGATGCCAGAACTTATACGCCCTGCCGGAATACGAGAATCTGTTGGAACAATGCTTACTTCCCATGCTCCTGTAAAATAATCAGAAGTTGATCCATTAGAAACAGAAGTTGCATTCTTATTGATACCATCCACAAGATATGCATGCTTTGGTTTCTGATCACCTATTGAATAATACGAGATATATGGAACTGCCATTGCTGTGCCGCCAGTACTCTTGAGAGCAACATCAATTGTAAGATTCGATCCAACATTACCATTTGAATCGACTATACTCTTATATGTACTAGACCCACTGTAGCTTGGCTTGTAAGCATACTTCAACGTACCAGAAGAGAAGTCATAACCTGCCATATGAACACCCCCATTCTGATCAACCGTTACCTGACAATATTCACCACAATTGCTGAATACAGTTTCTGGAGCAGACCATCCTGCTGTTGTCCATTTGTCATTCGCAGCCCAGTTTGTAACATCCGTATTATAAGTACGAGACTTTGTGTTTCCATTGTAATGACCTGCATTAATTGATGTCGGTTTACTGTTATACGAATAAAGCATCTTGTTGTTGTATGCATCATACCAGACGATGACGAGTTTTTCTCCACCTGCAGTCGTCGAAGGAACAACGGCAATTGAAACATATTCACCTGAAGCAGCACCTGTTCTGTCTGGGTCCGAAACAATATATTCATACTGGGCATTTCCTGCATACTTCTGAGGGGCATTTGTAGTTTCTGTAGATGTAAACATACCAAAAGACGTTTTTGATGTCGTGGTATTATCATAGGCACCAAAACGCAACCTGACTTCATCATTGATTCTGTCATAGTATGCCATGTAGACATCTGTCTTATTGTCAGCACCTGCATGGGTAACAAGATTTACAGAACGGAATCTTTCAGTATCAAAATCAATGTCTGTAGCTGTATCGCTGAATTTCTGTCCTACAGCATTAAGCCTTAAAGAATTAGATCCATAATATGTGCTATAGTGTCTATTATCACCTGATCCGTTAAAACTTACCCCCCACTTTGAAGTCATGAATACAAACTTGTCTGCTTCCTTGGAGTTGGTATCACCTCCGTTTACTGTGGCAAAGGCTGTATTGTTAGCATCAAAGGCAAGTGAAACACCAGCCATCTTGTCAAAGGATGCCGTTGAGTAATGATACGAATGGCTTTCATTATACATATCAAAGTACAAGGTTCCATCACCGAAGGCAAATCCAAGTTTACCAGTTGTAGAGGTTGGCAACAACTTCATGACTGGTTCTTTGACTTTTCCTGTAATTGGAACACAAGCTGATTTATTAATCTGCCATACATCAATATCAAGGTTGTCCGTCAAATTATTGTTGTTATAATTATTTGGTTGTCTATTATAGTAATTTGAGTAGGCTTCATAGCTTCCAGTATTTCCTAACGTTCCTGGATATATATAATCTCCCTTTGCATCATTGTTGTTAATGTTGTTGATTGTCTCAACACCATTGACTTTAAATGCTACCTCACCACTTGAAGAAAGTTTTCCAACGTCAAAATTCAGCACTGTATGTAAACTATCCTCCAGTCCTGCATCCTTTTCATCCTGGGTATAAGTATGAGCAGCTAAAGCTGTTGTTTCACTTCCATACTTAGCACCTGCGATGTTGAATCCATGGATAATCACCGTTTCAGATGATGTCGTGGGAGCATTTGCATTGGTTGTAGAATCCTTGTGAACATAGACAGGATATTTTCCAAGGGCAGTACGGGCAGCAATGCTTGGATTATTTGAATTTTTTGAACTCAAGCTGGTTGTAACCTTGGTTACATACGGAACAACGTCCATCTGGTAGAAGCCAGCATCACCGTAGTTATAGGCATAGACATTGGTCTGTGTTGCATCGGCAACTCCCTGTTCATAAGCCTTATCGATTCCATTGGCCGTTGTAGAAACAGTCTTTCCTTCAACAGCAAGAGCAACTGTGTCATAGAATTGACCCAGGACATACTGAGTTACTGTTGCATAAACAGTATTACGTTTTGTTGCCGTACTTCCTGGCGTAGACTTATTCTTTACATCAAGTATCGTTGCATCCTCTGCGGTAACAGTAAATTTGATATCCTTGCATGCAATTCCAGTTACCTTTTCTGAATCAAGCTCAAGACGCCATTCAGCAAGATGTCCTGACTGGCTAGGTGCATTCTTGTTGGTTACAGTAAGCCTCCATCCTGTACCGGAAGCTGATGTCCATGCAACAGTTCCGTCTGTATTCTTATATTCAGAGTAGCAGTTTGTAAGGGTGTACTTACCTGTTGTCTCAGCAATAGTAATCTTGTTAAGTCTAGTTTCATCGTAGGCATAACCTGTAAGTACAATTTTTCCTGATACCTTAGGATCTGCACCATAGTCCGTCTTGAGTTTTGTATCTACTGTAGTTCCATCACTCTTTGTGATTACAAGGTCATCTTCAAGCTCAATGTGACCAAGAAGATTTCCGTTTGAATCCTTCTGAATGCTGTTGTCAGATTTTGAATTCCAGTGGAACGGATGGATGACAGCCTTAGGAGCGGTTCCGTCAATAAGGTCAACGGTAAAGTCTTCTACAAGAAGAACTGCATTTTGAGTTGATGTACCTTTGATACCTTCTTCAGTTTCATCCCAGAAAGTGAATGACATCTTTTTATTTGTACCGTCAACATTTGATTCCGTAGCAGACTTAAGGTTGGCATCAGTCAATCCTGAAATGTCCTCATTGGAAAGAGTATATCCATAGAACCTATTCGAGGTTTCTTCAAGTGCTGCGGAAGATGGAAGTATGTAATCTGTATTTGCGGTTGCTGGTACCTTTATGGCTTCTCCTGTTCCAGATTTAGCATCATCGTTTGTTGCAGCCCTGTTGTATACCATGCCAATGGAACCGTTTTCGTTAAGGTTTCCACCAACGATTTCTGGAACAACAGCAAGACCCTTCTTTATGATAAAGGCATTGCCCTTTCCTTCACTGAATTTACCGCTTACATAGTCGGCTGTCTTGATTGTCTTCTTCTGAGCATAATTTGCAGTTACAGTCTGGTTGAATTCATTCTTTGACCAGTTGTATTCAACAAATTCATTTTCATCATATCTGCTGTTTCCATCGATATCGGTACCCAAGAAAACTTTAGCAATGCGAGGAGCATTGTTGGAAATCATTGTATCAATTTCCTTGCAGCTGACATTACCGGCTTTATCAAATGCCATTACGACAAGAGTTACAGGACCATCAGGAAGGTTTGCAGAACGGAAATCTGCATTCCATTTTGCACCGTTGGAAGTTGGATCAACTTTTTCCGGCATTCCGTCACCGTCATCTGTATCTGCAAAAGTAAATCCATATCCTGAAGATGGACTGCCACCTTCTGAAGTAGTGTTGTCTACTACCTGGGCATAGATAAATACGGCACTTGTTTCCTGTCCATTTGTATCAGTGTCAAATTCGACATAAGAACTTGTAATGGCTGTAATACGTCTTAAAAGTCCACCAATATATACAAGTCCACCTTCTCTAATGTGTGTATTGGTTGAAACGTCACAATAGAATCTGTTCTTGTAAGTTACACTGTTGTTTGCCTGAGTTCCGTCTTTTTTATCACCCCAGAGAGAATAAGCATCGTCTCCCTGAGTAACTTCGACTTCTTCCAATTCTGATGTAGCAACCTTAAGATCTACAGGATTACCATCTGAATCAAATGAGAATGGATCCATCAGAACTTCAACACTTGTATTCTTGATGCTATATGCAGCACCGGTCTCCTTTCTGACAAGATAGAAAACTGTACGTTCAAATCCAGAGCCAGACTCAATTACAGAGCTTGCAAGGTTAATAGCCTTGTTACTGTCCTTAAGATTATAAGGAGACATATTACCCTGTTCTGGCACAATTGAATTTGCTGTACCACTTACACTTGTTGTAATGCTGCCAAATTCCGGAGCTGTATTATCAATATGGAATGTATATGTACTAGTTACTGTATGAGGATTTCCTGTATCAGTATCAGTTGCAGAAATCTTATATGTAAGAAGGTTTCCTTCTGTTCCACTGATAGGAACCCATACTCTATAGGCATTTGTACCTTCATTTGTAAAGGCATCTTTATAGAAAGTTTTTCCATCAGCAATTACAACACCTGTAGCATCTGAAACAATACCGCTTTCGTCTGTAATTTCAAGATAGAGATACCATTCTCCCTTAAGATACATGCCAGGCTCATAATCCTTATAGGCAATCTTCTTTCCAGGAGTATTAAGTGCGCTAACAGTTGCTTCTGAATGTGGTACATTATACTGGCGAAGTTCTGCAGTCATTACAGGAGCCTGGTCATCTATATGGATATAATAAGGATTTGACCATGCACCCGCCTTTCCAGCATTGTTTACAGAACATGCACGGATAGCGATATTGTTTGTTGTTCCGCTATTAGCTGCAGGATTCAATTCATTTCGTGTGTTTATTGCGATTACCCATGAAGATGTCGTACTCTGAGCAGGAATACCCCACCATGCATTGCGGTTTTCCTTACTTGTAAATCCACTTGCATTGCTTGAGAAAGCTGCGATGTTGACCTTATTGGCATCATATGTGTTGATTCCATCAGCAGTTACAATTGTATAACCGTAGTCAGTTCCACATTTAGTCTTTGCAGCAGCCCAGTCTTCTGCATGGACATAATCTTCTCCATCTACCAGAACAGCAGCCTGTGCAGTTGTAAGATTTTTTCCACTGTCAATTGCCTCTGTTTCATAATCCGAAGCTCCAAGCTTAGCAACCTGACTTGCCTTAAGATATGTGCCGGAAGAAATATTTTTCTCATCGATCACCAAATCCCTTTTTGCCTTGAAGAGTGTAAGGGCTTTCTTTGATTTGATTACTTCCTGAGCAATCTGGACATATACACCATCGGAAACAGCCCTTGATTCAATATTCGGAATTGTAACAGTACCTGTTACACGAATCGTACTACCAAGAGTTACATAGCCAAGAGAAACTTCATCTTCGTCTTTCTGATACTGAGCGTCAGTAGGATATGTGAATTCTGTTCTTGGTTTGTCTCCATCAGGGTTATATGTGATGCTGTGTCTTGATATCTTAACGTTGCCAAGCACATCGACAGCCTTGATGTAAACCGGAATTGTCCAAATGTTGTTTGCGTTTACAGTTCCATATGTTGCATTTGCATAAGTATCAAAAGCAGGACATGAATTTGCACCGTTTTCACCATTGAAACTGAAACTCCATTTATCCTTCAAAATAGATTTATCCTGCCATACAGAAACTGCAGGTGTGCCTTTTTTCAAGCTTGCAAGTTCAGCATCTGTCTTAGTTGTTTCAGATACCATTGGAATATAATAAGTAAGGCTTGCAAGTCCTGAACGGCCTGTACTCATATCGCTTGCATCACCGGAAACTTCAAAGTGTCCAGTTTTTTCATCAGTTGCAAGAGGAGTTACATTCTTAATTTCTGGGGCACTATTATCTACGTTGAATGAATAGCTTCCGTTACCTTTAAGACCAGACTTATCATAAACATTGACAGTAACGGAGATTTCTCCTGTCAGCCATTTATCAGCCAGAGTATTACTGTTAAGATCAAGCAAGCCTGTTGTCCAGGTAGATTCTGTATTGTCATTTGTATCCATGACAAGGGAACCATTTGAACTGGAAGCATAACCTTCACTTTCTTTTCTTGCATCTGAAGGAACATTTCCTATCCAGTACTTTACCCCATGAGGAGTTTTTCCCTCTTCCGGATTTGCTTCAGCTGCTTCGAGAGTAAAGCCATCAATTTTATTTGCGTCCTTACCAAGAATACGGAACTTAATGTATCTTCTGTTTACACCACCAACAATAAGAGTAGTTCCTATTGCATCTGTTGATACGGCAGCTGCATTTGCACCATTATTATCGTAGCTAACAATTTCTACACTTTTTACTTCAGGGCTTTCACAGTCACTGCCGTAAACAAGAGCGGCACCCGAATTCTCCAGCGATTCAGACTTGTGCTGGAAATATGGTTTGAGGAGATTTCCATTGCTTGTATTTCCAGTATAGAAAATTCCGTCCTTATTATCGTTTACATAGAAGAATACAGATTTTGAACCGTCCTTTGTATCTGCCGGAGTATAGGTCCAGTCAGTTCCAGTAAGGGTTGTCGTTCCGTAGTCTTTGTTTGTCCATGTAATTTTGCTTCCATCTTTAGAATATACAAACTCTGCCGTAGCATTATCAGTAAATGTTGCGATGTATTTATTACCATTTGTTGGAATTACAACAGACTTGATCTGCTTTGAACTTCCAAGCAATACTTTAACCACAGAATCTGTTTCAGCATCATCATCAGAAATCGTTCCGCTTATCTGTGCATTTGTACCGTACTTAAGTATATATGTATATGGATCTGCGCTTTCACCTGAACCATTACGGGTAAGATTTGTTACCTGGACTGTAGGACGGTCCCTGTTCATGTCTACTTCAAACTTTGTTGCATTCCATGAATAGGTTGGGTTATCTTCAGTTCCACCAATCTTATAGGCGCTTGAGTTTCCTGCCTTATCCTTGGCTACAGGAAGAACATAGACAACTCCAGTTCCTGCATTATTTTCTGCACTTTCCGCACCAGAAGCTGTATTGAAGTTAAAACCATCAATCTTCCAGCTGTAAATCTTTGCAATGTCGGTTTCTGTTGTTGCAGTAAATCTCGTCCATCCGTAAGTAGTAAGATCCTTTGAAGTATCGTCGTAGATTTCCTTAGCCTTGTTTGCTGGCAATGCTCCCTTTGCATAGTACAGGTCAAAGCCTGCAAGACTGAAGTTTTCTGTTACCGAACCTTCAATGGATTCAGAAGAACCGTTCACACCAACAGTATTTGAACGAATCGTTACAACAGGAGCCTCTTTATCAACAGTGAACATAAGCACACTTGGATTCTGGAATTTTGTTCCCGCAACATCAGTACATTCTGCTACAAGAGTTCCACTAGTTGCTTTAGCGGCAGCGATTTCAGTTTTCCATCCAGTGATTCTTGTCTTATCCGCAATTGCAGAGTATGCAACGTAACTTGCACCCTTTGCTACAGACCATGAATCAAGTTCACCTTCATTTGTTGTAAATGTTGTTACACATACAAGGTCGTTATCACCAAGAGTATAATCAAGGGCATTTCCACTGCTAAGGACACCGATACCACTCTGAAGATCCTTGAGAGTTCCATAAAGAGTTACGGATTGTTTTCCGTTTATTGTAACTGTACCTGTTGCAGAAGAACTTGTTACACCACCGTCTACTGACACAAAATTAGCCTTATATTCCGGTGATGTTTCATCCATTCTTACAATGACGGTCTTCTTGTCCGACGAATTGCCGCAAGAATCAGTAGCCCAAAGCTGAAGTTTATTGGAAGCTCCCTTTTCATAACCACTTATTGTTCCCTTGAACTTATAGTAACCAAGATTGGTATCCTTATCGACAAGAATATATGTTGCAACAATATCACCAGTTATAGGAGCTGGAGCTGGCTTGCCAGATTCATAGTGAGGTACAAGGCTATAATTTACCTGAGTAATACCAGAATCTTTGTCATAGAAATAGCCTTCAATGGAAATATCTTTTCCCTTATACCATGTAGCGGCCGCATAAAGCCCCTGAGCCATATGAATGTTATAATCTGTAAGGTTTGAATAACCATTCTGTCCAAATGCAATATCATCCTTAATCTTTGGAGCTGTATCATCAATGATATATGTAATTTTAGCACTTGCACTCTGTCCAAAAATATCAGTAACAGTATATTCAATATCCATTGAGTCTCCAGAATTTAGTCTAGAGAGTGGTTGAATTGTTGATGTAAACTGGCCATCACCAGACTGATTTGGAGTCAGAGAATAGCCCGCAGAATTTGTAATCTGTTTGCCACCAACTTCCTTATCTCTTTCATCAGATCCATATGTACGAATGACATTTCTGATAAGTGTTGTTGTATCATGACTGTAGTTACCAACAAGACCAACTACATTAAGTTCAGCTTTATTCTCATCAGAATCCTTGTAGCTTCTTGTATACCCCTTATTCTCTGGAGCAGACATGGAGATTGTAGGAGCACCCTTTGAAACACCTACATAATAACTATTGCTCTTGAACTTATTGTATGGAGTATCACTGTCATTTCTGTAGTTTGTATCTTCAACTTCAAAATAAATCTCATATTTTCCTTCCTGAGATGGAAGAATCTGACTAAGATTTACACTTGTAGAAGATCCGTTTGAAATGATAGAGAATGGTCCGCTAAAACTTTTCGAGAATGTTGCAGAACCAACTTTCTCTTCTTCAGTTTCTCCCACATCCTCGTAAGAAGAAGCAATCCTGTAATAACATACGGCATTTCTTATACCGTCATCATCAGAAATAGAGCCCATAAGCTTGTTGTTGCTTGAAACTCCAAAGAGGTTTCCATCAACACCACTTGAGATATCCTTTGCTCCATTTGCAAGAGCAACAAAGTTTGAAGGATTGATTATTGGACGGTCTGATTCCTGATCGGCATAATAACAAACATTTGTCTGTGCTCCTGTCTGGGCCTTAAGGAATTCACTTGATGTAGTCCTACTTGTATTGCCTGCGACGTCTGTTACTTCAATGACAACAAAAATATTATCCTTGGTCGTGTTGTCTTTTTCTGTTATCTTGGTTGTATCAATGGAAATTTCCCATCCATTGACATTGGAAACAGCTGTAAAGTCACCTTTATTTATATGAGACTGATCCTGTGTCTTGTAACGAACTCCAGACATAACGGAAGTTCCAGTTGCGGAAGAGCCTTTATATACCTTATATTCAACACGTTCGATTTCATTGTTATCACTGGACTTTCCAGTAACAGTGATATTGCCATTTACATTATAGACAATCGAAGGTGATGTTCCTGTTATTACAACAGGTGTAATTGCTGTAATGTCGATTTTAGGATCTTCATCGTCAATGTAATATGTAAGCTTAGCTGTTGAAGACTGGCCTACTGTATTTGTCGCAGTGTAATTGACAGTTTTTTCCGTTTCAGTACCTGCAAGTGCAAGTGCTTCAAAAGCATCTGTAAATGCCCCTGAATGGCCTGAAGTTATGCTTCCCCTGTTTAAGGTAATATAGTTATCCCAGGAAGTAGCCGTACCCTTTACATTTACAATATCCTTTGGATCTGCATCTGACCTGAAATATCGTTTTCCTTCAGAAGTTACGCTTATAGAAGGTGCATTTGAAGAAACTGCAAATTTAATTTTATCAGAAACATTCTTAACTGCTGTTTCTTTCCCCTCTTCCTTATCGATTGCGGTGATTTCAACATAATAGAAACCGTCTGATTCAGGAACCGGAACAGAGCCCTGATATGTCGTTGATTCTATGTTATGCCTGCTTATAGTATCGCCAACCTGAGTTGTCTTATCGGCAGCATAGAATTTAATATCTACAGCATCAATCATGTCATCATCAGTGACACTGAACATAAGGTTGTTGTTGCTTGCAGAGAAAAGGTTTCCGCTTGTAGTATTTATTACTATGTATTCATAAACAGGATTACCATTATTTTTCTTACCTGTAACCTCACTACCTTTTTCTGGGGGCTGTCCCTCAGGACAGTGAATGTCATTCCTATCTCCAGAAACGGCAGCTTCTGCGGTACTGAAGAATTTACCTGCTGCAGCCTGATCATCTGTTGCATATGCTGTAGCCTTATTGAAATTCATTGTTTTGATTACAGGTTTATCTGTTTCCTGATCAACAATAAAGTTCCTTAAAACATAAGCAACGTTCTGGGCGCTGTCTGTAGCTTTAAGTAAAATGGCAAAAGATTTTCTTGTTTTTCCGGTAGCAACTTTAGTTGTATCAACCTTAAAAGTTTTGCCAAATTTACTATCATCTGTGAATACATTGTTTACACTAAGAGCAGAAACTTCAGTACCACCAGTGACAGTACCATTTACGGCATTTACTGAAATATTTGTCGTGTCATTTTCTGCTGCATAGCAAATGTATTCAACTTTTGTAAGTTCATAGTTGTCGCTTGCATTAAAGGTTACAGAAACATTTCCATTTACATAAGGCAATGCAGGATTGTCTTTATCTTCAACTGTCGGTGTAACAGCCGTAATAGATATTGAAGGTGCCTGGTTATCAACAACATAACTGAATTTTTCTGATTCACTCTGACCAAATTTGTCCACAAGAGTATACGAAACAGTAACAGTTTCTTTTGCCTCATTTGAATTAACAGTTATTGTATCAGTAAAAGTTGCTTCTCCATCCTTATTGTCTGAATGTGCAGGAACTTCTATTTCCTCTTTAGTAGTTCCATCAGCTTTTGTAAGAGTTACCTTTGCTTTTGAAACGGAAGAATTCGTAAGCTTTCCATTTACTGTTATTACTGCACCTTTTTTATAAGAATTATTATCTGGAGTAAATGAAATCTTTGGCGCACCCTTTGAAACAGCAATTTTATAATTTTCTCTGATATAGCTGTTAGGTGTATCCGCATCAGATATCCATGAGGAATCCTTTGCATATATTGTAACCTCATGCTCACCTTCGCCAAGAGAGCTTACATCAACCGCACCTCCAGAAACAGGAAGAGCTTTTAAGACAGGGGAACCCACATATGCTGTAATATCAGATACCTTTCCATCATCGTCCTCTACATTGAATTTCATCTTGTTGTTGCTTGAAATACCAAAAAGATTTTTACCTGCTTCAATGTTAGAATAATCAGCGACCTTCTCAAAGTTGGTAGGCTTAATTTTTGGCTTGTCCGAAACCTGATCTACAATGATATCTTCACCATCTGGTCTTCCTAGAGTTTTATTGTAGTCTGTGGATGTTGTAAATCCAACATTTCCCTTTCCTTCAGTCTTACTTGCACTGTCCTCTGCAGTTACCCTTACAATGAATTCCTTTGCCTCCGAAGGATCTGTATTGTTTACAATTCCAGTAGATGGATCTCTTGTATCATATTCATCTGTAAAGCTGAAGGTCTTTCCGAGGTTAACTGTTTTCTTTACTTCGCTTGTAGCCTTATCTATATATTCAATTTTTACGGATTTAAGGTTTGTTTCTTCTACATTGCCTTTTACCTTGATAATGCCATTTACATATGATTTGCCATCCGCAGCATAGTCATTGATGACAGGAGTTATGGATGTGATTGTGACTACAGGCTTGATTGCATCAACATGAACCGTAGAATTTACTGTAGTCTGAGAATTTCCAGTCTCATGAACAAGGAAATCCACAGAGTAAAGATAGGCCTTGTCTTTCTCACATTTTACAGCATCATAGCCTTCACATTCTGCTGGAGAGAATTCCCAGGTATAGGAGCCTATAGTTCCAGTTTCCGAAATTCCCTTGCCGCTTCCAATTTCAAGTTTTTTCTTAATTTCGCCCTTCAACTCATTTGTCGATTCATCAGTTACAGTCACAGTTGCCATGATATAGTCAATCTGGCTGTCTCCATTCTTTGCAGTTCCCTTGAAAGTAAGACCATCGTTATCGTCAGTTTTCTTTGCAGAAGTCTTTACCAGTGAAAGATTCGATGGAGAAGTTACATGGATCTCTGGAAGCTTACCTGTTCCTGTCGCGGTGAAACCGTAGTACTTTGCCTGTCCAAATTCAAGGCCGTCAAGATCATAACCTGTAAGTGCGATTATATACTTATGGTTTACCTTAAGGAAATTTCCAGCTGCTTCACTCATTCCAAAAGGAACTGTAAGAAGAGTTCCGGATGAGGAGCCACTTTCTGTATTATCCTTTACGCACCAGACATCATGCTGACCTGGTGTTTCAAGTGCATTTATTACATCAGTCTTGAAATTAGCATTTGTATAGCTTGCATCATAGGCAGGATTGTTTTCTTCCATCTTCAGTCGTTTTTCAGCGACCACCCTGTTCAGAGCATCAATAAATTTCTTAGCATCGTCTTCTGTGTAAGGATCAGGTTCCGCTTTGTCTGACGCACTTGTCATATCCTTTACCCAGACATGAATTGTTTTTGGCAATATGCCAGTGTTGTTCAAACCCGCGGAAACTGTCGCCGTTACATTGGATGAGCTTGCAAGCTGATTTGTCGTAAAATCGTTTTTACCATTGAAAATTTCAAGACCGCTCAATACATAGGTAGGATTTGCCGCTGGGTTAAGTGTAAATGAAAGGCGGTTGTCAACTGTATCGAAATCTGAAGTATCCACCGCTTTTTCCTTAAGGGTAGCCATCGCCAAATCATTATTCGGCACACTACCATTGGAAATATTCATGAGGTTTGTTGCAGAAAGCCCAAGACCTTTAGAAGAACTCAAATAAGCAGAATAAACGTCATCATAAAGATAGACTTCACTTGTTGTGTTACCTTCTCCAGTTCCACTGTCCCCAGGATTTTTATATTCTTTGGCAGCGTCAGTAAGCCTTACTGTACACTTATATGATTTTGTTTCAGTTTTATTTTCTACTGTTCCATAGAGGTGAACATAACGCTGATAGGCTACAGGTTCCGAGCCGGATGCACTTCTTGTAGTATTTGCAAAATCAACGCTTGTTCCACCAGCTGTAGCAACAGATGTTTCATATATGTTTTCTGCAAGATTTGAGCTTGTTGAACTTGTAAGGAGCACATTAGTCTTTCCATCATAAACATCAAGAGCCATCTTTGATATTTCATGAAGGTCGGCGATTGTTCCTGTAACGGTGAAATTTGAACCGTAAGCAGCAGGATCCACACCATTTGCAACAGTAACACCAGGCTTTGAGATGATAAAGAAAGGAGCCGTATTATCAACATCTACAGAGCGTGATGAAACTCCGGAGGTTTTTCCGCTGTTATCGTTTGCCCAGGCGGTGATTTCATATGTTCCGTCCGGGTATTGCCATCCGTTGGTGGCGGCATATGCATTTTCATCGTAATTGTTAAGGTCGATCCTCCAGCTTGTGCCAGCAACCGCGGCAGTTCCCTTGTAGACTTCCCTGCCAGTGCTTGTATTTACGACACGCACATTTACATTGGTGATCATTACATCATCCTTACATTCTCCAGCAAGGACAAAGCTGTCTCTGATCACAGCCCCAGAAGGAGGATAGCTGATTGTAAGGGTTGGTGCTGAAACATCGACTGCTTCACCAAGACCAATGTCACACGAGAGGGTTGATGCCAAAGGAATAATAATTGCAGCTGCAAAAACTACCTTGGACCAAAGAGATTTAAAAACATTTTTGTGCATATGTGGCTCCTCAACATAACAAACTGACAAAATTCTCATTTCTTTATCGGAATAAATTCCAATAAAGCAAAGCATTTTTTTCCATTTGGTAGAGAAAGTGCATATTTTAGAGAAAATGGAGATATTTATAGTATAATTCTTTTTCTACTCGTCTGGCAAGAAAAAAAAGACCGCTCGGATTTACCGAACGGTCCTCAAATTCCTTTAGCTATGTGCCAAGCTGTTTCAGTTCAACTTAGAAGAGTGTTGTTCTCGCACCAATGCTGAATGTGAATACATACTTCTTGGCATCATCACCGCCAACATCGGATGGGATGAACCAAACCTGTGGTTCTACATATGTAGACCAGGTCCTGAAGTACTTTGCCTTCTCAATCGTTACGCGAGGGAATTCAAACTGCATGAGAGCGGCAGAAAGAACCTGTGCGACCTTTTCACCCGTTGTTGCGGATGCACCAGAGTCGGTGAAGTAAGAGAAGTTGGCACCGATGGAAACTGTTGCAGTAAGCCAGTCCCAGTCACGTCCCCAGAAGTATCTGAATGGTATGTAGGCAAGCTGAGCGATGATCTTACCGCTGAATACATTGCCACCAAAGCGCATACCTGTCAGTCCCTTTCCGAACATCTTGGAAATGCTGTCACGCTGTTCCTGAGTAAACTGTCCAAAGCTTGCCTGAACCTTTACGGCACCGTCAAATGCTGTAAGACCAACACCTACATTCCAGAGTGTAGCACCCCAGACAGAGGCGTCAAAGTAAAGTCCCTGGATGAACTTTGGTACCTCATAAGATGCCTTGTCACCCTTACGCAATGTAAGAGTTACATCGTTAAGGTCGATATCATCACCAGAAAGTCCACTGAACAGGAGCTGCTGGTTGTATCTTCCGCTTTCACCTGGAGAAATCAATGTTACGGATGGGTTGGTTCTATCAACCTGAACTACAGTTCTTGTGATAGCCTTGTCACCGTTGTACATTTCTGCCTTAACGAGCATGAAGTGGAATCCTGCAGGGATATCAAGGTTTTCTACCCTGTATTCCCAGTGTGTCTTTCCTTCCTTTGCAACAGGTTCGTAAGTCTTACCGTTGTCAAAGCTGATGTAGATTCTCTTTACCTTTCTGTTTTCAAGTTCACGGCGGCGGTCAGAAGGAATGGTCTTGTCCTTCATCTCAAGCTTTTCTTCTTCTGTAAGAATGTAGCCTGCATTACCTTCAAGCAATGGTCTGTTTCTTGCAAAGTCACCGTATGTGAACGTCTCAAGTGTTACCCATGGACCTGTTGCACTGTATACAAACGACTGCTCATTTGAAAGTACACGTTTACCGTTCTTTGTTACGGCAATTGTCTGGAATGAATGAACTCCATCCTTGAGCTCGTATTCTTCGCCAGCTGGATATGCAACGACATTTCCGTTTGCATCCTTTTCTTCAATAAGCTTTGGAGTAATTGTGTGGTTAAGAGTGAACTTGAAGTATCCACTCTTTGTTACTTCTGCGCTGCCAAGTTCTTCCATCTTGCGGCGGTCGATGTAAAGGTCAACATGGTCGATAGGATCATCTTTTTCTGAGTATGTACTACCATAGATGTTGAACTGTCCATGACAGTGTTCACCGTTAAGTGGATAGAGAACGTCAACCTTAGAAAGAGGCTTTGTCTTGTCTACTTCAATGTTGCGGCTGACACGAGTGATGTTGCCTGCGGCATCTGTACCTGTAAGCTCGATGTTGTAGAATCCATTGTTGAGCTCAGAAATATCGATGACCTGAGTGATGATCTCATCTGGAACAAGAACTCTCTTTGCAAGGCGGTCTGGGATTGTCTTTCCTTCAAGACTGCGGATTGTAAGGAAGAGGCTTGTAAGCTCGATGTTATCAGTTGTCTGACCAGACATGAAGATCCTTCTTGAAACCTTTGAATCGTCAAGTGGCAGCTCAAGTCTTAGGTTTGGAGCAGTATTATCGATGTTGATCAAAGATGAATAGAGAGCTCCGATTCCATACTTATCGTAGATGCGGATGAATACAACATGGGTTCCATCCTGAACAACAGCTGTGTTGAATGTGTATGACCAGTCTGTAGTTCCCTTTGCATCGTTGAATGTCGCACCGTTGTCCACGGAAATCTGAACAAGACCGATGTCGTTCTTATCGCTTGCCCAACCCTTGAGTGTAACAGTTCCCTTTACCGTCTTTTCGATTTCAGGAGAAGTCATTCCACCCTTTGGTTCCTCGAGGGATACGCGGAATGTACGCTTGATTTCGTCACCCTTTACTCCGTTTACATCGATTGCATATGCAGTGATCACATGCTCGTTGTCCTTGAGTGAAAGGAGTGGAATGTCAAACTTATAGCTTGAAGAATATTCGCTGCCATCTTCCGTGATGTACTGCTTGTATTCATCGTTGTCGATCTTGTAGAAGATCTTACACTTGCCATCATCATCGTAAACTACACCGGAAATTGTGAAGTCTGTCGTAACAACCTGCATTTCTTCTGGAAGGTGGATTTCTGTGACAGGCTTATCGCTCTTTTCATCTACCTTGAAGTCCCACTTGTTGATTACGGTTTCGTTTCCGTTGTCGTCTGTGAATGTGAATGACATGTTGTTGTCGATAGGAGCATCAAATGTTCCTACCCTCATGTTTGGAAGCTGGAAGTTCATTGTTCTGAGAGGATCGTATCTCTCCGATGAATCAACTTCATTTCCATCAGCATCCTTGTCCTTCTTTACAGGCACATCGCTTGCGTGGACGAAGATCTCATATGGGAGCTTTGTTCTTCCGCTTGCACTTGTGTACATGATCTTGTTTGTTCTGCCAGCATCCTTAACGGAGAATACAATTGTATTTTCGCCGTTAACTACAGATCCTTCTTCTGGAAGAATGACCTTTACCTCTGGAGGAGTTACATCCTTGTGAAGGACACTGTTCACATATGTCGTCTTTCCGACAGTATCAGTTACACGGAATGAGAATGGAACATATCCATCAGGAATTTCCTTGAGGGAAACATTTACCCAGAATTCACCTGCCTTTGTGAAAGCTACGTTCTTCCAGGCTGCCTTTCCAGATTCCCTGACAGTTCCGTCCTTTTCCTTGATATCCTGTTTTTCATCTGTGATTGCGTATTCAATCTTTGCGATTCCATTGCCGTCGCTAGCAGTACCAGAGATGATGAATGAATCCTTTACGAACGACATCACCTTAGGACTGTTCATGTTTACAGTTGGCTTTGCTGTATCTACGACAAGGTTGACATCAGGAGCAAGATATGAACCACCATCTTCACCGTTTACGCGAACGCTTACACCGCGGAAAGTTCCGTCAGTAGTCGCAGTAAGCTTGATGATGTTGCCTTCTGAAGAAACCTTAAGACCTGGTGTCTCACCGCGGACTCTTGCCGTAACTGGACCTGGAACATTGCAGTATCCTACCAAAGCTGAACCGTCGTTGAGGACATAGGCCTTGAGGCTATCGTCGTAGCGTGTCTTTCCTTCACACTGCCAGTAGATAGCAGGCTGGTTGTCAATATTTTCATGCTGGCGGATTACATTGAATGTACCCTTTGCAACGACTGTCTTTCCTCTTGCTTCTGCAGAAACCGCAATGTTCGTTATGCGTGCAGGAAGATTGGAAAGTGGAATTGTAGCCGAGTATACATTTTCAAATGTCTCAGGATCCGAAGAAATAAGATTGAGTGGTGCGGAACCAGACTGTTTTGAAAGTCCGCCTGGAGCATCAACACCGTCGATTGTGTATGAAACAGATTTGATTACGCTGTTGCTCTTTACCGTAACAGAGACTGCATGGCTTTCATCCTTTGGTGCGCCCCTGCCGAGAAGAACATTCATACCGCTCTTGTATGTTTCGTTGTCAATGTTTGAAAGCTCAACATCAATCCTGCTTTCTGCCTGAACATTGAGCGGTGATGAAGAAATCTTTACAGGCTTTGGAGTATCCTGTGTATTTGCAGTAAATACGATTGCAGGCTCGTCTGCACGGAGATTTTCCTTGCGGACATACTTGAATGCATTGTCCAATGATCCCTGATATACACATACACCGTAGTTGTCGCGTCCAGAAAGCCAGTACATCTTAGGAGCTGCCTTTACAACCTTCTTCTTTCCATCCATTACATCTTCTTCTGGAGCGTATGGAATCTTGCGGATAAACACTGCCTGTGCAGAATCCTGACCATCTGCTGTCTCTGCTACGATTTCAACGACAGCAACTCCTTCCGCAAATGAATTGAAATTAAGGTTTGTAATCGACCATGTTCCTCTTCTTGAAACATCGATTGTCGACCAGTCTGTATCTTCTGCACGTTCTGAACCTACGAGAAGAACATCGTTGAACATATTTGCCTTTACTGAAAGGATTCTGTAGCGAACCTTTGCAGAAGGAACTGTAACCTTACCAGAAATGCTGAGCTTTGTATCAGGTGTCTCGAATTCAAAAGGAATGCCACGGTCTGCGTTGTATGCCTCTGTGTCGTCGAGGGAAAGAACAAGCTTTTCAAGTGGAGCTACAAACTTGAGTGCCCTTGATGTATACACGGCTCCAGAAGCGTCCGTCACCTGTACCTTGAATTCAGTTGAATCAGTTTCAGAAGAAAGAGTGATTACATTTCCCTTGAAAGAAACATCAACACCTCTCTGGGCTGGGCTGAGGGCAACAGAAGAAATCTTTCCGCCAGCAAAGTAACCTGTGAGAGGTTTGTCCTTAAGTGCGATCACTGCACCATCTTCCGTTATCTTTGAATCTGTAAAATAGACACCAGGTGTGTCTGTCCATATCTTTGTAAGGTCACGGATATTTACTATTGAATTGAATACTGTTGGACGGCCGTAGATGTCTGTTGCTGTAACTTCAATCTTTGCAACGCCCCATGGAAGAGCATCGCCTGAAAGTGGAACGGATACGGCTACGTTCTTTTCTCCGCCCTTAAGTCCTGCATCGCCTTCAATGAGTCCGTTCTTTCCCCAAGTAAGTCTATACTTTGCAGAAGAAAGTCCGCATGTTGAAGAAACTGGAACTTCATATGTTCCGTCTGCTTCTGGATTTACAGTAAGTCCATTGACGAAATCAACCGATGATCCGCCTGCCTTGTAGACTGGCTGCCCAAACACAGGAGCAACACCCTTGGACTTGAATGTGCTTGTCGTAACGTTACCCTTGACTCCGTACTTGTCAGTTCCATAAACAGAGATTGTATGGTTTCCGTCTGCAAATGTGCCTTCCACTGGGGCATAGAATACACCGATGCAGTCGATTGTCTTTTCTTCGCCATTATCAACCTTGTAAGTAACGCTTACAGGACCATCATCATCTGTAACGATACCACGGAGGAAAAGAGCACCCTCCTCGCCTTCGAATTCAACACCGTTTGATGGATATCCGATGGTAACAACAGGTTTGTCATCTTCCTGGTTAAGTGCAATCGTATGCTTTACGACAACAGTGTTTCCCATCGTATCTGTACCAGTCACTGTAAACACTTCAGATTTCTGCTTTCCGATGGAGTTTACTTCCTTTACCCAGTATGGGTTTCCTGGAGTAAGCTCAAACTCGCCTGTCTCCTGTCCCCACTGCCATGTAAGCTTCTGGATACCGTTGATATCCTTTGCATAACCCGCGATCGTGAACACACCGTTCTTTACTTCATCCTTTGCAGGAGAAATGATCCTGATGTCTGGATTTGTGTTGTCAATGAAATAAAGGAATGCATAGTTTCCTACAGAACCAGCGTTGTCCCTGGCACGGAACCAACAAGTCGCAACACCGTCTGGGAAGTCCTTTGTGTTTACGGATATATTGAACTTGAATTCACTTATAAGTCCGTCTTCCGTTCTTTCCTTATATTTTTCTTCCTTGATCGATGCAAAGCTATAATACTTTCCACCATCGAGGGAATATTCAAGAGTATTGATACCGTTACCGTCTTTGATTGTTCCCGAAAGATCAATCCTGCCTGAAACAAGCTGTCCCATCGTAAGGTTTGTAACTTCAATTACAGGGGCACGGCGGTCAAGCTGCCAGGTTACCTTTGTGCGGTTTCCTTTCTTTGGAATTACACGGGTTGTATCTATCTTTCCGTTTTCATCCTTGTATGCATCAGGATTACCGTTATCAATACCGTATACTTCGATTGTATGAGGTCCTTCAAAAAGTTTTGTAGTATCAAGGAAGTAGGACCAGAATTCTGTACCTTGAGCCTTTACAGGATTCTCTTCGTCACCGTCAAGGATGAGCCATACTTCTGTAACCTTATCATCATCAACACAGGTTCCGACGATGTTGAGGTTACCTGGAACGCGCATGTTCTCTACAGGATTCGTGATGCCACTGACTGGGAGGTCTGACTTTGGATCAATGTAGATGTTGAACGGTCCAGCGATAGTCTTATTGCCTGCCTTGTCTTCCGCAGTAACAAGAACATTGTACTTTCCCGCTTCATGTTCGGTTTCCTGATTGATGTCGAACTTTTCCTGCCAGCTGTTTTCAGATCCAACAGAGCGAGAAGTAATCTTCTTTGCTGCAAACAAAGAAACAGGCAACAGCGATACTGCTACCAGGAATGCCAGTACTTTTTTTTGCATAATTTACCCCATTATTTATGAACTTTTTTTTATTGCCAAATATTCAGAAATAAAAAAACCAAAGAAAATCCAATTCTTATATGAAGAGAAATTCCCATATAGTCTTATCGGCATGATTTTTAAATTTCTATATATTCATTTTATCATAACTCCAAAATGTCAAAATCGTCAAACAAAACTTATAAAGAGGTGTTAACATTGAAATTTTCCTCTAACTTTATATAGGAATTTCAGATTTCAGGCGCTTTTTATGCCAACCGATGGTATAATTTCTGGATATGGAAGACAAAATAAAAGAACTTCAGCGCCTTGTGGACGAGGCCAGCAGGATTGTTTTTTTTGGAGGAGCAGGCGTTTCAACGGAAAGCGGAATTCCTGACTTCAGGAGCGTAGACGGACTATACAACCAGAAATGGGATTATCCGCCTGAAACCATAATCAGCGCATCCTTTTTTGCAGCAAAGACAAAGGAATTCTACAGGTTCTACAGGGAAAAGCTTCTGCTGAACGGAATAAAACCCAATGCGGCCCACCTTAAGCTTGCAGAACTTGAAAAGGCAGGCAAGCTTCTTGGCATCGTAACGCAGAACATTGACGGTCTGCATCAGGCTGCAGGCAACAAAAAGGTTTGGGAACTCCACGGAAGCGTATTGAGGAACTATTGCACCAGGTGCGGAGAATTTTATGACGACAGCTATCTGAGGGAAAATCCAGGCGAAGATGGAATACCAAGATGCAGCAGCTGCAACGGCATCATCAAACCAGATGTCGTACTCTACGAAGAACCTCTGAATGAAAGAACCGTGGAAGGAGCCTTTGATGCAATCTCAAACGCAGACCTTCTCATCATAGGAGGAACTTCACTTACCGTATATCCAGCCGCTGGAATGGTAAGGTATTTCAAGGGAAACAACATCGTCCTTATCAACCGAGATCCAACCCAGAGCGACGAAATCGCAGACCTTGTGATCCACGACAGCATAGGAAAGGTACTCAGCCAGATTAAGGTTACTTAAGGGCAGAACGCTGGCTCATTTTTGCCTTGAGGGAACTGATTTCTTTTTTTACGTTCTCCCTGGCGTTTCCTGCAATTGCCTGTTCACATGCAGAGCTTACGGCAGTTATCCTTCCGAGGATATCCTGCTCAAGCTTTGCTGCAAGAATTTCCTTAGACTCCTCGATTGAAGCAGCTTCTTCGGCAATCGATGCAATTTCCGCTTTTTCCACCTCAAAGGTATCATTGAGATTTCCAGATTTTTCAACAAGAAGGACCATGTGCCTGTTGATCTGTTCTATCAGACTTGGACCTGCTGGCTTTTCTTCCTTCTTTCTAAAAATATTCTTTATCATATCAGCAACTGCCATTTAGTTTTCGCTCCATTTTCTGAAGATGAGGGATGTGTTGACTCCGCCAAATGCAAAATTGTTTGACATTACATACTCTGCATCAATTTCCCGTCCATCACCCATGATGTAGTCCAAAGGTGCACATTCAGGATCCACCTCAGAAAGATTGAGGTTTGGATGGAACCATCCTTCATTCATCATATTTATTGTAAGCCATGACTCTATGGCTCCGCAAGCACCCAGTGTATGCCCAATGTAACTCTTTGTGGTACTGACTGGAACCGCACGGTTAAAGACCTTGTAAACGGCATTGCTTTCCGAAACATCACCGTGGGCTGTCGCCGTTCCATGAGCATTGACATAGGCAATGTCTTCTGGAGACACCTTTGCATCATCAAGGGCAAGCTTAAGGGCAACCGCCTGAGTCTCGCTGTTTGGACTTGTGATATGTGTACCGTCCATGTTCGTTCCAAAACCTGCGACCTCCGCATAGATTCTGGCACCACGCTTGACGGCATGCTCCATGTCCTCAAGGATCAACGTTCCTGCACCTTCTCCGATTACAAGACCGTCTCTTTTTGCATCCCATGCCGTAGGCGTTGTCTCTGGTGCGGAATTTCTTGCACTGGCGGCTCCCATGACATCAAAGATGGCACTGTCGGCAGCGGAAAGTTCATCCGCCCCACCTGCGATCATCATATCCTGCCTTCCGTCCGAGATTGCTTCGTAAGCATATCCTATTGCCTGACTTCCAGAAGTACACGCCGTATCCGTTACGATCACACGACCACGGATCTGATAATAGATGCTTAGATTGGCGGCACAGGTCTGAGGCATGCACTTGATGTAGGTCTGGGAATCGACCTTGCTGAAGTCTCCCCTTTCCACTATGCCGATCATGTCAGACAAAGCCTGCATGGAACCCATACAGCATCCATAGGCAATGCCAGTCCTTCCATTCTTAATTTCTTCTATGGAATTTCCTTCTTCATCAAGAAGACCTGCCATCCTGAGGGCATCGTCTGTTGCCACAAGAGACAAAAGTCCAACTCGGCCCATTCCGCGTATCTTCTTTCTTGGAAATTTTGGAAGCTCCTCTGTATAAGGGCAGGCAAGCTTTGTGTTCATCTTGTCCAGATGTTCCCATTCCTGCATGTACTTTATGAGGTTTTTCTTTTCCTTTAATCTTGAGTATGCTTCGTCCCAGCTGCGACCAAGTGCCGAAAGCATTCCAGCACCAGTAACAACAACACGTCGCTTTCCATTAGGCTTTGTGAATGTCATTGTCAGATCAATCCTCCGTTAACAGAGATAACCTGACGGGTGATATAACCAGCTTCCTCGGAAAGAAGAAAGACCGCAAGGGCACTTACTTCCGAAGGTTTTCCTGCACGTTTCATTGGAATCGTCTGCATTATCATTTCCTGAGGGGCATCCTTTATCATATCCGTTTCAATAAGACCAGGTGCAATGCAGTTCACAGTGATTGAGCGGCTGGCAAGTTCCGTGGCAAGGGACTTTGTCGCACCGATGATACCAGCCTTTGAGGCACTGTAATTTGTCTGACCTCTATTTCCCATGATGCCGCTGACGGAAGCAATGGTGATGATGCGTCCCTTTTTCTTTCTTGCCAATGGCATCACAAGAGGATTGAGCACATTGAAAAAACTGTCCAGATTTGTATGGACTACGCTGTCCCATTCTTCTCCGCTCAAGCCTGCAAAGGTATTGTCCTTTGTTATGCCCGCATTGCTTACGATTCCCCAGAGGGCACCATGAGTTTCTGTCATTGCATCAAGTTTTATCTTACAGTCATCGCGGTCGGTGATGTCAAACTGGATGAGTTCTCCATTGCCACCGAAAGACTTTATCTCTTCAAGCAGACTTTCTGCTTTTTCCTTTCCACGGTTGTAGTGGCAGATAACATAGTAGCCTGCCTTGGCGCAATCCAAGGCTATCGCTCTTCCTATTCCACCTGAGGCACCTGTAACCAAAACCTTCTTATCTTCATTCATTGCAATAATTCTCCACTATCGGTTGAGGATTGTTTCAATATCCTCTGTCTGCATCACCGTTATTGTCGCTTCAACTGCAGTTTCAGTCGCTTCTGGCGAAACATAGGCTGCACATTTATAGCGATAGATGTGGCTTTCGTCGTCCCTATATTCTTCTACGGCAGCCGCCTTTATGGTCGTTCCAGCCTTGAATACTTCAATATTCGACTCAAATCCAATGACGCTGAGGATGCATCCAGCCTTAGGTTCAATTCCGTAGAAGTTGTCATGAATTCCAGTGAGCGCCGATATGGCCTGAGCCATGATCTCAAAAGTACACCAGTTTGGGATTCCATCCAGTTCCTTTTCATAGAAGATAAAATCTTCCGATATATCGGTTTCCACCGTGATGGAAAGCTTTTCAACATCGTGCTGGGTAACCCTTGAAAGCAGGAACATCTTTCCCTTGTGAGGAAGATATTCCACTAGCCGATCTTTTTCTATCCTCTGGTTCATGATTCCCCCACGACAAGGCAGCAGTTGGATCCACCGAAAGCAAAGGAATTGCTCATGCATGTCCTGATCTTTCTGTTGGCTATGGAGTTTTCCTTATCCACAAAATTGAGTGTAGGCATTTCCTCGTCGCGAATTCCATCCCACATCTGCAGTGGAAGCACAGGAGTTTCGCTGCCCCTGTTGATCTTTATTGCTTCATAGCAGACTGCAAGCTCAACGGCACTTCCAGCGCCGAGGGTATGGCCTGTAAATGGTTTCGTGGTACTTGCAGCAACCTTGTATTCCCCAAAGACTGAATCTACAGCCTTGCTTTCCATCAAATCATTGAGCTTTGTTCCCGTACCATGGAGATTGATGTAGTCTATGTCAGTAGCCTTGAGACCTGAAGACCTGAGGGCACTTTCCATGGCACGCCTTGCACCGTCTCCACTAGGATCAGGAGATGTCATGTGATGTGCATCACAGCTTTCGCCGTAGCCAAGAAGCGCTATGTCAGTTCCAAACAGATTTTCCTTTGTCATTACAAAAAAGGCAGCTCCCTCTCCCAAGGTTATTCCATGCCTATTTGCACTGAAAGGATTTGTTATTTCTGAGGAAACAGCTTCCAGCGCACCAAAGCCAAGGAGAACCGTATCCGATGCAATGTCCACACCTCCAGCGACGACGGCATCTGCAACTCCAGAGGCAAGCAGCTGGGCCCCCTTGACCATAGCCTCCGCACTCGAAGAACAGGCAGTGCTGAAAGAAAGGCATGGTCCTGCAAGTCCAAATTTTTCCTTTACGAATGTAGAAGGATAGTCAGCCCCCTGCATCTCTATGGAATATGTATCATCGAATTTTCCCGTCTCAAAGAAAGCCTTGTGTCCCGCAACGGAAAATTCAGTTCCGTTGTCGCAGGAGCCTACACAGACGGCAATGCGGTCAGGTCCGAATTTTTCTTTTACGGAAGCAACGGCAGAGGATATCTGATCCAATGCCATTTCCTGGATTCGATGGATCCTCATGTCGAATCTTGCAGTAGTTTTCTTTAGTTTGTCTTCATCAATTCTTCCTGCATAGAATTCTTCACCTGAAACCGCAGCAACTTTCTTGATGCCGCTTTGATTCCCTTTTGTGACTGAATCCCAAAGTTCCCTGGCACTTAGCCCTGCACAGGTCACGACGCCAGGATCACTAAGATAAACTCTATTCATCGCCGACTCCAATGAGATGGTATTCATAGCCGCGAAGGATGTTCTTTATCTCCATGTAATTTTTTCTGAGAGTGATTTCTTCTATTATTTTGCTGCCGTCAAGAATTCTTCTGACTTCTGTTTCTCCGTCAGATTCAACGGTAAAAACAAGCTTCTGTCTTGCAAGTCTCTGAGACAGAGCCTCTGCCTTATATATCGCAAGCTGAATGTCCCAGACTATGTATTCAGCCTTAAGGTTTTCAGGGAACAAAGAAGATGAAAATTCCACAACATTGTCGCTGTAAGTAAGGTCACCAAGACTGGTTCCAAAATCATTGAGCATGGAAATGCTTATTCCTTTCTCGTCAGCCTGTATGTACAGAGGGAGAGAAAAGCTTCTGTCACCAAAGGATCCTTCAAAAAGCTGAACTTCATCCATTGGCTTAATGATGTTGTCCGCAGTGAGTATATTTACTTTCTTAAGGTTGGTAACAAAAACGGCAGGTGTCTTAACCTCCGCCTCAACGCCACCTGATGCGCAGGAAACAAAAAAAGCTGAAGTCAAAACAACCAGCGAGACAATTCCTGCACAGAATCTGGAAAATCTAATCATAGATAAAGTTTAAATATTATGGATATTTTTGTCAAATTGACGGCGTCCATTGCATCATGACAGCTATCTTTCATAGAAGAATGAGCTGTAATATGCAGTTATAAGTCCAACCAGAATTGCAAGTCCCATAAGATGCACAGGAGTAAAGGAACTCAAGGAAATCGCACCAAAGGAAATTGCCGTCGTAAAGAAGGAAAGCAGGATCGCATATGGTTCAAGCCTCTTGTTTTCCGTTGAATCATTTCGCTTCTGGGCTTCCACCATGTAGATGACATAATCAAGTCCAAGACCAAAGACAAGGATGATTCCAGTAATCGAGAAAAATTCCAGATGAATCTTTGCGATGGCAAAAACAGAGCTTACAAGGAGAATTATCAGCAGTGGAATCGAAATGATCTTAAGGGACTGCTTGAGCTTGTAGAACATCTTTAGGACAACAAAGATGAGCACATAGGCAACGGCAAAGAACTTAAGGATCATTACAGTAAGGATATCCATGTCGTGGCTGATGTCCGCCATCTTGTTTATATAGAAAACATCCTGACCGTATTTTGCGGCAAAGGTCTTTCCATCAAGCCCTTCTGGAATGAAGGAAGGCATAACGACGGAATACCAGGTTCCCTCGATTTCACCGAGCCATGAATTGGCACAGGCAGTCTGAATGAATTCAGGAAAATCTTCCATGGTCGTGTAGACATTCTTTTTGGATTCCCATTCAGCTCGAATTTCCTGAGCCATGGATTCATCTTCTCCGATATAGGAAAGCTGGGCTTCCATCACAGGAAGAAGGCTTTCATAGATTTTCTTGGACCTATCCTGCTGCTCCCTTGAAGGAAGGAAGTCAGAAGTACAGAAAAGTGATATGCCCTCTATATTATTTCTTAAATCCGATACGACTTTCTTTTCCAGGACAATGAGCTCGTCAGCGCTTGATCCACGGATGATGAACCAGCCTCGTGGCGCATAGTTGAGCACTCTGGCACTTTCAATCTGATCTTCAAGCACACGACCTTCCATCTTGTATAGGCGCGAAAGATCATTTTCAATCCTGCAGTGCTTGTATCCAACGCCAAGGCAAGTGAAAGCAAAAACAAACATTGCGGTGACTGCACAGCGGCCTGCAATTTTTCTGTTGTACCATTTTGGAATCCTTACGAACCTTGTTCCACGGACACGGCGTTTCTTGTTCTCTGGAACTGGAACCAGAGGATATATACAGACAACGGAAAGGAAGGAACTGAAAATTCCTGACAATGAGAAAACCGACATCTGCTTAAGAAGCTCAAAGGGTGCAAAGATAAGGATTGCAAAACAGATTTCCGTAGAGATGAGCGAAAGCAGAAGCCCCGAAAACAGATACTTCCTGATTTCAGCACCAGTTGTCAATGAAGTGTTTGCCTTCCAGTTGATGAAGTAATGAAGGCTGTAGTCAATGCAGGAACCTATGAGGGATGTACCGAAAATCAAGGTCAGGACATGAACCCTATGGAATACGGAGATTGTAAGAAGGAATGCCGTAAGGACAGACACTCCGATGGAGCCAAGGGAAAGAAGAATAGGAACAGGTGTCCTGAAAACAAGAAGCAGCATGGCAAGGACCGCAGTGAGGGACACCACGGAAATAATGGTAATTTCCTTTGAAGCTGCGTTTGAACTTTTATGGCTATGGAAAGTCGTACCTGAATAAACAAAGCGCTGGCCATCCTTTTCGTACTTTGAGCATACATCGTAGATTTCGGAAATTCCGTTCTTTCTGCTTGCCAGCGCAGAGCCTTCCTTGCTTAAAAGACCACGGACCATTACATACCAGCTGCCGTTGTATTCCTTTGCAAGGACATTATCCTTTAGTCCCAAAGCAGTGCCGTTTGATGCAAGGGAACCAAGATAATTTTCCATCTCCATTTCAGTCAAAAGGAAAGGATCCCTATCCAGATACCCAAGGCTTGAATAGGTGAAAGGGCTGTACAGCTTTTCCATTGCCTTTTCTGAAATTGCAGAAGCATCTCCTGCATCTTCATCTATGAAATTGAATCTGTTTTCCAGAAGAAAATTTTCAAACTGCCCCAAGGTCTCTGTATCCTGATACAAGGACAGGGACTTGAAATTTCGGCTGCCTTTAAGCTCCTCGTAGACTTTCTCCGCGGTATCCTTTGCCGCATCGAAATCTTTGTTGCAGGAAAGGATGAACACATTGCGGCTGGTCACTTCTGAAAGCTTTCTGTCAGCCTTCTCGACCGATTCACCAGAGAACTGCTTTGGAAGCATGTTGAACAGATCAGCATCAATCTTCAGGGACCCCTTTGAAAACAGAAGGGAAAGACCGAATATGGCGAGGACAATGAAATGGGTTACAAGCCAAAGAGCAAAAAAGTGCCTGTTGGAAAATCTATCTGTTATTGAAGCAAGCTTTTTCATCTGTAGTTAATTCCTTAGGATGAGACTGGTTCATGAATCTGTAGAGGACAGCACCTCCCTTTGCTTCATTGAGGATGATTTCGGAAATTTCCGAGCTGACGGAGCTGCTTTTTCCATTGAGGACTATGCTGCTCATTACGGAAGCAACAGTCTTATCCTTAGGTTCAAGCGAAACAGTCCATGTATTGTCTGCACCTGCCGAAAAAACAAGCTTGAAATTCTGCCCCAGCTTCGAAACATCGTTTGAGAATAGGGCAAGCAAGGTTGAAGAAACGCTCTTGAAGGCATCGTTACCTTTTGCATCAGTCACCTTTCTGCTTCCGTCCGCTCCAATCTGAACCATGTAGTCTTCACCAAGAACCAATGTCGAAGGAAAAGGCTTTTCTGTGCTCCAGACAATTCCCTCTGTACTGAAAATGAATTTTCCGTTTGACCTGAGTGTCTTTCCTGTCTTGCTGAGTGTCTTTTCCTGGACAAAATCCCCCTTTGTGATCCTGTTCCTTGAAAGGTCAGCGCAGACTGATTCTATTGAAAGGCTCTGCGCAAAAGTATATAAAGCGGCAAAAAGAACTGCCGTAAAAGCCATTATTTTTTTCATATCCAAACATCTCCTGTATCGGTCATCGGCAAATCATCCTGCAATGGCTGCCTTCATCCTGTTGATGAAAGTTTCTGGGCAGACGAACATGGTCTCACCTGTAGATTCCTTGACAACCATCTGTGTCGATTCAGCCTTTGTTGTAAGCTCTCCTTTTGAATTGAAAATCTCATACTTCACCTTGAGGCAGTTCTCGTATTCAATTACTGAAGAACGGATTTTTGCAACCTCATTGAAGTGGAGGGATTTCATATAGCGGACCTTTATGTCCACGACAGGAAAGGAATAGCCCTCATCCTTCATATCTATATAATTATAACCAATTTCATCAAGAAGAGCACAACGCCCGACTTCCATGAACCGCACATAGTTTCCGTGATAGCAGATGTCCATGGAATCCACGTCGTAGAATTCAACCTTGAATTCCTTTTCTACTGTGAAATATTCTTTACTCATCATTCAGCCTCACTCCAGAAATCAAAAAAGTTGTACCACTGGTTTGGAAACCACATGCAGTATTTTTCAAGCATCATCACATAGTTTTCACAAAGCCGCTTTATTCTTTCATCGCGCTCACTTCTTTTGCAGTCGGTAAAGTCGATGTCTGACCTGTGCATATACACGGCATTCACAGGACGGAGCATTACGGCTTCATCCCTAAGCCCAAAGCAGAAATAGGTCGGACATTCCAGAAGGGCTGCGATGAGGAATACGCCATATGGGAAATTTGCCTCTTTGCCAAGAAACCTTGTCTTTATGAACCTGTTGGTTGAATGTGCGGAAATCCTGTCTCCTGTGAGCACGACAATCTCTCCGTTCTTTATCTTTTCCTGCAATGAAATGATCGTCTCTGGTGTAATGTCGGTCGGATCAAGAGCGGTAAGTTCATAGTCAGGATTTATGGACTTAAGAACCTTGTTGAATTTTTCAGAAGACTTGATTTCCATGATGACAGTAACAGGCACGACCTTGTCCACACCTGCCCTGCTGAAGGTTGAAAGGCTTCTAAGAAGATCTACATTTCCAAGATGGGAAGCAAGCATAAGACAGCCCTGTCCATTCTCAAGATTTTCCCAGTAGTCATCTATGTCGTCATCGTTGTAGAAGATATCTTCCTCGTCGATCTTTCCAATCCAGCCAGCGATTCGTTCAACAAGACAAAGACTGAAGGAAAAAAGCGTCCTGTAGGTCGAAAGCTTCCGAGGAAGATGTCCACCAGTAAAAGTCCTCATCTGGTTCTGGAACCTGCGAATCTCCGTCCGTGCGCGTTTTGAAAAAAGATAGTAAAAGAAAGCGACAGGAAAAATAATGACACTGACCACTGGCAAAGGAAGAACCTTTACAAGTCCAAGCGTCAAAAGAAGAGGGAAACTTGTCTTTACCTGCTCTTTTTCGTCGAACCACTGTCTATCCATTTTTCCTTGAACCTCTTTTAAACATTCTCCAGACAAGGACGGGTGAACGGAACATCATGCCTATGCAAAGCCTTGTGTAGGTGAGTGATATATGAATGTTGTCCCTTACTACGCGGAAATTGGAAACACCATCCTTTGGATAGTTTACCTTTACAGCACTCTGAACGACAGGAATGCCCTTCCACATAAGGTGGACAAGTATGTCTGTGTCAAAACCCATATGGGTATCGATGATGGCATGGGATTTTAGCAGCTTATGGTAAGGAGCCACAGGATACACACGGAAGCCGATAAGACAGTCCTTGATTTCATTGGACAGGGTAACGATGTGCACCCAGGTGTTGGCAACCTTTCTTGCCTTAAGCCTTGCTGTAGGCGCGCTTTCATCATATTCAGGATATCCGCATATGATTGCTTCTGGATTCTTTTCCGAAAGCTCAAGAAAATGCTTTACACGCCCCACATCATGCTGACCGTCTGAATCAATCTGAAGGAAATGGGTGACTCCAAGCTCATGGGCCTTGCGTACACCATCATTCACAGCCCTTCCCTTTCCTCCGTTACTGCTGCGCCATACAGGAACGACACACGGATATTTTTCCACAACCTGACGGATGAATGCCTTGTCCTCTTCTCCGTTTCCATCATCGACAACGATTATTGGACAATTGAATTCAAGGAGAGAGGAAACGACATAGTCCAGGGTCGACCCATGTCTATAAACTGGAATGATAAAAGCAAATCTGTTCATCAACTTTTTACCGCCGCAAATACTCCAGAAGAATAGACCTTTGCTTCATCTGCAGAAGACCAGAGCTTAAAGGCTACTGAATTCTTCTCTGCATTGAAATCCAGCTTCATCCTGACCTTTGCATCAGGCAGAATAGGAGCCGAAAATTTCATCCTCTTGATGGACGAGATTCCACGGCTTACATGGAAGTATTTTTTTGAAAAACGTGAAATCAATTCAAACTGTCCTACGGCAGGCAAAAGCTTGAACTGAGGAAAATGTCCGTCAAAGAAATCACTTTCCTTTGGAACAACGAATTCCAACATAACGGAAGAGTCATCCTTGCTTATTACGGTTTCATTTTCTATTGAATGGCTGCTCATGGTTCTATGCATCCTGCTGGTTTTCAAACATGGCGGCTATCTCATTCCTGTGCTTCTTACCCTGAACATCTACAGGAAGCGCATCCACAAAACGCCATTTCTTTGGAAGTACAACATTCTCAAAGAACTTCATGAGCCAGTCATGGAAATATCTGTTGATGAGGTATTTTTCAGTTCCTTCGAATTTCTTTTTTCCTTCGGCATTGAGCACGACCGCCGCCGCAAGAAACTGACGGACATCATTTGAAAGGGCAATGACCTTTACATCTGCAACAAGACCGCTTTCAAGGATCCTGTTTTCGACTTCCGTCATGGATATGCGTTTTTCCTCGATCTTCACAATGGAATCGCTGCGACCTTTAAGGAGGAACTTCTGGCCTTCACCAGTGAATTCAACAAGATCTGCCGTGGCAAACCCATCTGGATTCTTGATGTACGGTGATATGATACGAAGACATCCGTCATCACCTTTCCAGACCTTTGCGTTGTCGAATGGAGTCCATACAGAACCATCCTTTGCCTGCTGGCGGTAGGCTATTCCACTTGTCTCCGTAGAGCCATAGACCTCAAGGGGACAGAATCCAAACACCTTTTCGGTAAGGACCGCAAGTTCTGGGCTTACGGCACCACCACTGGTAAAAATCCATGTGTCGTCAAGGGGAAGCTTTTCCTTTGATTCAACCGTGCGCTTAAGGAATGCTGGAGTCGCAATGATGATGTATTTGTCGTCCGTAAGCTTTTCAAAGTCCTCAGGAAATTCAATTCTTGTCCTGCGGAAAGGTACACCCAAAGTGAAAGGCAGACAGATCCCAAAAAGGAAGCCATAGATATGATGCTGGCTTACTGTCGTAACAAGACGGCGGCTAAGGAATTCCTGTCCCCATTTGGAGATGATGAACGCATTGTCTTCTTCAAATTCCTTCATGCGCTGGGGAACTGCCTTTGGAGTGCCAGTCGAACCTGAAGTATACATGAAGATGTTGGAATCCTCAGGATTGATGGCAGGAACGGTCCTGATTTCTTCTTCTGAAGGTTCCGCAGCATTTTCAATCAAGTCTGGGATGAAGGCAGATCCTTCGATCACCTCGTTGTTTTTCTTCTGGTCGGTAAGGAATTCCGTTCCCTCTTTTTTTATCTCTGCGATGAAAGATTCCGCGATGTTCTGCGTAAGGAAGACCTTTTTGCCGCATTGGAGAAGCGCAATAAAGACAACCAGAAAATACCAGTAGTCTTCACAGTGAAGTATCCATTCCTCCGCACTCTTGGCAGAAATGTATTTTCTTGCCTTTGCAGTGTCGCAGAGGAAATCCTTCCATGTCTTGTAGGATCCAGAAGAATACCTTTCGTCATAGCAAAGGATGTGGGAATCCTTTCTTGATTCCGCATTGAATCTAGAAACAGGATATGTCTTGATCATCTTTCCATCCACCTTCTTTCTAACAATAAATTCCACGGCAAAAAGAAGCCCCATGAGGACATAGGAAATCCCGCCGTTATATATGGACCACACCCTGTCACTGGCAAAGAATGCAGTCCAGATTGAAACGCATCCATTCAAAATGAAATAGCAGCACCATACGATGGTTACCTTGAAGCAATAGCGTTCAACCTGTTTTTCCCACGAGCTTCCCCTGATGGTTCGGTCCATGAGAGTTGCAAACCTGAAGATGATGCTTGGAGCTGAAAAAAGAGTGCTTCCGAAAGCAACAAGGAATATCAGGCTTATGGCCACAGAATAGAGCTTAAGAAAAATCGTCCTCTGTGTTATAAAACAAAAAAGACCGGCAGCAAGAAAAAGGGCCGATGACACCAAGGGGCGCCAGCTTAAGGCAGACTTTTTATCACTATTACCGGTTTTAGCGGTTGCACTAAGAAAAAATGCAGCCGCAAGAATCATTATGCAGAGGGAAAGAATCCTTACAGGCAGCTTGAACACCACCAGCATGGAGAAAACCAGCACTGGATACACAGCCGCCACTGCATAAAAAAGAATCCTAAGGAACCTGGACAAAACACTTTCCTTACGCCCAGACCTTTGCAATGGCATCGACAACATCCTGGACGGTCTTCACTTCCTTGAAGATGGAAGCATCGATAGTCGGCTTTCCTTCTGGAGTATATTCCTTCATTTTAACTACAAGATCGATGGCATCGATAGAATCCAGATCAAGGTCATCGCCAAGAAGGGCATCTGGGGTAATGTCAGCTTCATCAAGTTCAAAAACCGAGACTAGAATTTCCTTGAGCTTTACAAAAATTTCTTCCTTTGACATCCTGAACCTCTTAGTTTGCCTTTGCGCGTTCTGCCGTTATATATTCTGCAAGTGCATTTACAGAAGCAAAAACCTTTTTTGTATCTTCGCCTTCTGTTGCAAATTTAATTCCAAACTTCTTCTTGAGGGCAACACCAAGTTCAAGAGCGTCGATTGAGTCCAAACCAAGACCTTCGTTGAACAAAGGTGCGTCATCAACTATGTTTTCTGGCTTGATGTCTTCAAGCTGCAATGAAGAAATGATTACTTCCTTGATTTCCTGTTTCAATTCGTCCATGATAAATTCTCCTGAGAACAAAAACTACAAATAATGTTAACCTTTATTATATAGTAGAAATGAATGCTGATTCAATATAGAATGATTTCCACGAGGGAATTATGGACAGATCCAAATATTCATTTGACAAGTATAAAGATGACGACATACGCGCCATCGACGCACGCTTTGAAGCCCAGAAAATAGCCTTTGCCCCTATGACATTCCAGGCAATCAGGGCAATGATTGAACTTGGCATTCTTAACCTTATCGAGGATGCTGGTGACGACGGAATTTCCATTGCCGACCTTGCAAAAAAGACCAGCCTTACGGAATACGGTGTGGGTGTCCTTTGCGAAATGGCATTGGGAATGAATGTAATCAGGATAACAAAGGATTCCACCTGCCAGAAGGATGAAAAGTACACATTGGGTAAAACAGGCTGGTTCCTCCTGAACGATACCCTTACAAAGGTGAACTTCAATTTCACCAACGACATCTGCTACAAAGGCGCCTTCAAGCTCAAGGAATCTGTAGTAAACGGCAAGCCAGAAGGACTAAAGGAATTTTCCGACAAGTGGACCGTCATCTATGAAGGACTTTCTCAGCTTGATGAACGTTCAAAGAAATCCTGGTTTGAATTCGATCATTTTTATTCCGACATAGCTTTTCCTGTTGCCCTTCCTGTAGTTTTTGGAAGCAATGCACCAAAGACCCTTGTCGACATCGGCGGAAACACGGCAAAGTGGTCCATCGCCTGCTGCAAATACAACAAGGATGTAAAGGTGACCATAGTAGACCTGCCAGGACAGACTGCGGTCGCAGAAAAGAATGCGGCAGCAGCCGGTTTTGCAGACAGAATCAGCACCTGCAGCGGAAACGTTCTTGATGAAACTACAAAACTTCCAGCCGGTGCAGACGCCTACTGGATGAGCCAGTTCCTTGACTGCTTCAGCCTTAAGCAGGTTACTAAAATTGCAAAGAAAATCTATGAAGCTGCCGGAGACAATACAACCGTCTATGTTCTTGAACCATTGTGGGACAAGCAGCAGTTTGAAGGCAATGCATACTCCGTAATGGCAACTTCCCTTTACTTTACCTGCATGGCAAACGGCAACAGCAAGATGTACCGCTTTGAAGAATTAAGGGATGCCATAGAAGCAGCCGGATTCCGTCTTAAGGACGCCCACCACAATTTAGGCAGCAACGCATACTCTCTTCTGGAGTTCGGCAAGTAATGAAATTTTACATCAGCAGTACAAAGGCATGGGCCCCTGGAATTGAAAACGGGCTTGATGCCATTCAGAACGAAAAGCTTTCGCCAAAAATTGAATTCACAGATCCACTGTTCCGCAGAAGATTCAGCCAGATAACAAAGATGACGGTTCAGGTTGTTCATGATGTGGTTGAAGAAATTCCAGGCGCAAGAGATTTCAAGATTGTTTTTTCTTCTTTCCGCGGTGAAATAGAAAGGGAATTCGCCATCGATAAAATGCTCATAGAAGACAAAATGATTCTTCCTGCCGCATTCTCCCTTTCTGTGTTCAACACTCCCATTGCCGCCGCGACGATAGCACTGGGCATGAAGGGAGGCTATAGCGTAATCTATCCTTCAAAGGGATGCTTCAAGGATGCCCTTCTTTCTGCGGCAGCAAGCGTCCTTTGCGGAGATGAAAAGGAAATCCTCTTTGTCTATGCGGATGAAAAAATTCCTGACGAATATGCTGGAACCATGAAGAACTATGAATCCTCTTCTGAACCTGTACCTTTAGCCTTTGCCTGCATTCTTTCTGCAGACAAAAAAGAAGGTTCTGTAGAATTTGATTCAGAATCTCTTGCAAATACTCCGCTGGATTTTTTAAGACAGGCGCTTTAGGAAAATTCAATGGCAGCTGAAAAACTTTCAAAAGAAGAATTCGACGAAAAATACAACTGGCGTGATTTGCCTAAAGTCTCAAACTGGATTGCATACACTTACCGTGCCTTCATGAAGCTTTTCTGGATCTTCTTCATCGGTTTCGGGGCAGTGATCCTTGCCGCCATCGTCTTTCCTGCCTTCAAGATTTTCATACACTCCAAGGATAGGTTCCGCTGCACCGCACAAAGGTTTGTCTCCGCAACCTTCAGGTTCTTCATGTTCCTTCTGAAAATTTCGGGCATCGCAAAATTACTTACGGATTCCAGGGAAGAATTCCGCAACATGCATTCACGCATCGTTGTCGCAAACCATCCATCAATACTTGATACCGTAGTACTCATCGCCCTGATTCCAAACGCCACTGTCATAGCAGGCGAAAAATATGCTAAGGGTGTTCTTGGCGGAGTGATAAAGGCCTGCTACATAATCAACTCTTTGGATTTTGATGAACTCTGCAGGCGGTGCAAGGAAAGCCTTGATCTTGGAAGCAACGTAATCATTTTTCCAGAAGGAACCCGAACACCTCGCCATGGGCAGAACAACTTCAAGAAAGGTGCCGCAAGAATCGCAAGGGCAACGGGCGCAAACATAATTCCAGTCCTCATTGCAGGCAGCGATAAATTCGGACTTGGGAAAAGCAATCCTTTCTGGTCCTTCAATCCTGTCGAGCAGCTGATCTACCATTTGATCATGCTTCCTGAAATCGACATATCTGAATATGCGGAGCTGACAGATCCTATCGCCGCAAAGAGAATTACACAGAAATGCTCAGAATCCATCCACAACGCAGCGGACCAATACAAAAAAGACCATCCGCTTACACGGACGGTCAACAACGTTTAGTTTGCAAGTTCCTTTATGATGCGTCCAAGTCTTTCATTGACTTCTTTGTAGACTTCTTCCTTGTTGATGAAGGCAAAGTTTCCGTCGCGGTAAACTACTCGGCCGTCAATCATGTTCATCACAATGTTTGAACTCTGTGCACTGAAAACAACGTTGGCAAGAGTGTCAAAATCCGGCTGCATGTTTGGTGTCATAAGGTCAAAGACAATCATGTCCGCCTTGTTGCCAACTTTGATTGCACCGCAGTCTTTTCTTCCCTGGGCAAGGGCACCGTTTACAGTTGCCATCTTAACAATGTCTGCTGCAGAAACCGCATTGGCATCTTTTGTTGCACCGCGGCAAAGAAGGGCGGCAACATGGATTTCTTCCATCATATCCAGATTGTTGTTGCTTGAAGCACCATCAGTTCCTATGCAGACCTTGAGTCCCTTTTCCACCCAACGCTTTACAGGAGCAATGCCGCTGCCAAGCTTAAGGTTGCTTGAAGGATTGTGAACTAGGAAAGAACCAGCCTTCTTCAAAAGCTCCTCGTCTTCTTCGGTTACATAAACGCAGTGGGCAAACTGACACTGACTTTCAAGGACACCTGCATTTTCCATGAACTCGGCAGGGGTCTTTCCTTCATGTCGTTCCTTACATTCAGTCTGTTCCTTTTCCGTTTCTGAAAGATGGGCGTGAATGTTGAGACCTGCTTTCTTTGCTTCCTCAGCTATGATTTTTGCAACGCGGTCGTTGTTTGTGTATTCAGCATGAAGTCCCATATCCACCTTGATGCGGCTGCTGAACTTTCCGTTCTTAACAGAATCAAGAAGAGCCCATGTCTCATTCCAGCCACGGTTGTTTGCAAGGTCTTCGTTCGGATCAAAAGAAGTAACACCGTTACAGATGTTTGCCTTCATTCCACATTCATCAAGAGCCTTTGCTTCATCTTCAATACGGAAATACATGTCGCTGATGCTTGCACAGCCACTGGCAATAAGTTCCATGGCACCGAGCTTTGTTGTCCAGTAAATATCTTCAGCCGTAAGCTTTGCCTCAAATGGAAAGATCTTTGTAAAGAGCCAGTCCTGCAACGAAAGCCCTTCACCATAGCCGCGGAGAATTGTCATTGGAACATGGCAGTGGGTGTTGAAGAAACCGTTCATGAGGAACTTTCCTTTTCCGTCATAAATTTCTTCCTCTGCCGAAGTTTTTTCCGGCATGGTTGTACCGATATAGGAAATCTTTTCATCCTTTGTCTGGACAAACATATTTTCAAGAACCTTGAAATTCTCATCGAGCATCTTTATGTTTGAAAAAATCATGCTGCTTCTTCCTTACTGTAAAATTAAAACTTAGCTTTCAGGGGTGTCCATAAAAACTCATTTCATTATAATGGAAAACATGAGTAATTCAAACTTCCCTTCTTCAATTAAAAGCATTTTGATTTTTGGCGCAATGAATGTAGAAACTGAGTACATGGTTTCAAAGCTTTCAGATGTAAAGAAAACTGAAATCGGAGGCTATCCTTTTTTCGAAGGAAATTTCAGCGGAAAAAAAATCATAGTCTGCAGGACTTTCACCGGGATGGAAAATTCAGCGGCAGCAACAGCAATAGGAATACTCAACTTTTCTCCTGACTGCATCATAAGCCAGGGAACTGCTGGCGGTCATGATCCTCTTCTTCACAAAAAGGACATCGTGATCGGGGAACGGCTCGTGAACATTTCTTCGTTCAAAACCAACAGATATGGAAAAGGCGAAGGCATTCATCCGACCGAATGGGAAATAAAGGACTGGGACCTTTTTGAAGGCGATGAAAAAGAAAAGGATGTGCCATGCCTCTACAGCAACAGCAGCCTTGTTGATCTTGCCATGGCAACCGAATACAAAAACGGAAACCTTGTAAAGGGAACGATTTCTTCAAGCAACAACTGGAACATGGAAATGGACCGCATAAATCATCTTGTAGAAACTTACGGTTCAACCTGTGAAGAAATGGAAAGCTATGCCGCAACTCAGATAGCAAACAGATTCAACATTCCCTCATTGACCATAAGAATAATTTCAAATTCAGAGCAGCATCCCGGTGAAGAATACGAACGCACGACTGGGCAGCTGTGTCAGGAATTCGTTCTTGATGTAGTTAAAAAGCTATAGCCAGACCCTTATGCCTGCATTTATCGGGAAGCAGGCAGGAACAAAACGTATACTGATTTTTTCATCATCCCTGTCATAGTTCACTCCCACCGAAGGATTCCATGCCGCATGGGTGTAGAATTCAAGGCAACGGCTTTCAAAGCAGAAGGCATTGATTCCAATTCCAACGCGGGCACCTGTTTCTGCATAGGATTCATTTTCAATTCTTCCACCAAAGGACATTCCCCAAAGGGCAAACCAGTTTATATTGGAATTCATTTTTTTATAGACCCACCAGTTGTCAAGAACAAGATCTGCAGATTTTTCCTTGAAGTTATAGGAAGCGGAAATTCCCCACGGAGTATATTCAGAACGGATGGTGATTCCTGCACTGCCATCAGGTGACGGACTGAACTTTACGCCCCCTTGCACACCGCAACCGACCTTGGCAAATGCAACGGAACAAAAAAACATACACCCAATGAACAAAAGAATCTTTTTCATTCTTCCATTGTATTTTTTTTTGCCACATTATCAAAGGGGCAACCTTTGTTTATTGCCAGATTTTTCGTTACAATATAGATAGATGAAAAAATCTCTTCTAATATTATCAATTTTATTCTCATTTGCGGCTCTGGGATTCTGCGGAGAAAGATCAAAGTACAGCAAAATCTATCTTTGGCAGAATATAAAAGGCATGGAAGTGAATGTCCGCGACACAATTCTCTTTGCCCCGAAAAAAACAGGACAAGGCGAAACAAAAAAAGCGGCAGTAGTAATCTGTCCAGGCGGAAGCTACCATCATCTTGGAATGCCCCATGAAGGATTTGCAAGCGCAAAATGGTTTGACAGCATAGGAGTCGTTCCCTTTGTACTTCAGTATCGGGTTGCCTACAACTGCCACCATCATCCGGAAATGCTTGAAGATATTGAAATGGCAATCAAATACATCAGGGAAAATGCTGATGTTTACGGAATCGACATAGATAAAATCGGAGCCATCGGTTATTCTGCAGGCGGTCACCTTGTCACTATGGCAGGAGTCTATGGCGGATCAAGAAATGAACTTGAAAAGCTTGGCGTGCATACAGAAGTTTCACTCCGCCCCAATTTCGTAATGCCGATTTATCCTGTGGTTACAATGCAGGACGACATATGCCATAGATGGTCCAGAAGAAGTCTTCTTGGGCATCAGGAATACACACAGCAGCTTAAGGATGAATATTCAATGGAACTCAATATCCCGTCTGACATGGTTCCAACTTACATCCTTGCCTGCCGTGACGATCCCGTTGTCATCTTTGAAAATTCCGTTCGCCTTGAAAATGCTCTGGCAGAAAAAAACATTCCGCACCACTTTGCAGTCTATGAAAAAGGCGGACACGGTTTTGGAATGAAGAACGGCTGGTTCATGAAGGAAACTCACTGGAACGAAGACCTTAAAAACTGGCTGAAGGAAATAAAAATTATCGACTGAAAATAAGTCATTAAATCATCTGGAGGAAAATATGAGTGTTGTAGAAAACTACAAGAACTTCCTGAAAAACGGAAAGACAGAAAGAGAATGCACAAGCGAAATCATCCGCCTGGCAGAAGAAAAAGGATACAAGGACATAAATAAAGTTGAAAAGCTCAAGGCTGGAGACAAGGTTTACATTTCAAAATGGAACAAGTCTGTCGCCCTCTTCCACATCGGATCAGAGCCAATTGAAAAGGGAATGAACATCCTCGGTGCCCACATCGACTCCCCTCGCCTGGACATAAAGCAGAACCCACTCTACGAAAGCGACTTCATAGTTTACCTCAACACCCACTACTACGGAGGAATTAAAAAGTACCAGTGGGTTACGATTCCTCTCGCCCTCCACGGCGTTGTCTGCCTTAAGGACGGTACAACGGTAAACATCAATGTTGGTGAAAATGACGATGATCCTGTATTCTGCATCAGCGACATTCTTCCTCACCTTGCACAGAAACAGATGGAAGGAAACGCAAGGGAATTCATTCCTGGTGAAATCCTCGACATCATCTGCGGAAGTGGAATCGTTGACAGCGAAGATGAAAATGAAAAAAACGAAAACTCAGAGGACGACAAGAAAAAAGAAAAGGAATCAGCAAAGAAAAACATCCTAAAGATCCTCAAGGACAAATACGGTTTTGAAGAAAAAGACTTCAACTCAGCGGAACTTGAAGTTGTTCCTGCAGGTGCCCCACGCGATCTTGGCTTTGACAGGAGCCTTATCCTTGCCTACGGACAGGATGACCGTTCATGCGCATACACTTCGGTACAGGCAATCCTTGATACAGAAAAGACAGACAAGACACTCTGCTGCCTTTGCGTAGACAAAGAAGAAATCGGCAGCGTAGGTGCAACAGGCATGGCAAGCCACTTCATGGAAAATGCAGTGGCAGAAGTTGTTGCACGTCTCGGAGACTACAGTGACCTTACCTTAAGAAGATGCCTTAACAGCAGCTACATGCTTTCAAGCGATGTTAATTCAGCATACGACCCGATGAATGCAGGACTCTACGACAAGAAAAATTCTTCTTTTCTTGGTGGCGGAATCGTATTCAACAAGTACACGGGCAGCCGTGGAAAGTCAGGGGCAAGCGACGCGAATCCAGAATTCATCGCAATGCTGAGAAATGCTTTGGACAACGCCAAAATCAAATACCAGCTTGCAGAACTTGGAAAAGTTGACCAGGGTGGCGGCGGAACAATCGCATACCTTGCTGCAAAATACGGAATGTATGTCCTTGACGCTGGCGTTGCCGTCCTTTCAATGCACGCTCCTTGGGAAATCACATCAAGATTCGACATTGAGGAAGCCTACAAGGCATACAAGGAATTCCTGAGGCTCAGCAATGTTTAAGAATATTCTCTTTGATTTTGACGGCACAATCATGGACACTTCCCCTGGGATCTACGATTCCTTTGACAGGGTTGTGGAACACTATAAACTTGACTACCCTCGCTCTGAGTATCACCGCATGATAGGACCACCGATACGTGACAGCTTCAGGGACTTTCTGGGATTCCAGGAAGCGGAGGTTGAAAATGCCATCAAGGTCTACAGGGATTACTACGCAGTCGAAGGAATGTACAACGGTGACATATACACAGGTATAGTTCCTCTGATCACAAATCTGAGAAAATCGGGAAAAAAGATATTCACCGCAACAAGCAAGCCAGAATATTACACAAGAAAAATCATAGAAAGGAAGGGACTGCTTGAATTATTTGATTTCATCGGTGGAAGCGATATTTCCGAAAAGGGTCGCACCTCAAAGCAAGATGTGGTAGAATATGTACTGGAGACTCAAAACCTCTCTGAAAAAAAGGAAGATTGTATTTTGATCGGCGATAGAAAATTCGACGTTATCGGGGCCCATGCTGTCGGCATTAAATGTGCAGGCATACTTTGGGGATTCGGCAGCAGAGAAGAATTCGAAAAAGCAGAAGCGGACTGGATTTTTGAAACACCTGAGGATGTGGAAAAGTTCCTTCTTTCATGAGCAAGATATAATTTAAAAAAGGCATAGATGTATTTCAATTTAATCATGGTTTTATTTTTATGTAACATCCTCCTGATCATTTTTGGAATTGTTGCTATATGGAAAATTCGTGTTTCATATAACCAGAAAAGGGAGGAGATAAAAAAGAGCTTCCAGAGAAATGAACGTCTCATGGAACGCTCCGTAATGGCACTTAGCAATGCCATAGAAGCAAAGGACAGCTACACGAGCGGACACTCACGACGTGTCGCTGCCTACGCAAAGGAAATAGCAAGACGCATGGGAAAGTCCGAGGACTATCAGCGCGACATATACCATGCAGGACTTTTGCATGACATAGGAAAGATACGCATTCCAGACAAGATAATTTCCAAGAAAGGAAAACTTTCCGACATGGAATTTGAATGTCTTAGGCTTCATCCGATAATGTCATTCTCAATGCTTAGCGGAATATCTGACGATGGAAACATAGAATCCGCCGCCAAATATCACCACGAGCATTACGACGGTACTGGGTATCCAGAAGGACTTTCAGGAAAATCCATTCCTGAATTTGCGCGTATCCTTGCCGTTGCAGATACATACGATGCAATGACCTCGAGCAGAAGCTTCAGGAATCTTTTCCCACAGAAGTTCGTCAGGTCAGAGATCGAATACCAGATGGGAAAGCAGTTTGATCCAGATATTGCACAGGTCATGATAGACATGATCGATGAGGACAAGGACTTTACCCTCAAGCAGAAGGACGACGTAAACAAGAAAATACTTGTAGTCGATGACGATGTAATTGCGGTCAAGCTCGTCGAGTTCATGCTGGACGAAGACAGAACGCTGGAAATTACTTCCGTAAAGACAGGTGAGCACTGTATAAAAGCTCTTGAAGAATATAAATACGACTTGATCATCCTTGACATCTATCTGCCTGACAGCGACGGATTCAAGATCCTGGAATTGATCAAGGAAAAATACAAGACACCCGTGATCTTCATGTCGTCGGACAAAAACGAGGAGACCATCACCCGTGCCAGAGAAAATGGAATTAAATACTATCTGGTCAAGCCATTCCTCAAACAGGAACTGGCAGAAGCATTGAGAGATGTTTTCAGATATGATCTGGAGCCGTAAATGAGATTTACACTGGAAGACATAAAGAACAAGCTTATGTCGGATGACAATCCGACCCAGCTTACGCTTTTCAACATTATCATTCCTGCAGGAACAATCGGTGGAATTTTTTCCATCTTCATATCCCTTACTGATGCTGCACTCTTCATTCAATTCGGTGTCTGCATAACAGGCATGATTTTTCTGGGAATACTCTTTTACCTTGCCAACTGGAAAAAGAAGGTCCAGTTGGCTTCCATACTCAGCATCACCATCATGGGGGACATAATATTCCCTATAATGTTTTTCTTTGGCGGTGGAATCGACAGTGGAATGTCCTCGTGGTTCTTCCTTGCCATCATCTTTGCATTCCTCGTTCTTGAACGAGGTCCGTTCTTTGCGGTTTTCTCCATCCAGGTAATCGTTATTTTTCTATGCTATGGAATCGCCTACCGCTATCCTGAATTGGTAAGGCCATTCTCATCAGAGAAAATCAGGACAATCGATGTCGTCCAGAGTCTTTTGCTTTCATCCATCGTCATCGGTTGCATCATCAAATTCCAGAACAGAATCAACAAGCACGCCGTTGAAACCATAAAGAAGGCAAATGAAGACCTTAAGGACTCCGAGCTTAAAGCTGAAAACGCAAATCATGCAAAATCGGACTTCCTTTCAAACATGTCCCACGAAATCCGTACTCCTATCAATGCGATCCTCGGTATGAATGAAATGATTCTACGAGAATGCAAGGACAAGAACATCCTGGAATATGCTTCTGCGGTTCAGACTTCAAGCAATGCCCTTCTTTCCCTCGTAAACGACGTTCTCGATCTTTCAAAGATTGAATCTGGAAAACTTGAGATCAAGGAAGAAGAATACAAGCTTCAGGACCTTATCCTGGGCAGCTACGGCATGGTTGCAGAGCGCCTTGAAAAAAAAGGACTCCGCGGTTCTATCTTCTGCAACGAAAACCTTCCACAGGGACTTATCGGAGACTTCTCGCACCTGAGACAGATCCTCATCAACTTCCTTACAAACGCCTGCAAATATACTGAAAAAGGAAACGTCGATTTCTTCATCCTTGGATCAGTTTCTGGTGATGAAGCAAAATTGATTTTCTCCGTTAAAGATACTGGTATCGGCATCAAGGAAGAGAACCGCGCAAAGATGTTCAAGAAATTCGAACGCTTTGACCTCCAGAGAAACAGAAATATTGAAGGTACAGGTCTCGGCTTGAGCATTTCAAAACAGCTCTGTGACCTTATGGGCGGAAAGATTGAAGTAAAGAGTGAATACGGAAAGGGATCGGAATTCATAATAACCGTTCCACAAAAAGTATTCGATGCGACACCAGTCGGAGAAGTTTCACCAAAGGGCAAGCAGAAGGAAAAGGAAATCAAGGTTTATCACCAGAGTTTTGAAGCTCCCGATGTTGATGTTCTCGCAGTCGACGACGTTGAGCTCAACCTCATCGTTTTTGAAAATCTCCTGAAAGAAACAAAGATGAAGATCGATCTCGTGGAAAGCGGTGCTGCAGCCATTGAACGCGCATCGGAAAAGCACTACGACATCATCTTCATGGACTACATGATGCCAGAAATGGACGGTATCCAGACATTGGAAAAGCTTCGCAGCATGGATACCCCTAACAACAAGACGCCTATCATCGTCCTTACTGCAGATGCCCTTGCAGGTGTCCGCGAAAAATACATCCGCGCAGGTTTCAAGGATTACATTTCAAAGCCTATCGACGGCAACAACCTTGAAAAAATGCTCATCCGATATCTTCCACAGCAGAAGGTTTTCCTCAAGACAGGAAAAGAAGACATTCCTTGCGGTGAAAAGATTTCACGGCTTAAGAACATGCTTCCTGAGTTTGACTACGAGACCGCTCTAAGTTACTGCGATGAAAGCGAAGACTTCTGCATCGAAATCATAAGCGAATACTGCACAAACAACCATGCAGAAGAGATCAAGATGTTCTTTGATGAATGCGAATGGGAAAACTACAGACAACGTCTGCATTCCCTCAAGAGCACTTCACGCACAGTTGGTCTTTCAGGTCTTGCAGAGGAATTCAAGATCCAGGAAGCCGCAGTCAAGAAATGTGAGCTTGATTTTGCAAGAAAGAACCACAAGCATCTCATGGACCACTATGTCTTCTGCACATCAAAAATGCTTGAAGCAGGTTTCATCCTAGAAGCAGATGATGAGGTGATTGAGGATATCGATTCAGAATCAGACATGTTCTAGACATTTGCTGGACCTATGCCTGTATTTTATGGATTCATTATGTAAATTCTTTCCAGGTGCTTAAACATGAACATATTTGAGAAATTCAAGGAAACCTTGTACTCTGTCCTGCCCATAATGGCGATCGTCCTTATCCTTTCCATGACGGCTGTTCCTTTTTCCGCTGGACTTATCCTTAGATTCCTTTTGGGCGGACTCATGGTGATCATAGGACTGACCTTCTTTCTTATCGGTGTCGACATCGGTATTCTGCCCATCGGAGAACGCAGCGGTGCAGCCCTTACATCAAAGCGCAACCTTAAGCTTCTGCTTTCAGTTTCATTCATCATCGGTTTCATGATTACAATTGCAGAGCCTGATGTACAGGTTCTTGCCACACAGATAGGAAATCTTTCAACCAGCGTCAACAAATGGTCCCTTGTCATAATGATTGCCCTTGGTGTAGGATCCTTCGTTACCCTTGGACTTTGCCGAACAGTTCTTTCCTTAAGGCTTAGAGGAGTGCTAATAGTTTCTTACCTAGCTCTCTTTACCCTTGCTTTTTTTTGTCCAGAAAATCTTCAGGGAGCAGCCTTTGATGCAGGTGGGGCAACAACAGGACCTATGACTGTTCCATTCATCATGGCATTGGGAATGGGTGTTGCTTCCGTTCGTGCTGGAGGAGAAAAAAAAGGCTCAGAAGATGACAGCGCCTTTGGCTTGACTGGCATTGCAAGCATCGGTCCTATAGCTGCGGTCTGCTTCTATGGAATCATCCTAAACATGTACAGCAGCCAGAATGGAAATGATGCAGCCAACATGACAGAAGCAACTCATTCTCTTCCAGAAGGTATGGGTGTTTTCATGTCCATCCTTCCAACGATTCTTGGGGATGTCTTTAAATCCCTCTTACCTCTTCTTGTCATGTTCATTTTCTTTCAGATCTTTCTTCTCAAGATGCCACCTGTCCAGCTTAGAAAAATGTTCAACGGTGTAGTCTACTGTTTCGTAGGACTCGTTCTTTTCCTTTTGGGAGCAGAGGGAGGCTTCATGCCTGCAGGACAGAAGCTTGGAGAATCCCTTGGAATGCTCGCCTCCTGCAAGGGTGGCTTCTGGATTTTTCTTGTCGTTGCAGTTGCCTTTGTCTTCGGTGCCATTACCGTCTGCGCAGAGCCTGCCGTATGGGTACTTACCCAGCAGGTAGAAGAAGCAAGTGGCGGTGCGATAAAAAGAAAAATCATGCTCACTTCCCTTTCTCTTGGAGTCGCCCTTTCCATAGGACTCAGCATCCTTAAAATCATCCATGGATTCAGCCTTTGGTACATCCTTATTCCAGGATACGCTCTGGCACTCATACTGACTTTTTTCTGTCCGCCGCTATTTACTGGCATCGCCTTTGACTCTGGAGGAGTAGCATCAGGTCCAATGACAAGCACCTTCATACTTTCCTTCACTCTTGGATGTGCTTCAAGCTATTCATTTGCGGAAACCAATGCTTTTGGTGTAATTGCCCTTGTAGCAATGACACCGTTGATTGCAATACAGATTCTTGGAATCATCTTTAAGCTCAAGACAAAGGAGGCAGCAACATGAATACATTCAAACTGATAACAGCCATCGTTCCCCACAACAGATGCAACTCAGTTTCAGAAGCAGCTCAAAAAGCAGGCTCTTGGGGAGGAACTGTCCTTACAGGCCGTGGAATCAGCGCAAACAAATTCCTGGACTTTCTTGGACTTGGGGAAACAAGCCTTGATGTAATGATGATCCTTACTGAATCTGAAAAATGCAATGGAATCTTTTCTGCGATCGTAGATTCCGTTTCAGAAGAAAAAAAGAATTTTGGCATCGCCTATTCAACCAATGCTGGACAGCTGTTGAAGGCGGGAAACATCACAGGAGATAAACCAGTTATGAATGGAAACAAAAAACAGCAGTTAATCACAGTCATCCTGAACAGAGGATTTGCGGACGATGCCATGGCAGCAGCAAGAAATGCAGGAGCTGGAGGAGGAACTGTCCTAAACGCAAGAGGAACTGCAAAAGAAGATGATGAGAAATTCTTTGGAGTCAACATCGTTCCAGAAAAAGAAATGCTCCAGATTGTGGTTTCTGAAGAAAAAAAGGATGCCGTCCTTGATGCCATCAAGACCTTGCCTTGCCTTTCACAACCAGGCAGCGGTATCTGCTTCTGCAGCGAAATTGAAAACTTCAGCGTCCTTGGAAAAAATAATTGAACGACATTTTCTCAAGCAAGGAATTCCTAAGCAATTTTTCTCATGAACAGGTCCAAGAAATCGAAGGGAAAATTTCATTGGTCGAATCCATTGACAGCACAAACACTTTTCTTATGAATGAAGCAGACAGATTTTTGCCTTTGCTCGATGAACATGGCTGTCTTACTTCCAACGGAAGCAGATTCAATTTTTCACTCAAGGCTGCGGAAAGCCAGACAAAAGGTAGAGGAAGGATGGGTAGAACATTCATTTCTCCCATTTCAAGTGGAATATATTTCAGCATTTCCTACGTCAAGAAGGGAGGAATTACCGACCCTGCCCTTGCAACAGTCTCCGCATGTGTCGGTGTTTGCAGGGCCATTGAAAAAACCTTCAACGTGCCATGTCGGATAAAATGGGTAAATGACATTTACTGCAATCACAAGAAAGTCTGCGGAATCCTTACGGAAGGAATATTCAATCAAACTTCAGGCCGAATCGAAGGCTGCATAATTGGCATTGGAATCAACATCAGGACAGACAAAAGCTTTGACTGCGAGCTTAAGAACAAGGCAGGCGGAATTCTTGACGGAACGATCCCATCCATCGAAACTCCATCAAGGACATATTTTCTTGCCAACTGCTATAAGGAAATAAAGAAAATCCTTAGCTCTGATGAACGCATTATCGATGAATACAAGGAAAGATCCATACTCAACGGAAAAACTGTAACGGTGACACCTGTAATTGGCGATGACAGGAGTGCATATGAAGCTACAGTGAAAGGAATTTCCGACAGGGCAGAACTTGTCGTCACCCTTGCAGACGGAACAACAAGAAATCTAAGCAGCGGTGAAGTAAGCCTTCATGGAACAACACTCTCATGAAAATACTCCTTGCCGCAGTCAACGCTAAATTCAACCACACAAACATAGCAGTTCGTTCAATTTCAAAGTACATAGATTCTCCTGATGTTGAATTTGCAGAATGGACAATAAACATGCCGCTCACGGAAATTCTCCGCGGCATTTCTGCAAGAACTCCTGACATGGTTCTTTTTTCAACCTACATCTGGAATTCGGATATAATACAGAAAATCATTCCCGACCTAAAGAAAATTCTTCCAGGCATAGTAATCGGAGCAGGTGGACCAGAAGCAGGATTCAACGCGGAATTCTGGCTTTTAAAACATCCCCAGCTGGACTTTGTAATCTCTGGTGAAGGCGAAGAAACCGTAAAAGAGATTTCCGAAGGCAAGAATCTTTGTGACATTAGAGGACTTTGGATCAGGGATTCAAAAGGAAAAGCAGTCTGGACTTGCAACCGTGACCTAATCTGCAATCTTGATGACATTCCATTTCCATACGATGATTTTGATGATCCTGAACACAAAATCTATTACTACGAATCAAGCAGAGGATGTCCTTTCAGCTGCTCATACTGCATGAGCTCCATGGACAAGCGTGTAAGATTTCATTCCCTTGACAGGGTTTTTGCCGATCTAAAGAAGTTTCTTGATGCGGGTGTAAGCCTTGTAAAGTTTGTTGACCGAACCTATAACCTGAAGGAAGAAAGATACATCGCCATCTGGAATTTCATATTGAACAACCTCAATGGCAAGACCATGTTCCATTTTGAAATAGAAGCGGAATTCCTTAGCGACAAGGCACTATCCATTCTTCAGACAGTACCAGAAAACATCATGCAGTTTGAAATCGGAATCCAATCTTGCAACCAAAGGACACTTGAAGCCGTTGGACGCTCAAAGGAAACAGTCAAGCTTTTTGAAAACATCAGTAAGATTCCAGAAACCATCCACACACACCTTGACCTGATTGCTGGGCTTCCATATGAAAACCTTGAATCCTTTGGCAATTCTCTTGAAAAAGTAATGACACTAAAGCCTGACGCACTTCAACTTGGATTCCTCAAGGTTCTTCACGGTACCAGCATGGAAGGCTACGCAAAGAAGAACGGATGGCAGTGGACCGACAATGCCCCCTACGAAGTTCTTTCCACCCCCTATCTTTCATACAAAGAAATTCTTTTTCTTAAGGATGTGGAAGTCATTCTCGATGCATATTGGAACAGCGGAATTTTCTCAACCACAATGAACTACATCTTACGGAAACAAGGAAGCTGGAACTTTTTATGCAACGCAGCAGAAATTGCCCGTAATGACGGTTCCCTTGATTCAGCAAGGAAAACCATATGGTGGTTCAATTGGCTTGCCGAGCATTCAAAACAGGATCCTGTCATCATGGAACTGTTGAAATTTGATTTCCTTAAGATGGGAAAGACAAGCAGCTTTCCAAAATGGCTTGAACATAGATACAGCAAAAAAGAACACCTGGAAGCAATGGTCCAGCATGAAAACAGATTCGACAGCAGGATTGAATTTGCATTCTCAGAGTATGATGAATTCACCGTAAATCCTTTTGCCGAAGAACCTGAAAAAACAAAGGGCACATACAAAGTTCTTTTTGTATATGCCCGCCATAATTCTTCAATCAAAAACTGTCAGATACTTCTTTAGCATCTGGTTCTATAGTTCCACTTTTATTCGACAACAACCTTTGCTGTTTCAACACCCATGACAGACAGGATGAGGGTGGTGTTTTTCTTTACATTGTATGGTGCCGTGAATTTCTTTCCTAAATGGTTGGCAGAAAGAAGAACTGTTGTTTTTCCATCAGACCCCTTTGCCTCAAGGACATAAGGAACTGGGAATGGATAATCTGTAAGGTCGCAGGAGAACACGCCCTGAACCATCTCATCCTTTTCTCCACGAGGCTTGACTTCGAGAATTGCCTTGACCCTTGTATAAGCTTCAACTTCATCCTTGGTCTTTTCAACATCACCGACATTTCCCTTTGCAGGAGCTCCTTCATCTTCCTTTACATCAAGATCAACTATGATCTTATGTTCTCCCATGACAGAAAGAAGCTGCTCGATGTTAAGACCTTCCAGCTTAGGCATGTCGACTTTTTCTGTCTCCGTTCCGCAGCTTACGACAAACTGAAGCCTTATCTTTTCGGAAAGTGAAGTTCCTGCTTCTGGATACTGTGCAATGATTGTACCTGGCGTACTTTCATCCTTTACATATACGAATGGTGAAACTTCAACAAGAGAATCGGAACCGCTGAAAAGAAGATCCAGTGAATTACGTACCTCATCGGCATTTTTTCCTACATAGTCTTCAATGAAATCAATCGCAATTCCACGGCTTACTGTAAGAGTAACGCGGCGGTATGCCTTTACGATCGCACCAGCCTTTGGATTCTGCTCAAGGATTGTACCCTTGTCACCAGGAAAGTCGGAATACTTAAGCTGTATCTTCGGATAGAGTTCCTTAGCCTGCATCTTGAGAAGAGCATCGGTAAGGCTTTCTCCAACAACATCAGGAACAAGAACTTTTTCCGCTCCCTGGACAGATGCAAAGAAAACTGCAAGACAAGCAGCAAAAGTAATCACAAGGGAAACGATTGCCGTGACAACAGAAGTCTTTCCACCCTTGAGAAAGCTGTCAGTGAATTCCGAAAACTCAATTTTTACCTTTGAAAAAATATCCTTGATATTCATATTCATCCCTACTCAAGAACAGTGCCGATGAAATTTCTGGCTCCGTTCATAAATGATTTATAATCCATTGCTTTCTTAGACTGCCACTGAAGCTCCGTTGCAAGAAGAACTCCATCTCCAGTCTGAATCAAAATTCCACGCTGCTTGTTGTAATCAAGGACAGTACCTGGAACTGCAGATGTGTTTTTTGTAATCGCAGGATCCTGTGCTGCAACTTTTGATGCAGCCCTTCCCTTCAATATCCTAAGCTGAACACCGTTTGCAGTCGTAAAGCAACCTGGCCATGGAGTATAGGCCCTTATCATTGCATCTATCTTTTCCGCAGAAAGCTTCCAGTCAATCTTACCGTCTTCTTTCTTTATCTTTGTGCAATAAGAAGGCTCTCCTACCTGTGGCGTTGCAGGAGGAAGAACTCCTGTGCGTGAAATCTGCCTCAAATACTGAGTAAACATTGCAGTACCGTAAACGGAACACTGGCGCAAAAGGTATTCAGCATTTTCATTTCCCGTCAGTCGATACCTGTGGCAGGTTATGATGTCACCTTCGTCCATTCCCAAAGCCATTGTCTGAATTGAACAGCCTGTCTCTTCATCCATATTCAGAATACATTCGTTGATTGGAGTTGCACCCCTGTATTTTGGAAGTATGGAAGGATGGATGTTGATTCCACCGTATTTGAAAAGAGAGAAGAACTTTGGTCCAAGAATGTGTCCGTATGCAAAACAGATGAAAATATCAGGCTTAAGGGACGCAAGAATTTCACGCTCAGGTGCGCATACATGTTCAGGGCAAAGAATTTTTATGTCAGTTCCTCTTGCTTCATTCCAGGTGCGGGCATACTGTTCTACTTCAGTTGGAACCAGCTCAGAATGGCGACCTCTTGCTGTAGGAGGATTTGTGAGGACTCCGACAATTTCATACTGTTCATCAGGTGTTGCCTTTGACATTTCACTGTCACGCAAAAGAAGTTCAAGGATTGTCGCTGCAACCTGTGGACTTCCACCATAAACTACTCTAAGCATTTACTTTATTACCTACTTATTTTTTTTGGCTTCTCTTGCAGCCTTCTTTGCTTCAATGCTACGCTGCTTTGCTTCTTTTGCCGCTGCTTTTTTTGCGGCTCTTTCTGCACGGCGCTGCATTGTTTCAATTACTTCCTGCTTATATGCTTCATCACCGTGGTCGATATAAAGGATTCCGTCAAGGTGATCGTTTTCATGCTGAATGCATCTTGCAAGAAGTCCATCAGCATCATTGATTACAAAAGGCTTTCCGTTTTCATCAAGAGCACTTACAGAAACTTTTACAGGACGAACAATGTCTTCTGAAAATCCAGGAAGAGAAAGACAACCTTCCTCGTATGAAGAAGTTTCAGAAGAAGTCTTGATGATTTCAGGATTGATGAAAACACGCTTTACATCGTCACCAACATCGATGACAAAAAAGCGCTTTGCAATTCCAACCTGAGGAGCAGCAAGACCGACTCCGTTGGCACTTACCATTGTCTCAAACATCTCTTCAAAAAGAGCACGCATTTCATCGTTGATTTCTTCAGGCTTTACTGGTTCGCATTTCTGTCTGAGTATTTCTTCACCAAGCTTTGTAATTCTCATCTATCTAACTTCCTTAATTTACAATCTGAATCTTGCGGCTCTTGCATGTCCTGCAAGTCCTTCTGCATCACCAAGAATTCCTGCTGCCTTTGCAGAATTTGCAGGACCTTCCTTTGCAGCATCAGTACGCAAAGTTGTAACAGTCTTTAAGAATACACGAACGCTCAAACCACCAGTAAATCTTGCGCTGCCACTTGTAGGCAATGTGTGGTTCAATCCTGCTGCATAGTCACCGAATACTTCCGCTGCACCGTGGCCGATGAAAAGTGAACCGTAATTGTGAACAAGGCTTTCAATTTTGTCACGAACAGCACCTGCTTCCATTGCAAGCTCAAGATGTTCTGGAGCCTTTCTGTTTGCAAGCTCGGCTGCTTCTTCAAGGGAAGAACAAACTATGATTCTTCCGTAGCTGTCGATGCTCTGACGGGCAATCTTTGCAGTCTCAAGAGTTTCAAGCTGCTTTTCAATTTCTTCAGAAACACGCTTTGCAAGGTTTTCATCAGTAAGGGCAAGGACGGGCTGAGCTACAATGTCGTGTTCTGCCTGAGCAAGCAGATCTGCTGCAACCCATTCAGGATTTGCACTTTCATCTGCAATGATGAAAACTTCTGTAGGACCTGCAACCATATCGATGCCAACAGTTCCGTAAACAAGTTTCTTTGCTTCCGCAACGAATTTATTTCCAGGTCCAACGATTACATCTACTGCAGGAATTGATTCTGTTCCAAATGCCATTGCTCCGATAGCCTGAGAACCACCGCAGGCAAAAGCTTTTGTAACACCGCAGATGTAGGCAGCAGCCATGATGTTTTCATCGGCATAAGCCTTATCTTCTCCAGACGGATGTTTTCTTGGAGGAGTACAGAGAATGATTTCCTTTACGCCCGCAGCAACGGCAGGAGCAACCGTCATAACCATTGTAGAAACCAATGGGAATCTACCCGCAGGAACATAAACACCTGCACGGTCAACGGCAATATTTTTCTGTCCTGTAAAAAGTCCAGGTTCAAGTTCAACTTCAAAGTCATCAAAGGATTCACGCTGTTTTTTTGCAAAACGAACTGCAAGGTCACGGCTGTAGCAAAGAGCATGATAGAGATCAGGATTTTCTTTCTGCATTTTTTCCGCAGCAGCCTTAAGTTCTGCCTGAGGAATTTCCAATGCAGATGGTGAGGCAACATCAAACTGCTTTGAGTATTTTTGTACGGCTGCATCACCGTTTGCACGCACATCATTCAAAACATCGCGGACAACATCGATAGAAGAACCAAAGTCTCTGCCGCCAAAAAATGCGTTTTCAATTTCTGATGCTTTCTGAATTCTGATCATCTTGAAGACCCCATTTTAAAATAAAAAAAGAACACCCAGAAAAGCCTGGATATTCTTTTATTTTACCAAAAATAATGGATGTTTACAATTAAAGGACTTATATACAGTCCAGCATATTTCCCGGTCTACGCCTTTACAAGATTGATTAAAACTTCAGCCGCTTTTTCCATTTCATTCAGGCTAGCCCATTCGTCACGGCTGTGGAAATTGTGACCGCCCGTAAAGATGTTTGGAGTTGGAATTCCCATTTCTGTAAGGCGGCTTCCGTCAGTTCCACCGCGGATAGGAACAAATTTTGGTTCTATTCCTGCAGCCTTATATGCGGCGACAAGATTTGAGACAACCTCTGGGGCTTCATCCATCTTTTCCTTCATGTTGAGATACTGCTGGGTATGGGTAACCTTTACCATTCCCCCAAAAGATGCAGCCGTACTGCGGGCAAGCATTTCAACTATTTCACGGCGGTTTTCCATTTCCTTAAGATCAAAATCCCTTAGGAAAAGAACAACCTTTGCTTTTTCTATGGAACCTTCAATGCTCATGGGTGCATAGAATCCCTGATATCCGTCTGTAGTTTCAGGACGCTCGCCATGAGGAAGGCTGTTAAGGAAAGCGGCTGCCATACTTGCGGCATTCACCATCACACCGCGGGCAGTTCCCGTATGACAGGCAACACCTGTAAATTCAATTTCAGATTTCCAGGCATTAAAGCATTCAACCTCAAGCTCTCCAAGAGAGCCACCATCCACAGTATATGCACACTTTGATTTCAAAAGTTCAAGAGGAACCTTGTCCATGCCGTGACCAGTTTCTTCATCAGGACTGAAGATAACTTCAATGCCGCAATGCTTTGCTTCAGGATGATCTACATAGTATTCAATGGTTGTCATGATTTCAGCAACGCCAGCCTTGTCATCTGCACCAAGTAAAGTATTTCCGTCTGTGCGGATTATTACATCACCGTCTTCTTCTGAAATCTGTGGATTAACATTGAGGCCGCTGACCTCATCGACTGTATCAATGTGCGCAAGAAGACAGATGCTTTTTTCACTTCCGTTGTTTGCAGGAAGAAAACCATAGGTATAGCAATATTCAGTTGTCTGAACATTCTGCAAGCCAAGATTTTTAAGTTCTTCGCACAAAACCTTTGCCATTTCAAACTGCTGCGGTGTACTTGGCATCACGCCTTCGTCAGCCTTAACACTGTCACTCTGGCTATAGGTTCTGACATATTTGATAAAACGCTCAAGGAGCTTGTCTTTAATTTCTGAATTCATGGTTCAAATGATAAACCATTTTCGCGGATTACGGTAGTGCAATTGCATTCAATTCAGGCAGAGAAAATTCATCAGACGATTTTTTGAATTTCCTTCAGGTAGCTTTCTGCATACCAGTATGAACTTTCATTGAGTATCTTCAAGGCTTCATCCCTTTGGAAAACCTTTCTGTAGGATCTTTTGCTTGTAAGGGAGACAAAGGTTTCTGAAACACGGATCATCTGGGCTATCTTTGGAATTTCTTCATCATGAAGGCCTTCAGGATAACCACTGCCGTTGTAGTTTTCGTGATGGAACATGGCCGCATCAAAAAAGACAGAACGTATATCCTCTGGAACAAAAAGAAGATGCTCATAGCTATTCATGATGTGGGCGCGCAAAAGCTTTCTTTCCTTTGCAGAAAGAACCTCAGTATGAAAGTAAACTGCATTCACATCGAGAAAGCCTACGTCATAGACCATGGCGGCACAGGTATAGAGAATTGAAGTCTCCTTGTCCAATCCAAGGTCGCAGCACATTTTCCATATAATCTGACTTACGCTTTTTGAATTGTTTTTTCTGTTGGTGTGAAAATCAATTTTTGCGCCAAGTATAACACATTGGAGGATAAGGTCACGAAGCATCTTTTTTCTTGCATCATCCGCATCCAGTTTTTCAATGCTGTTGAGCGCATCAAGATTCTTGATGTAGCGTTCGGACTTATGCCTGATGTAGAACCTTACAACCACATAGGACAAAACAAAAATTCCCAGGAAGGAGAACACAGCAATGCTGAAATATTTGAAGATAGTGATGAATGTGGAAACAGGAACACCAGGAAAAAGATCCATCAAAAACGGAAGGACTTCCCTGGCTATCTCATCTTTCTCGCTCATTGGCAATTCCAGACTGCACTAGTTGCGCCAGGCGTCATATTTTTCGCACTCAAGGATTTCCTTCGCCTTCTTTACGCTTTCGGCACTAGGGCTTTCAAGATCCTTGAGCTCATATTCAATTCCAAGATCCTTATACTTTACTGCACCAAGACCATGATATGGAAGAACTTCAACACGCTGAACGTTTGAAAGGGTGCGGATGAAGTCGCGGGTCTTGATAAGGTATTCTTCCTTGTCTGTAATTCCAGGAACAAGAACGTGGCGGATCCAGATCGGCTTTTTGATTTCATCAAGGTAGGCAAACATCTCGCGGATGTTCTTTCCGCTCTGCCCCGTAAGCTTTACATGCTCGTCTTCATCTATGTGCTTGATGTCCATAAGAAGAATGTCAGTCACATCCATAAGCTTCTGGAATTTTTCAAACCACTCTCCTTCCTTTTTGAAAGGTGCACCGCTTGTATCGATGCAGGTGTTGATTCCACGCTGCTTTGCCTTTGTAAAAAGTTCAAGAAGAAAATCCAGCTGGAACAAGGGCTCGCCACCGCTTACGGTAATTCCGCCTTTGCTGCCCCAGTAGCTCTTGCAGCTTTCAGCCTCATCAAGAAGCTGGTCTGCAGTGTAATCCTTTCCGTCGGCAAGGTTCCATGAGTCAGGATTGTGGCAATACTTGCAGCGGAGCGGACAACCTGCAAAAAAGATGATGAAACGAACGCCTGGTCCGTCTACGCTGCCGAATGATTCAAGCTGAAATACTTTACCCATGGTAAGACCTCCGTTTTATAAGTATAAATAAAAAACAAAACCCTGGCAAATGAACAAGTCATAAGCCAGGGTTAATTATGCATTATGAATTATGCATTATGAATTACAAAGAAGCATGGCATGTACGAGCGATAACGTCGTCCTGCTGTTCCTTTGTAAGGTTGATGAAGCGTACTGCATAACCTGAAACGCGAACTGTGAAGTTTGCATATTCTGGCTTTTCAGGATGAGCCTGGCAGTCCTTGAGCTTTTCAACACCGAATACGTTAACGTTAAGGTGATGTGGTCCCTTAGAGAAGTAACCGTCAAGAACGTTAACAAGGTTTTCAACTCTTTCAGCTTCATCGTGTCCGAGAGCAGAAGGGTTGATTGTCTGTGTGTTAGAGATACCATCAAGAGCGTACTTGTATGGAACCTTAGCAACAGAGTTGAGGGACTTTACGAGACCCTTTGTTTCTGCACCGTAAGATGGGTTAGCACCTGGTGAGAATGGTTCTCCAGCCTTGCGTCCGTCTGGCAATGAACCTGTAGCCTTTCCGTATACAACGTTTGATGTGATTGTAAGGATAGATGTAGAAGGTTCTGCATTGCGGTATGTTGGGTGCTTTGCAATCTTTGCCATGAATGTCTTGAGGAGCCATACTGCAATTTCGTCAGCTCTGTCGTCATCCTGACCGTAGCGTGGGAAGTCGCCTTCGATAACGAAGTCCTTTGCCATATCCTTTGCTACACCGATAACTTCACCAGTCTTCTTATTCTTGATTTCAACATCTTCACGGATAACCTTAACCTTTGCGTATTTGATAGCACAAAGTGAGTCAACAACGTGAGAGAAACCTGCGATACCAGTTGCAAATGTTCTCTTAACGTTTGTGTCTTCGAGAGCAAGTTCAGCTGCTTCGTAGTAGTACTTATCGTGCATGTAGTGGATTGCGTTCAATGTGTTTACATAGAGGTCAGCAAGCCATTCAAGCATTGCGTCGTACTTGCGTACAACTTCATTGTAGTCAAGGTATTCAGATGTGATTGGTGCCATTTCTGGTCCAACCTGTGCACCTGGTGTAAGACCTGCTGCTTCGTCGCGTCCACCGTTGATGGCGTAAAGAAGAGCCTTAGCAAGGTTAGCGCGAGCACCGAAGAACTGCATTTCCTTACCTGTCTGTGTTGCAGAAACACAACAGCAGATTGAGTAGTCATCACCCCAGATTGGGCGCATGAGTTCGTCGTTTTCGTACTGGATAGAAGATGTATCGATAGAAATCTTTGCACAGTAGTCGCGGAAAATCTTTGGAAGTCTCTTTGAGTAGAGAACTGTCATGTTTGGCTCTGGAGAAGGAGACATGTTTTCGAGTGTGTGGAGGAAGCGGTAGTCGTTCTTTGTTACCATGTGGCGACCATCCTGTCCAAGTCCACCAACTTCGAGTGTTGCCCATACTGGGTCACCAGAGAAGAGCTGGTTGTAAGAAGCGATACGAGCAAAGCGTACCATGCGGAACTTCATTACCATGTGGTCAACAAGTTCCTGTGCCTTTGTTTCGTCGAGGATTCCCTTCTTGATATCGCGTTCGATGTAGATGTCGAGGAATGTAGAGATACGTCCTACAGACATTGCAGCACCGTTCTGTGTCTTGATTGCAGCAAGGTATCCGAAGTAGAGCCACTGGAATGCTTCCTTAGCTGTTGTAGCAGGCTTAGAAATATCGAATCCGTAAGCTGCTGCCATTTCCTTCATCTGCTTGAGGCACTTGATCTGTTCAGAAACTTCTTCGCGGAGGCGGATAACTTCTTCAGTCATTGTTCCGTTTCCAACGCTAGCCTTGTCAGCTTCCTTTGCCTTGATGAGGTAATCGATACCGTAAAGTGCTACACGGCGGTAGTCACCAACGATACGTCCGCGTCCGTATGTATCAGGCAAACCTGTCAAAAGGTGTGCTGAACGAGCCTTGCGGATCTCTGGAGTGTATACATCAAATACAGCGTCGTTGTGTGTCTTGTGGTACTTTGTGAAGATTTCCTTGAGCTTTGGAGAAACTTCATATCCGTACATTTCGCATGACTGAACAGCCATGTTGATTCCACCATAAGGCATGAAAGCGCGCTTGAGAGGCTTGTCTGTCTGGAGACCTACAACCTGTTCAAGATTCTTTCCTTCTGCGCAGATGTATCCTGGTTCATGTGCTGTGATACCTGTAACAACATCTGTGTCCATATCAAGAACACCGTTCTTGTCGTGTTCTGCCTTCTGGAGCTTCATAAGTTCATTGAAGAGCTTTGTTGTAGCTTCTGTTGGTCCTGCCAGGAACTTTGCATCACCATCATAAGGTGTGTAGTTAGCCTGGATAAAGTCGCGAACGTTAACTTCGCTTGTCCACAAACCGTCAGGATTAAATCCTTCCCATTCTGGTCTCATTTCCATAGTTAAAACCTCTTTGTATTTGTTGGCCGCAAAAATCTACGGCAAGAATCTCTGCGAAGATTATAATCTATAGAAAAGAACTTTTCAATAAATTATAGCCAGTCTTGTAATAATTATTTTTGTAATCATTACAATTATGAATATATTACAATAATTCTCATTTGTCAACGGCAATTCATAATTCATAATTATTAATTCCTAATTCTTAATTAATATACTATACTTTTTCTATGGAAAATTTAGTTATTTACACAGACGGTGGATGTTCGGGAAACCCAGGACCTGGTGGATGGGGAACAGTAATCATAGACGGAACAAAAATCACAAAGCTTTCAGGCGGAGAAAGGCAGACCACAAACAACCGCATGGAACTTAGCGCCGCAATAAACGCACTGGACGCAGTTGTTAAAAACACAGACTGGAGAAACCGACATGTGGAAGTATACAGCGACAGCCAGTATGTAAAGAACGGCATCACCTCATGGATAAAGAACTGGAAGAAAAACGGATGGAAGACAGCCGCAAAAAAACCTGTACTGAACCAGGACCTATGGATTGCACTGGACAACCTTTACAACCAGCTGGACATCGAATGGAAATGGGTAAAGGGACACGCAGGCGTTGAATACAATGAAATCTGCGACCAGCTTTGCCGTATGGAAATGGACAAATTCCAATAATTCAGCCTAAAACAAAAAAAATATAAAAACTCATAATTCAGTGTTTTTAATTCCATTGTTGTGTTATCCTTGATATTAGGAAGGATTGCAGGCAATGGAACAAACCTACAATAACGACAGCATAGAATCTCTCAAGAAGCAACTGTTTTATGAATCCCAGTACCGTAAGGCGATCATTTCCGATGCAATCTGCTATTATGATGCAAACCTTACTAAGGATCTCATAGAAAAAGAAGTTTTTTATATTGATGAAGAAGGAAAGCTTTACCCTTCCCTTAAACTGGTGGATCTTAAAGCTCCATGCAAATTTTCTGAATTCATCGATAGATGGGTAAAGAAATTCATAGATCCAGATTACGCAAGCAAGCACAAGGTGTTTTTCAACACAAAGGACTTCCTCATAGAATCCTTCAAAAATGGGAAAAAGGATTACATAATAGACTACTGGTACACCAATGACAAAGGAAAGGAGCTCTTCCTCAGCCAGAGATTTTTTCTTACCCAGAACGAAGACGGCGACATATGTACCCTGGCAGTCCTCAACAACACAACCCATGCAAAAAAGATCGAGGAGCAGCAGCACAAGGACGAACTTGAACATTATGCCTATTACGACCCGATCACGAACGGATACAATTACATCAAGTTCCAGAAAAAATTGACGGAACTGGGAACTCCAGGATCAATCATCTCCATTGACATCCACGCCTTTAAGATCATCAACACCATCTGTGGAATTGGAACAGGCGACAAAGTCATAAAGGCAATATGGAACAGAATCGAAGAAGTGTTCGACTATTCCCGCGGAGAACTTGCCGCCCACATCAATGCAGACCAGTTCATCATTTTCTGCCCTACCGTAGATCAGAAAGAAATCATACCGAAACTTAAGGCAATATCCTACGCTCTCAACCTCATATCTGCAGATCTTTCCGTACCTCAGATGAAGCCGTATTTCGGAATCTCGTCATGGAATCCCAACAAGAAAATCGAAATGGCATACAGCGAGGCAGTCACGGCAAAGAACAACGCAAAGAAACTTCAGAAGTCGGAATATGCTTTCTTTGAAGAAAAGGATATGGACAGCCTGGTGCACGACGAAAGCATCATAGACGGTTTTGAGGATGCCCTTGCGCAGAATGAATTCAACATCTGGTACCAGCCTAAATACAATCCTGAATCCCACACGATGATCGGAGCCGAGGCGCTGGTCAGATGGATAAGGAATGGAAAATCATTCACTTCTCCAAGCGAGTTCATTCCTATCTTTGAGAACAACGGTTTGATAAAAAACTTTGACCAATATATATTCAGGAAAGTGTGCGAACAGCAGAAGAAATGGCTAGACGAAGGAAAGAAGGTAGTTCCAGTTTCCATAAACCTGTCGCGCATCAGTCTGTATTACAAGGACATCGTCAGCATATATACCCACATCGTTGACACCATCGGCATCGACAAAAAATTGATTCCAATTGAAATAACTGAGACCGCGGCTGTCACCAACAGTTCGATCATGGACATTGCAGAATCCTTCATCAAGGCAGGATTTGTGCTTCATATGGATGACTTTGGTTCAGGCTATTCTTCCCTGTCGACATTGAACACCATGCAGTTTGAAACATGGAAGCTTGATAAAAGCCTGATTGATTTCATCGGAAACTATGGCGGTGAACGGCTCATCGTCCATATGGTCCAGCTGGCAAAAGAGCTTGGAATACATATAACTGCCGAAGGCGTTGAAACAAAAGAACAGACAGAATTCCTTTTAGGAATCGGATGCGACAGCATTCAAGGATATTTCTATTCAAAACCTCTGCCTCTCAAAGACTTCGAAGCATTCCTTGACTAGGCAAGCAGGCCTCATTTCTTTATCGCAAACCTGACAGGATATCTGAATCTTACCGCTACATTCTGTCCATTTGCCGTAGCTGGAATGCATCCTAAACCTTCGATGGCTTTTAGCGCGGCATCCGCAAAACCGTGTCCTGGATCTTTTAAGACAACAGTCTTTCTGATGGTTCCATTCTGATCGATGTACAGTTCAAGATATACCACACCTTCAATACCCTCCTGCAATGCCATCGAAGGATACACTATACGCGATAGGATTTTATCAGTCGGAATGACAGGAATGCTTGAAATCTTGTGCTGCGGTAAAAAATCCGCATCGTTCATCTCCGCCATGGTCGTATCAGGGATTTCCTGGATATTTTCTTCCGTCTCTACGATCTGTTCTGCAGATTTTGACTGCTGTGTCATAACAATGACTTTTTCCTGCACAGGTGGAGGTGGCGCATATTCCATTACATCAACGAGCTTGAACATGGTCGAATCAAAATCAGAAAGCTCATATTTTGTTTCTTCAGGGCCAGCCTTTACAAAATGAAACAAAATGACATAGACAGCACAGACAATGACAATGCTTGCAAGTCTAACATACGATGGAATTTTTTCTTTATTGATATGCAATGTCATCTGCTACTCTCCTGGACAACAAAACTAACGACACGATGCTGCAGTCTTTGCAGAATCTGAACTACACCATCAACATGCTCATAGGGAGTATTTTTATCTGCTATCAAATGGATTCTTACTCCAGGATTGGCAAGTACGGCTGATGCGATTTTCTGCTCAAGGCTTTGACATGACTGTCTTTCACCGTCCACAAAAATTTCGCCTTCGACAGTGATCCAGATCTCAAAGTTTTTTTCAGCCTGAGTCTTTTCTATTTTCAACGCTTCAGAATATTCAATATGCTGTTCATGCCGCTGATTCATCAAGGATATGAGCATGATAAAAATCAAAAGCAAAAACCCAATGTCCGACATTGATGATGTCGTGATGGAACAGCTTCTGCGCTTTCGGATTATATTCATTGCTGTGTCTCCATTCTGAATGAAAAATTCTCGACGCCACAAAGACGGACCGAATGGATCACATCGATGACACGCTGATAAGGACACTGTGGAGAAACAAGCAGCAGAAACGTCATATTAGGAAAGGACTGCTTCATTGCAAAAATCTTTTCTTCAAGGGCAGATGGATCCATAACCTCATTCTTTACGGATATACTTCCATCAGAAAGAAGAACGCAGGTCATAAGGTCCTGGCTGTTTACTACACGAGGCTTTTCCTTTTCTGGAAGATTAAGAAGAAATCCCTTGTTTACATTGAACCCTGCAATCACGATGAAGAACACAATAAGAAGAAATGAAAGATCGTTGAGAGAACCGCTGCTTCCTGCATCTTCAATTCCACGGCGACATCGTCTAATCATTTTCCCTTTCCTTGAGCAGAATTGGAACAAGATCATTTACTGCCTTTGAAATTTCTGCGGCGAAATTATCGACACGCTGTACCAAAAGGTTGTATCCAATGGAAGCAATGATGGCAATGATCAGACCAAAGACCGTTGTTATCAAGGCTTCGTAAATTCCACCTGCTACAAGCTGGGCATTTACATCGGTTGCACTGGCAATGCTTTTAAAGGCGCCGATCATTCCGCTGACCGTTCCGAGAAAACCTGTCAAAGGAGCAAGGGACGCAAGGGCTGTAAGATAGTTGAATCCACTTTCCATCCTGCGTATCCTTTCCTGCGCCTCGCCTTCCGCAGCGCGTTCCATTCTGTTTTCACCGAACGCAGAATTTTCAAGCAATGCAAGAAAAACAGTAGCCGCAGTTTTTTTTCTTGTGCACTGCTTGAGCATGTTCTCAGCATCCCTTTTTCTGTTGTCCTTGAGAAAATTCTTTATTTCCTTTGCGAGTCCATCAACCTTGCAGTCATGCCAGAACAGATAAACGCAGCGTTCGATTATAAGCGCAAAAGTCGCAATGCTGAACATAAGCAGGATCCACATGAATGGACCACCCAGATTAAACATTTCCAAAAGATTCATTTTATAACTCCTATATACTCAATCTGTAGCCAAGTGAAATCATCGGGATTCCAATGCTGAAATTGACATCACTGCTTTCAGGTTTTCCCGTTGTCTGATTGAATCTGTCCGATCCCTTTGGCGAATATAGATTCAGGAAGATATCCTCGGCTCCCAGATACCACTCCCACTTCCACTTAGGATGATTCTTGAATGTTCCCGTATGGGCAATCCTTATGTCCACAGGACAGCTGATATCCGTCCTCAAGGTATCGCTGTAGAAATGGCTTCTTGTATAGCGCTGCATCACGGTTCCATCAGGAGCAATCGCAGCATAGCAGTATTTGTCGCCATCTGTTCTTGGTGTTCCAGTCGCCAAAGTTCCTTTAAGTGTGAAAGTCCAACTTGGAACAGGCTTGTAGTTTACAATTAGATTCATCGTGTTGAACCTGTGGAACTGTGGATAATACCATTCATCCAGAGGATCACCCCGTGTAGTTTCCTGATACTTGTATTCAGCCTTAGTAGGATTCATATACCTTGCATAGATGTAAGAATATGTAAGATATCCATTCCATTTTTCTCCTACGCTTTTCTGTGCCATAAGATCAAATCCTGCAGTATACCCCTTTCCGTCAGTGTATGACCTTGTGATTACATCCACTGGATTTCTTTCGTCATTGACGACATACAGCCTATTCAGGTACTGCTTGTAATATCCTTCAAGCGAAAATTTCCATCCGTCTTCAAGATCAAGCTCTGCTCCAAGAACGGAAAACACAGCCCTATCCATCCTCGTCTTGTCTTCCACCAGAATTCTTTCCGAAACCATGGAAGCATCAAATGGAACTGCAGAAAACAAACCTGCCCCTGTCGTAAAAACAACTTTTTCTATTTTTCCACATACCCTTACTGGAACATAATGAACAGTCACCCTAGGATTGATATCTACAGGTGAATTAATATCAACTCCCTTGCCCGTAATCTTCATGTGGTCAAGTCTTACTCCTACCTCTCCTTTCAAAAGGCTATCGTCGTTTCCATATTTCCAGATTGCAAAAGAAGAGGTATTCCATGTCTTGTTGTTTTCTGACTTGGAAGAAAATTTAACAGGACGATACAAGGGACTTGGACCTCCAAAATCATGCTCAAGCCACATGTCTGCATCCATCTCAACTGAACCGAATGCAAGGACTTCTTCTGCTCCAAATTTGAATCTGTTGAATTCATCCATCCTTATTTCCGTGTCGAGCTTTCCCTGAAGCTGATGGTTGTTGACTTTCTCTGTGTAGCTGTTGCTTGTATTCAGATTGTATCCACCACCGCTTGCAACTTTCCCAGGATACACTGCGCTGTATTTCTCAACAAAATCCTGATTGTATTTTATGAAACCGCTTTCCTTTGTATTCATGGAAAGATCTTCCTTCATCATGCTCCAGGCAAAACGTCCATTGACCTGGACATCATCGTTCACCATCCATTTTGCATCAAAACCTGTAAAAGCCTGATAAAGATCATATTTCATCAATCCCGTCGAAATCACTTCATCTTTACTTTCAACATTGTCTTCATTCATATCAAGGCCTATTCCATCGCTGCCAAAGAAACCATTGAAAGTAAAAGTTATTTTATCCGTCGGTTCATAGAAAGCCTTGGTATAAAAATCCCTGATGTAAGGAGGTTTTTCAATCATGTCCGTCTGGCTTCCTTTGAAAACATGACGATAGGTTCCGATCAAAGTTTCAAGATAGGTTACCTTCGCACCAAAGACCACTCCAGCTTTTTTACTGATAGGAGCTGAAAGGAACAATGAAGATGAAATGTAATTCAAATCAAAGGTAAAATGCACCTGGTCATCAGGCATCACGCTGTTAACCTCTAGAAGACCAGAGACAGCACGACCATATTCTGCAGAAAAAACTCCATTGTTAAGCTTTGTGCTTTCTACGAAATTGGGATTGAAAATTGAATATGCACCGCCCCAGTGCCAAGGAAACATTATGTATACGCCATCAAAGGCATACGCCATCTCCCTTGGATAACCGCCGCGCACGCTTGGTTCGCTGTTCCATTGGCCGCCAAAAGTCATACCAGGCATCGTACCGACACTGGACATCACATCTTCCACGAGGCCGCTTCTCGCAGTTGTGTCCATCTGTTCCTTGGTCATTACGACTGAAACTCCTGACTGCTGGCTGCTTTTTTGCGCAGCACGGGCAACAATAAGCTCCTTGCCTTCAAGGAAATTGCTTATGGTCATCAGAATTTTGATTTCATTTTCACCAGATTCTATATGTTGGATTGACTGTGCATAGCCAGGAAACTGGCAGACGATGTTCCCCTGTTCAAAACCGTCATCAAGTTCAAGGACTGCAGTTCCCTCAAAATCCGTTTCAGCTGTAAGGGAACGGTTTTCATTAAGGAAAATTTTTGCACCTTCAAGTGGAAGGTCAAGTTCACCATCAAGAACCGTGATCCTGACCTGTTCTGCATGTGCCGCCACAATGATCACACAGCCTAAAAGATAGCAAAGAATTCTACATCTGATACTTTTTGCATAAAAACTACTCATGGGAAAACTATATCATCGAAAATACTCCAGTTTTTCCACATGGCAAAATTTGCGTTATTTATGGTAAATTTTACAGATCGGCTTTGACGGCAAACATCTTGATTCCTTCGCCCGAAAATTTTTCTTTTATCGCCGCAATGACCTTTTTTGCCGTTTCGAAATCTTCATCCTCGATATAGCTGATCATTGCAAAGTTGGTTTCAGGCCAGGTAGCGGTTCCGAGTTTTCTATTCTCGCCTCCTCTACCAAGTACCAATGGAATTATGGTGTAATAAAAATTCTTTATGTTCCTTTCCATTGCCTTTTCAATGTCTTCCTGAACTGACTTGTTTGAAATTATTTCTATCCTGATCATACGACGATTCCTTCTTCTTTCCTCTTACGGCTTTTCATCACATAACTGTAAAGAACTGGGATAAAAAACAAAGTGATGAAGGTTGAACTTACAAGACCACCGACAACGGCAATACCGATAGGCTGAACCATACCTGCGCTTCCACTTGAAGCAAAGCACATTGGAATCATTCCAAGGATTGTTGTAAGTGTGGTCATAAGAACTGGGCGCAGACGGCTTACACCTGCTTCATAACAGGCATCAAGCATCGGACGTCCACGCTCACGCAAAAGATTAGTGTAGTCAACAAGAATGATACCATTGTTAACGACGATACCGACAAGCATGATCAGACCAACAGCACTCATCAAGCTGAACGCCTGTCCTGTAATCTTATAGATCAGAATCACGCCGATGACCATGAACGGAATCGTAAATATGTTTATGATCGGAGCCTTAAAGCTTTCATAGGTTGCCGCCATGACACCGAAAACAAGGATGATGGCCATGAGGATGATTGTTCCGTAAACCTTTCCCTGCTTTGCCATTTCTGTCCAGCTGCCTTCATAGCTTACTGAAACTCCTTCAGGAACAATGAAAGTCTTTGCACATTCTTCCTTGATTCTTTTTTCCACGATGTTTGCATTTTCATCATTGAGGATATTTGCCGTAACATGCACAAGCCTGTTTCTGTTTTCATGCTTGATGGAAACAGGACCAAGACCTTTGTTTACACTTGCGATGTTCGAAAGTGCCACCAATCCTCTTGAACCGCTCACATAAATCTGTTCAAGGTCCATCACCTTCTGTCTGTCTTCAGGCCTCAACATTACAAGAACACTGTAATCTTCGCCGTTATCACGGAATGTTGTTGCCGTAACGCCTTCGATGGAAGCCTTGATTTCATTAGCAACCGTATTGATGTTCACTCCAAAGTTATAGGCACGCTGTCTGTCTACTTCAATCTGAACCTGCGGCAAACCTTCTTCAGTATCAACGCTTGGCTCACCGATCTCTCCCATGGTTGCCATTACATCTGAAATTTCCTTGGCAACATCCATTGCCTTTGTCAGGCTCTGACTTCTGACAACAATATCGATGTCGGCACCTGTCATCTGCTGGCGTCTACCCTGTCCAAAACTGAATTCAACATCAGTAAAATCTCCAAAGTGTGCCCTGAGTTTCTTCTGGATTGCAACATCATTGTCTATCTGTCTGTCACTTGGAGGCAACTGAATCTGAATCTGTCCGGTATATGAAGTTGCATTTCGTGACCCGGAACCGATGGAAGTAATGATGTTTTTATATCCTTTGATTTCGTTCATTACAATCTGCTCAAACTGAAGAACCATATCCGTAGTCTCTTCAAGGCTGGTACCAGTAGGAAGCACCATCTTTACCGTAACACTGTCATCATGTCCACCCGTCATCATCTGGATTTTCAAAGTAGGAACAAAGATGAGGGAAATTGCAAGAGCGCTCACACAGGCAACGACAGAAGTGATCCTATGCCTCAATGCCGCTTTCAAGGCTCTGCCGTAAAGTTTTTCAATAAAACCTTGTGCCGCTCCAAACATTCCATAAAGAAACTTGAACAATGGTGAAGTTACAGGTTTTTCCTTTCTGTTGGTAAGAGGCAGAAAATGGCCTGCAAGAACGGGAACAAGGAAAATGGCAACGAACAATGAAGAGACCAATGAAATAACGATCGTAAAGATAATGCCCTTGAACATCTGTCCCATGAAACCAAGATCCTTCATAAAGAAAAGGAAAGGAATGAATACGCATATTGTCGTAAGGTTTCCAGAGACAACGGAAACGATCATTTCCTGACTGCCAAGGACAGCCGCAACATGTGCCTTTGTTCCACGAATTCTGTAGGAATAGATATTGTCGATCATGACGACTGAAGCATCTACTATCATGCCGACACCAAGGATAAGACCAGTCATGGTCATCATGTTCAATGTGATTCCACACATGTTCATCGAAAGCAAAGTGATGATGATGCTGAGTGGAATCGAAACTGCAATTATGATCGTAGATTTTATCGAGCAGAGGAAAACAAAGAGAATTATGATTGCAAGAACAAGACCTTGCCAGGCACTGTCCAAAAGGGTTTTCAGCGTATCACGGATACTGTCAGTATCATCGCGAATGATTTCCATCGTAATGTCCGCAGGAAGAACATCCTTAAGGCTGTTCATCTTTTCATACACGGCATTGGCGACATTGACTGAATTTTCTCCAGACTGCTTTGTAACGGAAACATAGACACCAGGTTCTCCATTGATGTAGACTTCGCTGGAAGCATCCCTATAGCCCATGAAAACCCGTCCAAGATCGCAGAGCTTTACATCATATCCATTCTTTGTCGTAATCACGGTGTTGCTGATTTCATCGATGCTTTTATATTCACCTGTGGTACGTACTGAATAATCCTTTGAATCCTCCGTGATCTGTCCACCGCCAATTTCAATATTCTGCCTGCCAAGACTTGATGAAACCTGAGTCAAAGTAAGTCCGTATGCCTGAAGCCTATTCTGATCAATTTCAACCCTTACGATCTTAGCGCGTCCACCGCTGGAACTTGCTTCACCGACACCATCTGCCTGCTCAAGGACATCAACGATATAGTCATCGGCAATCTGCTTAAGATCGTCTGCGCTTCTGTTGCCGCGTACTGCAATGCGAAGTATAGGCCAGCTGTTTGCATCCATCTTGAAGACATTAGGCTGTACATCATCTGGAAGTCGGCTGGTTATTCGGCTCAATTTTGTGCGCACATCATTTGCCGCGATTTCCAGATCCGTACCGTAGTTGAATTCAAGACTTACCTGGCTTCTGCCTTCCATCGAAGTTGAATTGATTGACTTAAGTCCGCTGAGACTGACCAGGGCATCCTCCAGAACTTTAGTCACGCTTTTTTCAACCGACTCAGGCCCCGCGTTGGTATAGGTTGCAGACACGGTAAGATAAGGCATGTCGATATCTGGCATGAGGGAAAGAGCCGTTTTCTTCATTGTAAAAAGCCCCGTCAACCCAAGAAGAGTAAACACCATCAAGAGCAGAATCGGGTGCTGCATTGTCTTTTCGCTGATCATTTTCTATTTTCCGATAATTCTAACTTTTGCACCATCGGTCAGAATTCCCATACCTTGAATTACGACTTCCTGACCTTCTTCAATTCCATCTACCTGGACAAGATTATCGACAGCCTTTCCAAGCACAACTTCTTTTTTTACCGCCGTCTGTCCATCTTCAGAAATCACAAAGACATAGCTGTGCTTACCTTTCGTAACGATACAGCTCAAGGGCACAGCAATCTTTCCCTTGTAATCAACGGTGAACAAAATGACCTTGGCAAACATACCCGCATTGATTCTCTTATCCTTGCTGTCAAAATCAAGAACCACTTCCTTTGTGCGACTTGTCTGATCGACAACAGGAGAAACCCTTGAAACCGTTGCATTAAATATCTCATCGCCATAGGCTTCAAGATTTACCTTTGCCTTAAGCCCAGGCTTGATATCCGCGACATAACGTTCAACAACCTTCACTTTTAGCTGGAGGTTCGAGACATCACCGATTGTAGTTATCACACTTTGTGTCGTAACCTTTGTTCCAGGATCTACAACACTTGCAATGATCGTTCCGCTTACTGGTGCTAGAACCTTACTGTGGGTAAAGTAACTTCCAGGCTGGCTTGGATCTATTTCAGCAATCACATCTCCTTTCTTTACTATGCTGCCAAGACTCACATAGTTTCTGTAAAGGCTTCCACCGATATCTGGGAATACTGCAACACTGCTCTTGCTTTCTATTTCCCCATTGGTGTTTACATAGTCATGAAGAACTTCTTTTTTAGCATTCATTGTCTTTACCGTGACAACAGTTTCCGTCTTCATTCCCCCAGGCCCAAATCCTTTGCCACCTGCACCTGGACCACCTTTTGCAGGAGATTTCTTTACATACAGAAAAGCTGCTGCAACTGCCAGCAGACAGAACACGGTTACAACAATGCTCTTAACGCTTATCGTTTTTTTCTCATCTTCAATCATTTTATATCTCCAAGCAAAGAGCCGTATTCAAGCCCCCATTTATTTTCAAGTTCAAATACAGTCGCAATCAAGGTGTTTGCTTCAGAAACCAAGCTCACCCGGGAAGAAAGAAGATTGTCCTGAGCCGCCTGCAAAGTAAGCAGATCCCTTATACCATGATTGTATGCTTCATAAGTCATGTTATAATTTGTCTCCGCAAGGTCGATGCCGTTTTTCCTTACCTTGATGTTCTTTATGCACTGGTTGATTTTTTTTACAAGGATGTCACTTTCAATCTGAAAATTTACCCTTTCATTTACAAGCTTAAGCCCAAGGCTTTCTATGTTATCCTTCTGTGCCTCGATCTGAACTGAATTCCTTGACCATGGAAGCAGTCCATCCAAAGGTATGGTTGCACCGATCCTTAAAGATCCTCCATCACTGATCTTGTTGAATCCATTTGCGTCATAGGTATTTGTATAGCTGTAACCTGCACTTAGACTTGGTGAATAAGCGCCGAACCTCAACGCCAGAAGACTATTTTTTGCCGATTCCAACTGCTTCTCAAGGCTTGAAATGGAAGAAGATTTTGGGTCTATTCCATCAACATTGATTTTTTCAACATCATAAAGATTCCTGAAGTCACCTGTAAATTCCAATTCTGAACCCAAACCTATCCCTAGCACCAGCTTGAACTGCTCTATGGAATTATCGAGGGCCATTTTTTTCTGCTCAACATCCAGCTCTGTGTTCTGACAGTTTATCTGGGCACTAAGAACATCAACCTTGCTCAGCATTCCCCTGTTGAACTTTTCCTTGTTTGCCTCGTATTGCTTCCTTTTTGTATCAAGATTCTTCCTGCTTAAATTCAAGTTCTCCTGACCGTAAAGAATATTGTAGTATGACTTGTATACCGCAAGCTGGATGTCCTTTACAGCCTGCTCATAGGTGATCTTCTGCTGCTCAAGAGCTATTTCCGCACCCTTGATCTGGGTGTAAAGCGAAGTAGTTAAATTTGCAGAAACGCTTGCACCAAGGCTTACGGAATCCCTGCTGCCTTCTTTGGATGGAAGTGTTGAACTATAGTTTGCGCTCACGCTTGCACTGGGACCAATACCGTTCCAGGAATATTTTTTTTCCCTCTGCCTGGTCTTTAATCCTATTGAACTTTGCTTAAGTGAGCTGTTGTTTTCCATTGCGAGTTCAACTGATTTTTGTGGAGTAAGAACTATTTTTTCCGCAGATGCCACCCCAAACATCAAGAAAGACACCATGGCGGCAAGAAACTTTTTTCCCATAAACATACCAATCATATTATCGGAAACCTTAGGACAATACAAAATAAAATCCGTTATAAGTTGATTAGAGTTTTTTAAGAAATCGGTGTCTTTTTAAGGAGGCTAAGAGATGAAAAAGACTCTTATCGCAGTAGCTGCAGCAGCAGCATTGACAACATCTGCTTTCGCAGAATTATCTTTCGGAACATGGACAAATTCCATCTTTACACCAGTTGCTAACGATGGTCTCAACACAGTTTCAAACATGGGAATGTCTTGGGGCGGAACAGCACGTACTGGTGCTATCGACTTCCACTTCAAGTCAGAAGACGAGTTGGCAGGTATGGATTTCTCTTACCGTACACAGGCAAACAACACTCCAGCAGCTGGTGACTACTCACAGATCTGGGTAAAGCCAATCGACGTATTGACATTGTCTTACGGTAAGTACGACAACAACACACTCCGTGGAGACATCTGCTACGGTGCATGGAACTGGCTCCGCCCAACAAGTGCATGGATAGAAGGTGACGAAGGTCTCTTGATGTCTGGAAACGGAAAGACTGGTGTACAGGTTGAAGTAACTCCAGTTGATGGTCTTTACATCCAGGCAGTTCTTCCTGTAGATGATAAAACAACAGAAACAGCTGATGTATTCAAGAACATGCAGGCTGGTTTTGCTTACAACATCGAAGGTGTTGGTAAGATCAAGGCACAGTTGATTCTTAAGAACACAGCAAAGAAAGAAGCAGTTGCAGCAGCAGCAGCTAAGTGGGTTGACAAGGATGGCGAGACAGTTGCAGATCCAGCAGACTTTACTGCAGCAGAAGCTATCAAGGCAGCTGGTGGTAAGTATGTAGCAGCTGTAGCTGCAGCAGAAGCACAGGATGCTTACCTCGACAAGGCAATCGAAGCAGAATTCGACCTTACATCAGTAGAAAACCTCTGGGTAGGTGTTGGCTTCAAGATGACAATGATCGACAAGATGGAAGATCGTAAGCTCCAGAAATCTGACAAGATGAAGATCGCCCTCGGTGCAACATACCAGGTTAGCGACGAACTCAAGGTATCTGCTTCAGGTGCTTACTTCATGTACCAGAAGTCAGGAAAAGAAGGTGCAGATCCTCGCTTCCAGGCTGGTGCTGGTGTTGACTACAACCTCGGCGACGGCATGAACCTTTCAGCAGATGTTCGCTACCTCTCAAAGGCTAAGGTTGCTGACAAGGAAGTTGAAAAGTCTGACCACATTGCATTCTCTGTAGGCGTAACAAAGGGAATCGGTTCTAACGCAATGATCGGTGCAGCATTCCAGGGAACAACAAACAGCGGTAACCTTGGTGGAATCGAAGCAAACGGCTCAATTAAAGCCGATCAGACTAAAAAGAACGACAAGCTCGTATGGGCAGTACCTGTACGCGTTTCAATGTGGTTCTAATCCAACCCGAAAGATATGCTTAGACAGATCATGAAAATGGTCTAGCGAAGCAGGCCCCTGGCTCATCCCCAGGGGTTTTCTTATTTTAAACATCTCAATATTAAACCTGACAATTAATTACAGATTCAGGCATTCCAGCGTCAAGTGTAAAAAGCATGCTAAAAAGCATTCCCATTTCTTTTAAGGAATCTGACCTTTTTTGATACCAGAAAACAAGAATCATGAAAAACAATGAAAATAAATGACAGCATCAGGTAAATACGAAAGATAGAAAAGCGAGATACAAAAGGCTTGTTTATAAAAAAGGATTTTCCAGAAAATTCTAGGAATTCAGGACTGCAAGTCCGGAGTATGATGTCCAAATTCAGAACAAAAAGAACTAAAGATGAAGGGCTGTCCCAAAAGTAATTATGCCAGCGGTCATTGCATATGGCAATGGAACTTCCATAAAGTCTCCTGTCGAAATGACAAGACCATTAAATATGGTGGTTTCGACATAAGCCCTGACAGATGCGTGGGGCGCAGCGTAACGCTCAACCACCGAAAAATATACTTATTGGACAGTCATTTTTATTTGCTACCAACTGTCTACGGATTGGTCTTAGAAATCTCCTCGACTTCATCTAGGGGCAGTCCCGTGCACTTTGC
>NZ_JAZUGX010000002.1:0-2439 GCF_045641405.1 Treponema sp.
GTTTCTTTGATATGGTTTGCAAAGTTGAGGCTGTTTTCTGCAGCATCGTTCTTCGGATACCATACGTTGTGATTTCTTGAATAGAACCAGCCTTCTTTCTTGAGTTCCTCGCGGATTTCTTCAGCTGGTTTTCCGTTAAAGCGAATGTTAGCTCTTTTGAACTGTTCGCTGTTGATAATCTCCATAGTTACTGGAGTTGTTGTGTTTTCTGCCATAAGTTGTATCTCCTTGTTGTAAGTGCAGTTGTTAACGACTCATTCCTGAGTCCCGATTTTTGCTTGTTGATTGATTCTTCAAATGTGTTTCATCACGGATCTTCCGATGTTCCAGATTGAAGTCTTTTGCCGTATAGGATTTTGCGTATTGAGTTCCAGCATGTAGTGCCTTGCAGATTTCTTTTCCAGCTTTCCATGGTTCAATCTCCTGATTTGCTGTTTCGGAAATGATCCTTTCAAACATGGAATAACAGTTGGCTTCAGCCTGTGGATTGATTTCATTTCTTATTGAAGAACCTGTGGCCAGACTGCAAACGTGTCGTGCCTGAGAATTAACCAGAGTTGTAAAATCAATCTTGTTCGAATTGTCAGGTGAAGTGGTGTAAATTCCAGCAGCTTTCTCACAGACAACTCGTAGGGAATTCTTTAAGTCTTCCAGAGCAGGAACTTTTTCTGTACGGGCTTTTTTTACATTGCTTATATAGTTACTGAAATTCTCATTTGAATAGGCTTCTACATTTTCCTGAGCAGTTTTAACATGCTTTTTGACTGCTTCCTGCGAGCGTTCATCAAGAGAATCCAGGTTGTAAAGAAACTGTGCTTTTGTTTTTGCTCCACCTTCAGCAATATAAAGTTCATTACCAAACAGATGAGTTGCATTTGCATATTTTGTGATACATAGAGCTGGCTGGGCATCTTTCTTGAAATTGAGTCTGATACCTTCGCTTCTCAACTTTTCCAGGACATCGCCAAAAATCCAAACTGAAGAATTGTAATTATTGCTTGCAGCAATCTGTTCAAGAGCAATCAGGTTTTCATCATTTATTATTTTCCCGGTTGAAAGCTCAACAGGCATAGATGATGTTTTTCTTGAGAACTGTGGTAATGTACCGGCCGAAACATTTTTCTTTACGGCCTCAAAAATCTGGTTGTAGAAATATTCATCAGAAGTGAGGTTGTGATTGAATGCAGAACCATCACGCCATTTGGTCTGAATATAATCTGTCATTAAACATCCTTGGGCAGGCTGTTTTTAATGAATAGAAAAAAGGAAGGTGCAAAAACAAATTGTCTTTACACCTTTTAATGAATTCAGATGCTAAAAACACATCTCCATTTCAGGCTTTTTCTGCTTTGGTGCAGCTGACTGAGTGTTTTCGGCAGCGAGAGTTCTGCAGATTTCTGAACCGCGTTTATCAGCTTCAAAGAGAATGTTTGAGAGGGTTGGAAGATTCTTGTCACGCTTTTCTGGATCGCGGATATCGTTTTCCAAAGTTGGCATAATCTTGCTTTTGAATTCTTCTGCAATCTGTGGATCAACAGAAAGTTTCATACCAGAACGACATGCAGCAATGTAACTTCCGAGATATTCCTTTGGATCACTTGAAGCGATTACCATAGAAACATCTTTAAGATTGTCCATCTGCTGAATTTTGTCTTTTGTTGCTGTAATAGCACCTTCAGGATTCTGAGTCTGTTCAGGGAAGAAAAGTGAAGCCACATGAATTTCACCCTGTTCATCCTTGAAATTGTAGAAAACGCCTTTTTCATTTTCTTTGATACTGTTTTCCAATGCAGTTACTGTTGAACGAGGAATTACAATATTTGAATTGTAGTTGTTTTCCATCTTGGCAAACTGAACTGGAATAAGACGGCCGGCAGGGAGACAGTAACCAGAAGCCGCATTGTAAATTGGTTCTGCTTTAATGCTTCCAGTAGCGTCTGGAAGGAATGGAGCCTTGTTTTCTTCAAGGCCACGCTTAAACACCTTTGCATTGTGGTGTGGAATCCAGAATCCGTTGAATTCATCCTTGGATACTGGCTTTTCGAATGGATTGTTCTTGTCCATGTGTAAATCTCCTATGATGTAGAACTTAGAAGTATTTGCTGGGAGACAAATATCAGTACACTGTAGTTCTAAAAATGTACTAAAATAAATATAATGTATTAAACGAAATAAATCAATATTTCTAACTATACATTTATTAAAAAATAGTGTATAAAATAAAATGTGAGATACAATATTACTGTTCATGTGCCGCACACTTTGGAAGTGTCTTACACCTTATTTGCAAAGGGCTACAACATCGAAATCCCTCAATTGTCTGAAGATGAAACAGAGTTTACTTTCAAGTTTCTTGGAGGTACGGTATTTGTATTGTTTTATAACTTCGGACGATTCAAAAAAGCCTATGTTGTTACAGGCTGGCAGGATGAAAGAGAT
>NZ_JAZUGX010000003.1:0-2340 GCF_045641405.1 Treponema sp.
AATACACGCTGCTTGAGTTATAAATTGAACAGGCGGAAAATCTGCCTGTTTCCGACACAGGTACAATCATATACATGCAACAATAATAGGACTTTCGGACCTAAAATGAATATTGAAACTTGCCTTTGATTAGGGTATTCTCCTGTTTTTGACAGTTTTTGAGAGAAAAAAGTCCTGTAAGCAGCATAAACACTGGCTTCCGGGACTTTTTGAAATTTTATGGTTGCGCGTTACACTATCCTATTTCTTGGTCTCTGAGATGATATTCCGCATTTTTGCGATTGGCACGATCTGCTTTGAAGTGCAGAAGCCGAATGCTGTATGCAGAGCATCCGTTAGTTCCGTCCTTGTGTAAACCGGCTGATATCCTTTCCCTTCATACTTCATGAAATCCATTTCCTGTAGAGTCTGGAGTATCTGATCAATCGTGTATTTATTGTCAAGTTTCTTTTCAAGATATCGGTAAACAATCAGAGAAATGAAACAGGTAATGAAGTGGGCCAGGATTCGTTCCTGACGTTTCAGGTATACGGGACGAGCCTCAAAGTCCGTTTTCATGATTCTGAAGCATTCTTCAATTTCCCAGCGCCTTTTGTTTGCCTTCACAATGCTGCTTATGCTGTCATCAAGATTGGTACATACAGCGTAGAAGCCATCATATTGTTCTTCTGCATCTATAACAGACTGGTCGATATAACTTAGTGACTTGCTGGCGATTTCACCATCCTTTGTGGCATGATCGGTTTTTATAAAGCGCTTGGGATCATTCTGCCTTTTTTTAGTGATGGCCTTTTCACCGGAATCAACAAGATGTATTGCCCGCTCTATCTGGCCTTTTCTGATACGCCGCTGATACTCACGATATTTTATCGAATACGATACGATGAGCTTCTGTTCTATGATCTGCTTTTTATCGCCATTATCTGTGTGAACAACACCTTCTTCTTTTATCCATCTTGCTTTGTAGAAGATTTTATCCTTGTCTGCCTCGTCATCCAATTCGGAAAGCCTGTATTTCGTCGTAGACTTATCACCATCAAGAATCCATCCGTCATCAGAAAGACACCATTCCCGCAAAAAAGCCTTGAGTTCCTTTATTGACTGCGTTGTGATATATCCGCGCATGCCTTCGTCACCATCATAGGAATTGAACACCCGGTTTGTTGCGGAAGACAATCCTGCGTCCGTACAGACGATGAACTTTGACATGTCGAATTTCTCGATCATTTTTTCTTCCAGCGGAATCATGGTCGTCTGTTCATTCCTGTTTCCGGGATATATGGAGAAAGAGATGGGAATTCCGTCCATATCCATAAAGAGACCCATTCCTACGATTGGCAAGGGCCGGTTCTCCTTGCATTTTCCGTACTGTTTGTCATCAGCAGCTTCTTCAATCTCAAAATAGAAGTTGGTGCAGTCGTAATAAATCACCTGTGTATTGCGCTTTTGAATCTCAGCGCTGTTCTTGAAAAGACGGCTCTGGATATAGTCAGATTCTTCTGCCATGACTGACAGTGCACGATAAATGTCATGCAGCTCAAAAGAAGGCTGCTCCATGAATCGCTTTGATTCTTCAAAGCTGCTCTTTTTCGATGCCGGGTAAAGAATCCTCGTGTAAATGAGCCGGGAGAGTATGTCATTTAGATCATACTCAAAAGAATGCCGTGAAGATATAGCACGGCATATCTTATGAAGTCCCAGTTCGTAATAGATATCCTGAAGGAAGAGATATCCGCCATTAAAACGTCGCTGCTCGTCCATGACAAGATTTGTCCCGGAACAGAGTTCGATATTGAATTTCGCAGAATTCTCCTTTTCTGCTTCATTCATCAAACGAACCTGTTCCTTGGCCCAGGCCTTGGCATCTGTTACTCCATACTTTTCACAAATCTGTTTTTCTGAACCGAAAGATTTTACTATTTGCGTTCTATTCTTGCCATTGATTCTAACAGTTTTAACAGCCCTGTATGTAATTGAATATTTGCTTGTTGTCCAACCGAGTCTCATAGTCTACCTCCCATCTAAAACTCGTGTACCCGGGGCTCAAAGCCCCGAAAACACTGATTCTTCACTTCGGGCACACCGTACCCGAAGTACTCATTTTTTCTCATACATCATAGCTCTAAGCTGATTGATTTCTTTATGAAGTGTCTCATTTTCAGCCTCAAGCTTTGCTATATATTTATCTTTACTTTCTATAATCACATCCTTTGACTTGGATGTTCTATAATATTTCTTATGCCATGCACCACTTCGTGCATTTTCCTCTGACCTTTGAGATTCTATTAACGTTTTTATCTCAGCATTGCCATATAGGAAATGTTTTGAAACACCACTTTT
>NZ_JAZUGX010000004.1:0-28101 GCF_045641405.1 Treponema sp.
TTGAACACCTATAGTATATCTCAAGTTGGGATGGTTTTTTTATTTTTTTGTATAACCTTTTTAGCATCCACCCGCATAGCGGGTGGTTTTTTGTGAAAATACTTCGCTACGCTTCGCATTTTCACTGGCTAAAGCCATAAATATAAAGGGTTGTCCATAGCTGGACAACCCTTTTTTATTTGACTATATATAATTTTACAGTCGGAGCTCTCTTACATATTCCCCTTGATGAAATCCACAAGACCTTCTTTAGGAACAAATCCTATGTTCATACCCGCCTGCTGGCCTTTTTTCAGAACAACAACAGCCGGAATGCTCATGATGCCAAACTGTCTTGCAAGCTCTCCATTCTCATCGCAGTCACAGCTGAAAAATTTAACACTGTCCTTCATTTCCTCAGAAACTTCCTCAAGAACAGGAGCAAGCATCCTGCATGGTCCGCACCATGTAGCATTAAAGTCAATCACAGCTACATCTGCAGAAGCAGCCTTTGATACATCATTGTTTTTAATGACTTCAACCATAATCAATCCTCCATCTAGTCTTCATCTATTAAATCCGCAAGATAGGAAACAGCGCTCAATGCGGCTACATTTCCTTCACCCGCAGCCTTTATGTACTGATATGGCATTCCTGCAACATCACCACAGGCAAAGCATCCTGGTATATTTGTCCTCATATGGCGGTCTACAAAGACATGACCATCTTCAGTCTTCAATCCTGGCACCAGGCTGTCTGCTGCTACTGCATCGCGGAGAACAAAAATGCCGTCAACCTCATGCTCCCTGCCACCAGCAACAAGAACTTCTGCTTTCATGTTACCTTTTATGACTTCAGGTTTTTCATCTACTACACTAACGTTTGAAGGTATTGTTCCAGGCATAGGTTCTTTATGGAGCTTGAAATAAAGGACTTCGCTGCACAGTTCCGAAAGATAAAGGGATTCCTTCCATGCCCCGCTCTCATAAGCAAGGACTGCAACCTTTTTCTGTTTATAGAACATTCCGTCACAGGTGGCGCAATAGCTTACTCCCCGTCCCAAGAACTCTTTTTCACCAGCAAGAGGCTTTGCAAAATCTACTCCAGTCGCAAGAATCAAAGAAGAAGACTCATAATCCCCCTTGCTTCCCTTCAAGAAAAAATACCTGCCCATGGAATACACCGCATTTATTTTGTCATCAATGACGGGAACATCCATTGCTTCAAGATGTTTCGCAAAAGATTCACGCAGCTCCGTTCCTGAGATTCCAGGAAGTCCAGGATAGTTTTTTATGACACTGGCTTTTGCAACCTTTTCACTGCCCTTACCTGAGCCGAACAAAATAAGATTCTTGTTGCGTAGCTTTGCCGTAATAGCGGCACTTATACCTGCAGGTCCAGTTCCAATTATCGCAATGTCAAATCGTTCCATACCCTAAATATACTAAATAATTTGAAAAAAAACAAAAAATCGATTTAAAATAGAAAAACCTTAGCCGATTAAGCTAAGGTTTTTGATCACATCTCCCACGGGAATTGAATGGCTCTGGTCACAGACCTCCTGTCTGTTCCCGCCGCCACGTCTACATTCGCTTCCGTCGGCATCCATGCCGCCTTTTCCTCGCACCTGCTCGGCGCTCATTCCGCGGTTCAAGGAAACAATCTGACGATTGTTTCTACGAGTTTGCTTTGCAAACTCGCCTTTTGAAAATTTGATGCTTTAAAATAAAAAAACCTTAGCCGTTTAGCTAAGGTTTTTACTAACATCTCCCACGGGAATTGAACCCATGTTGTCGGGATGAAAACCCGATGTCCTAACCACTAGACGAGGGAGACATACAACGTTTCGTTGATGTTTAAGATAATATACTAATGACCAAATTATGTCAACAGGAATTTGATTTTTTTTCAAAAAAAATTGAAAAAATTTAATATCCTTTTGACACCCCCAACATTACATTCCCATATCAAACTTCTTTATAAGCTTGTTCCTCAACTCCTTAAGGTCATCATCTTCAAGTCCAAGGTTTACGGCATTGGTCACATCCTTCATGGCAAGATTATATTCTCCCATGTTGTAGTATGTAAGGCCACGGCGGTAGAACACATGGCTTTGGAAAGCATTTATTTCAAGAGACTTGTCAAAACACTTTACAGCCTCGGCATTCCTGTTCATTACAGAGAAAACTATTCCTTTATAATATATTGAACGGAAACTTTTAGGATCATATTCAAAACTCTTTGAGAAATCTTCCAATGCTGGTTCATACATATTCTGAGCAAAATACGCCATTCCGCGGTGCTTATAGATGACACTGAGAACCACATCGGGAGGCACTGGTTTAGAGTCGATGATTTGGGTATAGATGGAAACAGCCTTTTCAAAATTGCCTACGTTATGTTCATGAAGGGCCGTAAGAACAAGATCATCAATGCTACCCTTGGTAAAAGGACTATCTACAGGGCTGTCAGAGGCCTTAGAAGGGCTTTCCTTGTTCATTTCAAGAACTTCCATGGAATAGTCATCAGCCTTCTCATAGAAGGTGTTTCTGCGCGTTCCAAGCTCAGTCTGCAGTTTTTTCTGATAATCACGGATTTCCTGGAAGATTATGTCAGCTAAGGTAAGGCTTGCATTTATAGAAGCCAATTTGCGGCGCAATGGTTTGTCAAAAGGATTGAATTCAGACTTATATATAAGCTCATGTTCAACTTCCGCCCAGGCATCCTGAAGGATTGTCCTTACCTGAATTTCACAGACAAGATTTTCAGGCAATTCAACATCCGTATGAACAACAGGCTTACAGTCTTCAGGAACAGCAATAAGAATATGAACAGACTCATAGCCGAATTCACGGAACGACTGCTCTGCTCCCTTCTTTTCAATTTCCTTTACATCATAGATTTCAGAAACCTGCTTTTCGACCTCTGCAAGATCCTCAACAAAAGGACATATTACTCGAATGCCTATCATGTCCGTAAGGGTCACAAGCCGCTTGCTTTCACCAGACTCCTTGGCCTTCTGGCGGAGAATCTTTTTGTAATAGCTGTTGAAGGATTTTATGCGATTCTTGTATGTTGGATTAGAGGAAAGATGCAGGTTGTTTTTTAAGGAAGCCGTTATCTTCTCAAGGATTTCATTGAATGCAGGTCTATAAGCCTCGTAACGAACTTCAATTTCTTTTTTATTTGGTAATTCAAAACTCATGCTTCAATTATATATCAAAAAGAAATAAAAATAAACTTAAACTAATCTTTAATATTAAAGCCTAAAAAAAAGACCGTCCTAGTAGGACGGTCCATCACTAACTTTCAAGAAATCTTGTCAGTTAATTATTTTGCCTGGTCTGTAGACTGAGCGTTTGAAGCTGAATCTTCATTCAAAGAAGAAGAGAATTCTGCTTCCTGTGCCATCTTTGCCTTTTCAAGGTAGCGGTTAACCTGCTTGTTACCAAAGCGGCTCATTTCACCATTCTGGCGATCGTTTTCCTTCTTTGTGATGATTCCCCAGAGGTCTTCATCATCGATGTCGCGGTCAGATGTAAGAACTGCGAGGTCGTAGATAACCTTTACGTCCTTGAAGTATCCGATGAAGTCTGAACCGATGTGGTTAGCATCGCGGCATACCTGGAAACCTGTGAACTTAGCATAAGGAATTCCACGAGGGTAGATTGGGTAAACTCTGATTTCACGTGTGCGAACATCAGAAATATAGTCTGGGTTGTTCCAAACGAGTGTCTTCCAACCATCAAAGTAGAGATCACCCATAAGGTAGCGGCGTTCTACACCGTCTGCGTCCTTAATAAGAACATAGAGAGTGTGTGGGAAGTTCATACCCATTGTTGTACATGAAATAGACTTGATTGTACCAACGTTTCTTACAACACCATAACCATCTTCGAAGAGGTACTTGCCCTTCTGTTCGTCAGTTGGCTGCTGGCGCTTTCCGTTCTCGTCTGCGTCTGAAAGTGGTTCGTAAGCAGGGATTTCGAAAGCTGGAACGATCTTTGCATTTGCGTTGTTTGTCCATGTTGGGAACAATACGCGTACACCCATTACGTTCTTTCCAGCGAAAGGAACGTCTGCTGATTCTTTTACAGGAGCTGCTACTACCTGTGAAAGAGCTACAGAAACTGGGTTCTTAGCAGAAGAGTTGAGAACAACTTCCCACTGTGGGAGAGCCAAAGATGTCTTCATCAGGTCCTTCTGGTCACCTGTGAATGTTGCGCCTGCTGCAACAGAATAATCCATTACAGTTCTGCTGTTCTGCTGTGGATTTCCGTTTTCATCTGCACATGTGTCTGCATCGAGCTGAGTAAAGTCGATAAGAACGCTTTCCTTAGCTGTAGCAAGAGAACCTGCCAAAAGCATTGCAGCAACAGTTAAAAACAAAGTCTTCTTCATATGAAGCTCCTTTTAATACATATTTGATGTAGCCTTGTTCTTTAAGTATCTATTAAGAACCTTATTTTGTCAACTTATTTTAGTTTTTTTTAAAAAAAACTGAAATTTATGACTCTAAAACTCCTCTCCAGACACCTCTACTCCATCAATAAATATGCAAATTTTATTAAAATTTGTGAAATTCTTCACAATATTTTTACGAATCAAATCCGCGCTTCCTCGAATATCGGTGATTTCGTTATCCGTCCTTAACGCCTCTGCGGAAAGTCCAACATAGAGAACCTTTTCCTTTGCAAAACAGAATTCCAGCTTTGTTCCGCGTGAATATATCGCCTTGTACCTGTTTGTGAAGGGACCGAGCAGAAGCTCCTCTACAAAAGCGGTCACAGCCTCGTTTCTTTCCATTTTTGGGAAATATCTGGTCTCCGTGCATACTCTATCCGAATCAAAGGATCGGAAAAAGCAGATACGCCTCACCTTGTTGGAGTGGATGAAGAAAGCAGCAAGAGAAATTATGAATGATCCAATGACGATTCCCAGAAATGTCTGGAAAACCTTGTTGTTTTTTAATTCAACCTTCATTTTTATTATTTCTTTGATATTACCTGTATTTTGATCGGCTTTATTTGCCCGTGAAGCCTCTTGAACGCTCAAAATGGGTCACAAACGCCTGCAATCCATTATATATACCAAAAGATAACTTCTGCAAGTACTTGTCATCGTTGAGAAGAGCCGCTTCCTTTTTGTTGCTTACAAACCCCAGCTCAATAAGGACGCTTGGCATGTTGGAATTCTTACAGACGTACCATTCCTCAGCTTTTATGCCGCGGGAATTGGTCTGGGTTCCCACCTGTGCCGTTATACCGTCAAGAATGAATTTTGCTATAAGGATTGATTCCGTCGTGTATTCTTCTTCCATCATGCTGTTGAGGATAGGCAGAAGGCTCTTTTCTTCCCCTGCACTCTTTGCGTTCAGAACCTGCCGTCTATAACCAGGTGAAAGATACCATACTTCATACCCCGATGCCGATTCATTGAAGTTGGAATTGACATGGACTGAAATAAAAAGGATCGCCTCATTGTCCTTAAGCTTGACGCTGTTGGCAATCTCCGTTCTCTGATTGAGGGAAAGATATACATCCTTGCTTCTTGTCATGAGTATCTGCTTGTCTGGATAAGACTTCTTAAGATAATCTCGAAGCTTAAGTCCTACATTGAGGTTTATGTCCTTCTCCACAAGCTTGACGCTTTTTCCGCCTATTTTCTGAACGCTGCTTGTTCCAGGATCCTTTCCACCATGTCCTGGATCAATAAGAATGGCACCGATCCTATAAGGATTGTCGTTGCTTTCAGTCTTGAAGAAATTTTCCGCACTGTTCATGAACGAAGAATATGAAACAAGTTTTCCGTTTTCCAGAACAGGAGCCTTTTCATTGACTACGGTCTTATAGTCCTGCAGAACAAAATCATCACCCGCGTGAAAAGATATCCTATGGCCGTTCTTTTCTATCAGACCGCTGGAAGTAAGGGGATCCCAGTAGAAGGTCATGCCCGCTTTCTGTGCAGACACAAGGAAATCCGTTGTCTTTGCGTTGTCTGCAAAAAAATGTGAGGAAATAAGCAAAGCTGTAAAAATAGTCGCAAGCAGTTTTTTCATTTTTTATTCCGTGCTGTCAGCATAATACAATATAGCCTGAATTCCGCCCCTAACCAGATATCTCCAGAACTTTTCAAAATCAAGCGATCTGTGATTCGGACATATTCTGTCAAAAAGAGACAGTGTCTGTTCTATAGTCCTGTAATTCCAGTCCCTTATTTTTTTTCCTGCCAAGCTTGAAGGAATTCGACCTATACACTTTTCATCATCGTTGATTTTTTCTGCACCCTTTATTTCCTTTTCAAAGGCTGAATATTCATCTACCGTCAGATTGAATGCGCTGTAAGGAAATCCCTTTTCATGAGGAAGTTCGATATCTGCAAGGAAATCATCAGTTGCCTTGTTGCAAGGTTCAAGCCTGAGCACAATCTGAGACACTGCCGATTCCGCACCCCAAAGAGATAGCTGGCGGTTTTCAGAAAGGGTTATTACGTTTCCACATTTTTCAACGTTGTTGCGAGGAAAATCCACATCCGATCCCTCTTTTACACGGAAAAAAACATTTTTTATATATGGACTTGCGTTTGCATTATCCTGCCCATAAATCGACTTGATTTTCCCAGGTACAGAAATAAAAGCCCTTTCATGGCTGTATTTCATAGACTGAATTTCAGGAGACCTTGTGCTTTCAGGAATCTTGCCAAGGGCAATTTTCATTGCTTCCTTCGTAAGGTTCACATCGGAAGAATAGGGAAAGGTCCATCCTGACATATATCCACCAGAAAGCCTGCCTGCAATCTCGCCGATCATAGGACCTTTCTCAGTATACTTGATGTCCCCTTTTGCAACACCCGTAGTCAAACCAAGAGCATGAACAGCTTTTGTAAAGCATTCAACAAGTTCAGCCTTGACATCAGGAGAGCATTCAGACGGCATGGTATGACCAAGTTCTATGAAATATGGCTCAAAGAAAATATGGCGGTCAGCAAATCCTGTGATAGTGACATTACCATTGCAAACCAAGGCATCGATGGAAAATTCTGGACCTGCCATATAATCCTCTACAATTACCTTGCCCGTTCTTGAATATTCAATGGCTTCCTTCAATGCGGGGATGAATTCATCCTGATTACGAACAAGACGGCATCCTCGTGCACCCATGTTGTCAACAGGCTTTACCACTTTAGGAAAAGAAACATCATCAGCCGTTCCATTTTCCACCCGCGATAGATATGCGCTGTCTGCCTCAAAAAAATCTGGCGATGGAATATTGTGTCTTGCAAAGCATTGGCGCATGAGCACCTTGTTGCTTGCATTCAAGGCAGCCTGAAATGTATGAGATGGAAGCCCACATTTTTCTGCGGCATAAGAGACACTTGCACTGAAATCTGTACCTGCAGTGAAAATAGCGGCCAGTTCACTTTTCATGGAAAGTGCAAGTTCTGCTATTGCTTCACGGTCCTTAAGATCCACCTTCTCAAAGCGATCGGCAAAAGGAACGCAGACAGCATTTGGATTTGCGTCTATTACAAGAGTCCGATATCCAAGTTCTTTTGCGGCTTCGATAGAAGGTCGCTGCATAAGGCCTGCGCCCAGAATAAGAATAAATTTTTCACCCATTGTACTTCATTTTCGGCAGAAAAAAGTTCCACCTTAATACGGGCAAATCTACTTTTTCCGACAGTAGATTTCAAAGGTATCACCCAGTCTGAACATCCTGCTGTAAGAAGCAAGCAGCTTGAACATAAAAGAACCAGGCTTTATTCCCCTTTTCCTTGCCATAGGAAAACGTTCTGGATGAATTCCAGTAGACACAATCCTTGAAACCTCAAAGCCGTATTTTGCAAGAACAGTCTTTACCTTGCTCAATTCCCAGATTGAAAAATGATCCGACGGACTTTGCTCAAAGAAAGCCCTCGTATTGAATTTTGCGCTGACACCAGAACCAGAAGGTGTACTGAACGCAAAAACTCCACCTTTCTTGACAAGCTCTGAGACCTTGCTCAACACTGAATCAAGATTCTGGAAATGTTCTATTACATACCACATGGTAACGGCATCAAATTTTTCAACACCGAATTCATTCTCAAAGTTACCTTCTGGGAATGGAGTGCACACGGCAGGAAAGTTAAGGTTCTTCTGGACATAGTCAACGGCATCCTGCGAAATGTCGGCTCCAAATACCTGCCAGCCTGAATCATTTGCTGCAGAAAGGAATGGCCCCATGGCACATCCGATATCAAGAACCGACGGAGTGACAGATTTTCCAAATCTATGACCTCCTGAATGTCTATGGATGAAATCTATCTGTCCAATACGGCGAACACATTGAGCCTTGATGGATTCAAAGTCGTCGAGGTATGTTTTCCCGTACTGTTTTTCATAGTCTTCAAAGAAATAGGCACGATTATATTCAGTCTGTTTTTCCTTTACGGTCCAGCCAATGTATATCATTCCACAGTCATTGCAACGGCGGAAGGTTCTTTCAGGAATTCTTGCAATGACCTTGTTTCTTGAAACATCACTTTTCTGACAAATCGGGCACATGAAATGATTGCCGCTTGAAAGTCTTCCTGTGAATTCCGCAAGAGTCACTGAATCTTTCTCCTGTTCTTCCATATAAAGGGACTCTTTATCCTCAAGCAGCTCCTTCATTCTGGATGCTGTAATCTGGGATGGCTGCAGGCATTTGAAACCATAATCCTCGGAAAGCTGAACATGCAGAGGTGTAGTACCAAGAAGGATTACTGCACAGTTGGCTGAAGCAGCTTCAAAGGCTGTAAAACCGTAGTGGGTCACAACAAGATCATAGTTGAAAAGTTTATCCTTAAGATTTTCCACAGGGAGGATGAATTTTACGAATTTTCTAAACTGTTCAGGTAGTTTCTTTTCAAGCTTTTCCTGTTCTTCTTTTTGCGAAACTATGGCGGTCACATAGATTTCATTCTGACAAAGCGAAAGCACCGCAGGAAAAGTAAGTCCAGACGGATCTTCCCCACCAAGTACAACAAGCGCATTCCTCAAAGCCGTAGATTTCTGTTCAGGACTTCTTTTCTTTTCTGGACGAGGAATAAGATGTGGTGCAGAAATGTTTACAACCCTGTCATGGTTTGCAGAAGGAAGGATATCAAGGACATAGTCTGCATAGTCATTATCCTCGTTTCCTTCATCCATGGCAATTACAGTTGCCCGCGAAGAGAGCTTTGAAGCAAAGGCACTGTCCGTCTTGAACAGGTCAGTAATCACAACAGAGTAATAGGAAAGGTCATCAAGACTGTCTATGAGATGATATGGTTCAAGCCCATTCTCTTCAGCAGCCATTACAAGATCATTCAACTGTGGCAAATCTGCATCAGAAGGAATGTAGACATCCCATTTATTTTCAGTTGCAAGCGAAAGGCATCTTCTTAAATGCCCTGTCCCTTGTCCCTTTTTCACAGACGGTACAAGCAGGACTGGATTCTTTACGGCAGGAATTTCCAGCGCCCTGAGAATAACTTCGGTTGAATATGGTTCTTCCACAGGCTCCAAACCTGAGATTTCCTCAACTATTTCAAGCGCCCTATGATAGTCTTCCTTTGTATCGATTGTTGTCCTGTATTCTGGATGATTGTATTTTGCAGGAGCTTTTATGAAATCACATTTGTACCTGTCCGTATGGTTGTAAAGAGCAGGTCCGACATGCTCATGGTCATAGGAAAGGTCTGTTTCTTCCGCAGCCTTGAGAAGTGAGTGGGCATTGAACATCTCAACGCCTGAACCATGAGGCAATCCAGAATAAGTAAGGTAGTCTGCAGGAGCTGTCTTTTCACGTTCAAAGAATTCTTCGACCATCTCCTGTGCTGCTTCATAAAAGAGGAAAGGATTATCTGCAGTTGCACGCACAACAACATCCGCCTTTGAAATCCTGATTACATTGCAGAAGCGGTCAAGAACATCCTCAAGAGAACCTGCGTAAAAATCCCAGCCGCATTTTTTTGCAATAGGTTCCAGATCGTCTTTGCTTGCCTCATCAACAGCAAGAAAATATCTGCTTGCTTCGATTTTTTTCATTGCCGCCAAGGTCCATTCAAGGACTGTCTTGCCACCAAGAGGCAGCAGTGCTTTACCAGGTAGTCTTGTCGAGGACATTCTGCACTGGACGATTACCACCACTTTCTTTTTACCCGTGGCGATCCTCTTTATTCCCTCTGCTATTTTCCTAAGGTTCATACCTTACTCCAATTCTCAATCAATGTTACGGCATCTGTCTTAAAACGATACTGATTGTCTGCAGTCCATCTTATGGCATCTTTGAATTGAACCCAGGATTCAACAAATCCACAGGTGCTTCCAATCTTAAACCTGAAGAATGATGATCTGGAAATTTTTGCATGGTCAGAAACAAAGGAAGGAAGGATGTTCTTAAGATAGAACCTTAGATAAGAAAGTTCTACCGTCCTGTCTTCCTCAGGAACACTTTCTGAATATGAAAGCTCAAGGACATTTGAAACAGAAATAGTTTCACCCCAAAGCCACGCACGCATAAAGAAATCCAATTTCTGCCAATATTCAGAAGTTATCGTATAGTCAAAGCCGCCAAGGAGGCAGAAGGTCTCCCTATTGTAGAAACCTGCGTAGTCATAACAATAAAGAGTTGCCTGATTATCTAAAACAGAAGTCTCCTCATCGACCTTGAATTTGCCCCTATTTGCATCAGGCCTAAAAACCACAGGAATCCTATGGCCTGAATCAGACACAAGTCTGGGCGCAACACAGAACTGATTCATTGCGATGAATTTTTCCGCAAGAGAAGAATTAAAGATGAAATTTTCACCGCACATCTCTTCCTGTATGACAAGAACGTATTCGGTTTTTGCCTCGGAAAAAGCAATATTTAAAAGTTCACCTTGCGGAACGTCTTCCAATGCGACAATAAACTCAACGGTAGGAAAATGATGAGCCAACTGTTCAATGGCAAGCTGTTCACTCTTCTGATTTACAGAAATGATTTTTGCAAATCCTTTTCCCAGGAGTTTTTCAATGACAACCTGTCGGTACTGCCTTCCATTTCTGCTCAAGACAACACAGGTTACATTCGGTATCGTAATCTTAGGAGCATCTTCCGTTCCTCCGAATACCGTGTATGAGATTTTATGTTCATTAAAAATTGAAGGTATAATATTCATCACAATTCCTGCACTTTTCACCATATTCATTGGCAATATGTTTTTCCACAGTTGCAAGAGTCTTGCCCCAGATTTTTTCAATTCCCTCATCAAAGACATTTCCAATCACAGATGAAAAGGCAAACTGTCGACACAAAGGAACATCACCATTGGAAAGTATCGTCATATCCCTTTTAAGATGCCAGCAAACATTTCTTTCAAGTGGAGAAAGGTCAGCAGGTTTTCTTGCAGGCAAAGTTTTACAGCAGTCATCATATTTCTGGACTATGAGTTTTCCATTTGATGGAGAAGCTGAATCATGCCAATATCGGTAGAATGCTTCAAGTTCAATTTCATTCTCATTCATTCTTGTAAACTGAGGATAGACATTACCAGGGAAAAGAGGTGAAAGAATGGAAACCGACTGCACAGCCTTTTCAAAACATCCATTTGAAAGAACCTTTGAATACATTGCAGCTGTGGCCGAATCAATTGAAACTATCCAAATCACCCTGCTCTTAGATTGCTCCGAAATTCTTTCAGCAAGTTCAGTGGTGACCAGAATTCCATCAGTCTCGATGAGAACAGAAAGATTGTCATGCTTAAGGACTTCAGCAACATATAGTTCGACATTTTCCATAAGCAAGGGTTCTCCAAAAGCAGAAAGCCCAACAACAGCATCATCTGAAAATTCAGCTATCTGTGCCACAATCTTAGAGAATCCGTCAATATCCATGTTTCCCAAGCCAGGATTTTTATAGGAAGAATATATCGGCACTGCATTTTGCTCAGAACATATCTGAACATTGTAGAAGGCTGGCAAAGTCTGCTGTATGTCTGCACTCACCTCCGCAAGATCGGAAAGGCTTTTTGCATTCATCATAACCTGTTTTTCTGATGCCTTTTTCAGAAGACGCTGACACGCAAGGAAGTTTCTTTTTGTTCCACATGAAAAATCAAAACGGAGCATTCTGTAGTCCTTAGGGGCCAATACGGCTTCAACTTCAAAAGAATTTATATCTTTTTTAAGCACATTGAAGATACATTCGTTGCCTACCTCAGACAGTCCCGCATCCTGATATTTTTCCTTTACAAAAGCCGAAAGGATATTCAAGGTTCCTGAGTGGATGACTTCAGGTGCAAATCCATATGGATAACCGTCAGCGAATGTATATTCAGCAATATATTTTTCGTGACACTCAAGGACTTCGTTTGTAAGATAACTGTCAAGGAAAGGTCTGTCCCCGCTAGTAAAAATGGCATTCTCTGCTTTTACGGAAGACACCTCATTCGACATCGTTTCAATTATGTCACGGCAAAGCCATTTTTCCTTTATGATCACCTTTACATCATCAAGTGCTGCGTCAATTAGTTCAGACTGAATCTTTGATGAATTCGCATTTGTTGTAAAAACAACAATTCCAGAGCAATCAGGTATTGCCTTAGCCCAATCCAAAGTACGTCCAAAAGCCGATTTATTGAAAAAAACTCTATCAAAAGCGTAGGAACCATCGTTACCTGCGTATAAAAAAACTAAATTCTTCATCGCTTCATTATCGGAATTCCCTTGTCTAAATTAAATGGAATGTTTACAATCCAAAAATCATGGAAGAATTGTTCACTCAAAGAAAAGACAACACACTTACTGTCGCCCAGCTGACAAATCTCATCAAAACAATGCTGGAAAATTCTTTTCAGAACATTCTGTTAAAAGGAGAAATCTCTAATTTCAAGCCCAGCAGTGCAGGTCACCTCTACTTTTCACTTAAGGACGCAGAGGCTCAAATCAGCGCAGTAATGTTCCGTGGAAGTGCCTTGGGACTGAATTTTCAGCCTAAGGACGGTACAATGGTCCAGGTCAGAGGGAAACTCAGTGTCTACGCCCCTAGGGGAAACTATCAACTTATAATCACATCCATGGAGAAAGCTGGTGCAGGCAACATCATGGAAATGATTGAAGAAAGGAAAAGGAAGCTTGCCGCTGAAGGACTTTTTGACAGTCAAAGGAAACGCCAGCTTCCATTTTTTCCTCAGACAGTGGGTATCGTAACAAGTCCAAACGGAGCAGCCCTTCGTGACATCCTCAACATTAGAAAAAGAAGAAACGACAAGGTGAACATCATAGTTTTTCCTGCCCTTGTGCAGGGGGATACTGCCGCTCCAACCATAGTCCAGATGATTGAGACCGCAAACAGACACAAGATGTGCGATGTGCTTATCGTAGGGCGTGGCGGTGGCAGCCTTGAAGACCTGCTTCCATTCAGCGAAGAAAGCGTTGTAAGAGCTATTGCATCATCAAATATACCTGTGGTCTCAGCCGTAGGTCATGAAATCGACTGGGCACTCAGTGATTTTGCTGCAGACCGTCGTGCACCGACACCTAGTGCTGCGGCAGAAATAGTCATTCCTGAAAAATCTATGATTTTAGACAACATCGGGTTCCATAAAAACGAACTCTACAACTCGATTTCAACAAGGACAAGAAATCTTAGACTTCTTCTAAGATCCTTTGATCCAGAGAACATGCATACAAGGCTCCTCAACATAGAACAAAGATTCTCGGAACGCTTTGACAGGGCCTTTGAGTCCATGAAAAAATCAATTGAAGAACTTATAAAGGACAGAAGACATGCCCTAGAGCATTGCAGGGAAATCCTTGAGAACTGCAACCCCCAGACAATCTTTGACCGAGGATATTCCATGGTGACGGACGAGACCGGAAGGATAATCAGAGATGGTGAAAAATTGAATTCTGGGGACCAGATAAGGATTAGACCTGCAAAGGGTGAAATCACAGCAACCGTAAACTAACATATTGAGGTACATAAATGACAAACTTTGAAGAAAAACTAGAAAAACTTGAAGAACTATCTGAAAACATCAAGCAGAGCGACATCAGCCTGGAAGATGCCCTCAAGAATTTTGAAGAAGGAATCAAGATTGCAAAGACCCTTGAGAAGGAGCTTGACAAGATGGAAAGCAAAATCCAGGTCCTCATGAACGGTGGAGATGCAAAGGAAGGAAAACCAGAGCTTGGGCTTTTTGACGAAACAACAGAAATCACAGGAACCCGTTCATAAGATGGCTGAGCAACGAAGAGTACGCCTACTAGATACAGAAGTCGCAAGAAAAATTGCTGCAGGTGAAGTCATTGACCGTCCAAACGCAATTGTCCGTGAACTTATGGATAATGCAGTGGATTCTGGAGCAACAAGAATCGATGTTGAAATAGAAGAAGGTGGAATAGAAAAAATCCGTGTCGTTGACAATGGATGTGGCATGTCAAAGGAAGATCTCATGCAATGCGCAAGACCTCACGCAACAAGCAAAATTTCCACCGAGACAGATTTGCTTCATCTTTCAACACTTGGATTTCGAGGAGAAGCCCTCTCATCAATGGCGGCTGTAAGTCGACTAGAAATCATCAGCGGAGGCAACAGGATGAACGCCTCCGTCACGGAAGACCACATCATTACTCCTACATCAAAAACCGAAGGTACCATAGTCCAGACCCGTGGACTCTTTGAGAATTTTCCTGCCCGCAGGCAGTTTCTTAAGCGTCCATCAAGTGAAGGAATCATGTGCCGCAATACATTTGAGGAAAAGGTACTTCCAAGGCCAGACATCGCCTTCACTTTCTCAAGCGATGGCGAGGAAAAAGTAAATCTTCCTTCAGGACAGACTTTACGGGAACGTTTTGTTCAGACAAACCAATTCTTTGAAAGTGACGATCTTTTCTATGAAATACAAAGCGAAAAACCCAGCGATAAGTTCTCATTCACTTTAATCATCGGCGAGCCTTCCGTAAGTCGTCCAACACGAAAAGATATTTCAATCTATGTCAATGGACGAAAAATACAGGAATACTCGCTTATACAGGCAATTGTCTATGGTACTCAGGGATACTTTCCAAATGGAACATATCCCGTTGCTTGTCTTTTTGTACAGATGGATTCTTCCTTGGTAGATTTCAACATACACCCAGCAAAAAGAGAAGCAAGGTTCAAGGACATAAATTCTCTGCATCATGAAGTAAGTACCGCGACAAAAAATTTCTTCAAGCAATACACGGTCAGAACAATGCTCTCGAAGAACGAACAGCAGACAATGGACAATTCTTCTCTTGCGGAGCTTGCGTACAACACAGAAGGCAATGAACAAAAAAAACTAAATGCCTTTGAGACGCCAGACCTTTATTTTGAGGAAAAGAATTCGATATCATCGAAATACACGATTAAAGGAACGCCTAACACATCGGCATCCTACGGCAATGTAAAACGAAGCTATGATGGTATAGGTTCATCACCATCATCAAATGGCAACCGATCAAGATTTTTTGGAGTGCCAGATTATTCCACAGCTAAAAGTGAAGAGATCGTGCTGGAAAACAGATACAAACCAAATTATCTTCCAGACAACATCACAATAGGATCCGAAGAACAGAATGACGATGGATTCCATTTTGTCGGCTGTACAATGGGAACTTTTCTTATTGCAGAAAAAGAAGGCATTCTTTACATAATTGATCAACATGCGGCACACGAAAGGATGCTGTATGATCAGCTTATGGCAGAAGCAAAGGAAACACAGAAACTTCTGGTTCCTTATGTTGTCCAGACAGACAATGATGCGGATGACAATTACATCGAGGCAATAAAGGACAAACTTAAGGAAGCTGGCTTTGAATGCACAAACTGCGGAAATGGAAGATGGGAATTCACCAGCGTACCTGCACGTTGGAAAGGGAAAGAAACAGATCTTAAGAAGGATGTTCTTGACCGTAGGATAAGTCCAACAGACCTCATCAATGCCGCCGCCGCTTCAACTGCATGCCGCTCGGCAGTTATGGATGGAACCATCCTGGACAATCAGACGGCAGCAACAATTGCCCGTGGAGCATTGCATCTTCCAGATCCACACTGTCCTCACGGTCGTCCTGTATTCACCACTATTACAAGGGCACAGCTATTTGGTCTTGTAAAACGCACATAAAAAAGGAATGCCTAAAAAGCTCAGCAGGTCAAACCTCACAATTTGAACTTTTAGGCATTCCCTCCCATTTCACAGGGGCCATCGGAACTTTAGTATCCAAGCTCCTTAAGCATTTCTTCTACCCTATCAGCCTTGTAGTTAGGTGCACTGACCTTAAGCTTGGCAAGACATTTTGCAGCAGTGTCACCATCACCCTTTTCATATGCGATACTTGCAAGTTCAAAAAGATGGTCATTGTTCTTAGGTTCTTTTGAAATAAGATCCTGATAGACAGCCTTGGCATTAGGATAATCCTTTGCAGCCGCATAGCTTCTGGCAAGATTCTGTTTGACCGTAAGGTCATTTGGATTGATCTTAAGGGCATTTTTGTAATGCTCCACAGACTTCTGATAGTTTGAAATCTTTCTGTATGCACTTCCGAGATTATTGTTAACCTCAAAGTTGTCGCTTTCAACATTGTAGGCATTTGTAAGAGCAAGAATTGCATCAGTATCCTTGTTCTGCTTCAAGTAAATTGCTCCAAGATTCGTATTTGCCTTGACATGCTTTGGATCAAGCACAAGAACTTCACGATAAAGCTTTATTGCTTCATCATCCTTTCCAGTATCCTGCATCTGCAGTCCATAGTTATAGATTATGTTGGCCTTAACAGAAACTTCAGTTTTCTCTCTGGCTTCATATGCCTTCACCGCATAATCAAGGGCTTCATTCTTTTTATTCTGATCATACATGATCGTTGAAAGATTGTAATATGTAAGCGCGTTCTTTTCCTTAGTTGCATCAGGACACTGAAGTGCTTTCTTAAAGTAAGTCTCAGCCTGTGCAAACTGTTTTTTCTCAACACAGCATGAACCAAGCTCCTGATAAATCTGGGCACGATTAGGATTGATTGCCAACGCCTTTGTAAAGGCATCCATTGCTTCATCATATTTCTTCATGTCCATCAAGATATGACCCTGGCCGATATAGGCATTTTCATGAGAAGGGTTTACCTCGGTAGCCTTTCTATAGAATCCAAGGCTATCATCCTTTCTCTTGAGCTGTTCACTTACATATCCAGAATTGTAGTAAGCTGGCGCAAAATGATCGTTGATGCTGATGCAGGTCTTAAATGCATTGAGAGATTCATTGTATTTTTTCTGCATGGCAAGAATACGCCCCAGCTGATAATAATACATATAATTTGCAGGATTCTTTGCAATGGCTTCATTAAGAAGTCTTTCTGCCTCAATGAAATTTCTCCTATTGAGAGCATCGATACCTGCAATGTATAGCGTATCAGGATCAGAAGAAGAGAACTTGATGGCGCTTCTGGCTTTTTCACCAGAAAGAGCTTCGAGCTTTTTCTTATCCGCACCATCCGCCTTTTCAGAAGCATCATACAAGGCCTTAGCCATTTCATCCAGCTTTTCTGCCGAATACTTTGGATCATCCGCTGGAAGTTTTGCCTCTGCATTGGCAAATTCCCTTGCCGCACCGTCAATATCTCCCTGATCAAGGAGTTTCTTTCCACGCGCTATGGAATCTTCTATTTCTCTTCTTAGCTGAGCATCTGCATTTTTTGCAGCCTCTTCCAGTTTTCTTTTATCTTCCGCAGCTTTCTTTGCAGCCTCTTCTTCCTTGGCTTTTCTTTCAGCCTCAGCCTTCTTTGCTGCTTCTTCCTGAAGTCGTTTCTCCTCTGCGGCTTTCTTAGCGGCCTCTTCTTTTGCCTTTTTCTCAGCAGCTGCCTTTATAGCGGCTTCCTGCTTTGCTTTCTTTTCTTCAGCGGCTTTTCTTGCAGCTTCTTCCTTACGGAACTTTTCCTCCTGTTCCTTTCTTATCTGCTCTGCAAGTTTTTCTTCCTCTGCCTTCTTTTCAGCAGCCTCCTTTGCCATGCGTTCCTGCTGCTGTCTACGGGCAACTTCTTCTTTAGAAAGAACAGGTTCACCGTTTTCATCATAACCAAGCAGACCGAGATCGACACCGTTTTTCTTAGCTTTGCTTACGGCATCTTTCTTAAGGTTGGAGATTCTTTCCTTAAGTTTCTTGCTTGCATCATCATTTCCATTTGTTTCGATGGAATTGAGGAGCGTAAGAGCCTCGTCATAACGACCTTCCTTGATAAGCTTTTCTGCAAGTGTTGCCTTTTCATCATCAGTCATGTTTTCACCCAATGAAAGAATCTGATTCTGCTTCTTAAGCCGTTCAGCACGGTCCTTAAAAGCCTTTGCTTCAGGACTGTTGTCATCAACCTTTCCTATCTGGTCAAGGATTGCTGCTGCAGCATCATGGTTTCCATCCTTCATGAGTCTTTCAACCGTATCAAGGATTTCATCACCACGACCGTCTTCAATTGCCTTTTTTACAGCATCTCTCTTTAGGGAATCTATATCCTTTCGAAGCTGTTTAGAATCAGGATCGTTACCAGCAATATTTGCAGAGCTGAGAAGCTCAAGAGCTCCAGAATAATCACCATCGTCAATCATCTGTCTTGCACTCTTAATGATTTCATCAGTTTTGCCATTCTGAACAGCTTTGTTCATCGTTTCATTTTTCTTTGCGTTTACCTGATCGCGAAGGGCGTTTGCTTCATCGGAATTTCCAACTACATTTATCATGCTTAGAAGTTCAAGAGCAGCAGCATTATCTCCATTGTCGTTAAGAGAATCCGCAGTACCGAATACATCATCAATTCGGCCTTCTGCAAGAGCTCTTTCCACAGTATCCTTCTTCAATGCTTTAAGAGAATTTCTGAAAGCCCTGGATTCAGTGTCATCACCTTCTGGTTTAATTGAACTGAGGAAACCAAGCGCTGTGTTATAGTCACCGTCAGAAATCATCTGCTTAGCCTTGGAGAGTATTTCTTCCTGTTTTCCATCAGCAACGGCTTTTTCAACGGCTTCCTTCTTAAGCTTAGAAAGTCTGTCTCGAAGGGCATCAGAATCCGCATCTTCTCCCTTCACATCCACATAAGAAAGGAGTTCAAGAGCTTCAACGCTGTTTCCGTTTGAATTCATGTTGGCGATGGCATCAAGAAGTTCATTTCCCTTTCCATTATCAAGAGCTTTCTTAACGGCTTCCTTTTTGAGGGCGTAGATCTGATTTCGCATCATCCTTGCTTCTGTGCTGTTTCCCTTGATGTCAAGAAGACTAAGCAGCTCAGCGGCAGGTATTTCTTCATCTGAATCTATGAGTTGCTTAGCGGCATCGATTACATCCTGAGCATGACCTTCAGCAACGGCTTTATCAACGACAGATTTTTCAAGACTTCTCAGTTTTTCCTTCAAGGTCCTTGAGCTTTCATCGTCTCCATCAAGATCAGTTCCGATGGCAATAAGCTTCAAGGCATCTCCGTATTTTCCCTTTGTTTCAAGCTCTTCTATCTTCTTAAGGATTTCATCAACCTTTCCATCAGCAAGAGCCTTTTCATACCCTTTTTTTACAAGCGCAACAATTTTTTTTCTTAGGGCAATGGAATTTTCATCGTTACCGTTGACATTAAGCCCCGCAAGTATTCCAAGAGCCTCAGCGCAATCTCCCTGTGCAATAAGCCTTTCGCAATATGCTATTATATCCTCAGGAGAAGTCATTGTTGTATCTGTGCGAGAACCAGAGAAAAACTTTACTCCGATGCCGATACCTGTTCCAAACAAGGCAAGCAACAGGAGAAGCAAAAGCAAAAACTTCTTCTTTCCTTTTTTTTCTTCTGGCTGTGAGTAAGATGTTTCTGAAGTTTTTCTAAGACCAGAATTCTGCATCATCTGATCAAGGGCACGATAATCATCATCTGACTTTTCATTTTTTTCAGGTTCTGGAATTGTGTCAGATGATTTTGTCAAAGATTCTTCTGCTCCAATATCTGTCCCCAGTTTTTTTCCAGGAACAGCCTCATAAGTTTCCTCATTTACAGAGACTGACATTCCGCCTTTTGAAGAATCCTTTACTTCTTCATTCTGAACAATTGGTTCCGATATTTTTTCTGCAGATCGTGATTCATCGACCACAGGAACATCTTTTTCTTCAACAACAGAAACTGCTGCAGTTTTCTTTATCATGACGCCTGTAGGAGATAGTTCTGTTGACTTAGCGGCCTTTGTCGCCGTCTTTTTTACAGCGGCAGTCCTAGTCCTTGCAGTCTTTGGCTCGCTTGCCTTTGCAACAGAAGACTTAGAATCAGCCTTTTTTGCAGCCGATGTTTTTGCGGCAGCTGTCTTTACCGTTGTAGTTTTTTTAGCAGCCGAAGAAGCAGTTCGCTTTGCAGGTGCCTTTGCCGCAGTTTTTTCCGAGCTTTTTGACGCAGCAGTTTTCTTTGTCGCTGAAGTCTTATTTTCTGTTGATTCAGTCTTTGCAGCAGTTTTCCTTACAGTCGTTTTTTTTGCTTCCGCAGGCTTTGATTCACCTGTTTTAGACGCCGTAGATTTTCTAGCAGTGGTCTTTGCTGCAGTTTTCTTTTTGGTCTGTTCTTTTTCTTCGCTATTCAAGTTCTGTTTCGTAGCCATAATCTATTGTTCCCTCCGCACCTGCGTTCATATTTGAGCTTCCTGAATTCTGCAATGATGCAGCAACGTCTTCCAGGAGTTTTCTTCTTCTTGCAGCATCTTCCTCCGCCTTTCTAGCAGCTTCGGTTGCACGCAATGCAGATTCAGCCTCCCTTCTTGCAGCTTCTTCTTCTCTTCTCGCAGTCTCTATTCTCTGAGCTTCCTGAGCCGCTTTCTGCTCCTCGATAAGCTTCCTCAATTCTTCCCGTTGTGCCTCAAGCAACGCAGCCTGTTCAGCAAACTTTTCATCAAGCTGTTTCTGCAAAGCAGCATCAAGCTCCTTTGCTTCCTTTTCCTTGGCAGCCTTTTCTGCATCAGCCGCAAGCCTAGCCTCTTCAGCTTCAATACGCTTCTGTTCGGCAAAAATGCGTTCTTCCTCTTCCTTCAATCGCTGCTCTTCAGCAATTCTGTCATCCTCGGACTTTTTCCATCCTTCCAGGAGAGCAATGATCTGTTCGATCTCTGGTTTCTGCCTGTCATTTGGAGAAAGGTCAAGATAAAGCTTATAGTCCTCAAGAGCCGCAAGGAATTTCTGCTGCTTCAGCTCCGTATTCGCCCTGTTCAAGACAGGAGGTGCATAGATTCTGTTTGCAGCTATGGCAAGTGAATACCATCGTTCCGCCGTGTAATAGTCGCCTAGGTCAAAGCATACATTCCCCGCATTGAATGCAAGAACCTTCTTGTCCGTACCAGAGACCTTCATTCCGTCCGAGCAAACCTCAAGGCTTTCCTGATGCATCCCCATCTTGTGATAAGACAAGGCAAGATAGTTGTATGCCTTTGGATTTCCACCCTGACTGATGGCATTTTTAAGAAACGGAACTGCTTCCTCCACCTTGTTCTCCTTAAAAAGAGCTTCCCCCTTCAGGAAATCAGCGGACTGACAGAAACATATTCCACCCATGATAAGAAATGATAAACTGAATATTTTTCTAAGCATAGTCATTTTTCTGACAATAAATTTACTATATATTCAATATAATCTCAACATTCCAGCTCTTTTTGCGCCTCACCCACTTACATTTGTTGAAATATTCTTTATTTGTGCTATATAATAAAGGCATACTATTTTTCGGTGGGACGCAATGGGTTCTCTTGGTTTTGTAATTGTAGGCGCTTTTTTAATTGCCCTTATCGGCGCAGTCTCAATTGTTATCTTCAAGAATTTTCTCTTTCCTTCAAAGCTTGATGGAGTTCCAAGACTGCTCAAGGAAGGCAAATTTCAGGCTGCACAGAGATGCACAAAGGCGATAATCTCTAAAAATCCACGCAACTATGTAGCACACTACTATCTAGGCAAGGCATACATCATGGACAACAAGCATGAACTTGCCTTCATGGAATTCAAGACGGTAAACATGAACGCACTCTTCAACGGAGAGATTCCAGAAGCAGAATTCAGAAAGGATATGGCACAGCTTTACCGCCGTTTCAACCAACCCACAGAAGCACTCAAGGAATACCTTCTCCTTACAAAGCTTGAACCAAACAACACGGACCACAGCTTCAAGGCTGCGGAACTATATGAAGAGACAGGAAACGCAAAGCTTGCCATGGGATTCTATCAGAAGACAATCCTCAGCGACAGGAAGAATGCAAAGGCATATACAGCTGCTGGACGCCTTCTTTTCAGAAACAAAAATTTTTCACAGGCAAAGCAGGCATTGGAATCTTCAATAAAGCTTAACCCTGAGAACTACGAAAACTATTACTACCTCGGAAAAGTATGCAAGGAATCAAAGGATCTTCCTACAGCCGTAAAGCTCCTTGAAAAAGCAGAACGCTCACCAGAATTCAAGCAGAAAGCACTTGTGGAAAAAGGAATCTGCCTTATGATGGCAGACCAGCAGGACAAGGCAATAGATGCCTTCGAAAGAGCCATAAACAACTCAAAGGATCCTAAAAATCAGGAAACCCTTTATGCCCGCTATTTTCTCGGGATCTGCTATGAAAAAAACCGTAAGATCGAAAAAGCAATCGAGCAATGGGAAATCGTTTTCAAGATCAACAGCAAATTCAAGGATGTAAGCACAAAACTCAGTCAATACAAGGAACTTGAGACCAACGATGGCATCAAGGAATACCTTACGGCAAATAACAATCAGTTCAATGAGCTGTGCAAGAAAATCGCCTATGCAGGCTACAACCTCCAGTGCCAGAAAATCGAGACAACAAGATACGGTTGCCAGATGATCGCTACAGAAGAAAAGAAGGAAAGCTGGATGAATGCAAAGCAGCAGTTCTTCCTGTGCCAGTTCTACAGAACAACGGAGGCTATCGAGGACAGTATCGTCCGCAAGATGGCAGATACATTGAAGGCTAGAAACTATGTCAAGGGAATGATTTTCACATGCTCTGACTTCACTCCTTCAGCACACTCGTTTACAGAAGGACGCCCTATCGTCCTCATTTCAAAGGATATCCTGGAAGCCCTGTTCAGAAAAGCAGGTGTGTAAATGAAATTCCTCTGCGTCTCTGACCAAATCGATCCACTGATCTACTCCACCTCCGTAAAGGAACGCTATGGCGATGTCGATGCCGTCTTCTGCGCTGGTGACCTTTCCATGGAGTACGTTGATTTCATCGTCGATTCCCTCTCAAAACCTACATTCTTCGTATTCGGGAACCACGACCTCAGTGAATACAAGTACTACAAGAAGACGGCTTTCGGAGACATTCCCGAGGACAACTACGACATCGCCAAGCACTCCCATGGAGCGGACTACGCCAGCAACAGGACCATAAAGAACAAATTTCTTAATTTCAAAAGTCCAAGCGGAAAAAAAACTCCACTCCTAATAGCAGGTATCACAGGAACACTCAGATACAACAACGGACAAGCTCAATTCACTGAAGCCCAGATGAAACGACAGCTCATTGCAATGATACCAGCCCTTTTCTGGAACAAGCTGAGATACGGAAGATATTGCGATGTTTTCCTTACGCATGCATCACCTAGACATATCCACGACAAGGAAGACCCTTGCCACAAAGGATTTGAATGCTTCAACTGGTTCATAAAAAAATTCAACCCAAGCCTGTTCATTCACGGACATATACACCTGTATGATCTTCAGGCAAAAAGAGTAACTGAAACAGGAAAAACCACCGTCGTAAACGCCTATAGCCATCTGGTTGTGGAATTTGAACCAAAATTCAATGAAAAAGGAGACAATTTTGAACCGATCATATCTATCCTCTCAGACAGATGATGATTTCAGCAAGGCCCACAACAAAGCCTTATTCAACGAAATTCAGCATCTCCTGAATCCCGAGGAAGCAAAACTCATATCCCTTCAAGACATAAAGACACTTCTCAAGCCAAAAAACGAGGTATACAAGGGAATGGAAGTGATTCCTGTAAAACGCATAGTAGGCAGCGAAGGAAGATATTCTGACTTTGACAACCATTTCTTTCCTAAAAGCAACTTCCTCAAGAACCGCTGGGAAAGAGTCGACATGGCACACTATCAGGACATCCTACTGCCAGCCATCAGCGTCTATGAGCTTGGAGGACTGTATTTCGTCAGGGATGGAAACCACCGTGTTTCCGTCGCCAAATCTAAGGGAATCGAAAACATCGATGCAGAAGTCGTGAGCCTTCAGACGGAAATCAAGCTCAATCCAGACAGCACAAAGCAGGAGATGATAAAGCAGGTCATCGAATACGAAAAAAGAGTTTTCTATATGGAGACAAACTTTGGAGACATAACCGACTACTGGTGCCTTAACTTCAGTACTCCTGGTCAATACGACGTCATATACAACCATATACTCGGCCATAAATACTACATAAATACGACCAGGGAAGATGAGATTCCTATGGAAGAAGCCGTTCTTTCATGGTTCCAGAATGTGTATCTACCCGTCGTCAACGTCATCCTAAAGACAAAAATCATCAAGAGATTTGAAAACAGGACCATCGGGGATCTCTACGTCTTCCTGATCAAGTACTGGGATGAACTCAAGCAGAAGTTCGGCAATGAATTCCCCCTTGAAGTAGCAGCAAAAGACTTCAGAAAGCAGCACGGCAGGCTGTCTCCAGGAAGAAGGATCAAGAATTTTTTCCAAAGAAGAAAAATGAAAAAAGACATCCAGCAGCTCAAGGAACTAGGGAAATTAGAGATTTAACGGGAAATTTTACTAAAAACTTGACGGTGAGATTTTTCGATGTTAAACTAGAACATAGTATCTTTGGTAATCTTTGTACCCAAGGTATCGACAAGGAGTATTGATCTTGATTCTTTTAGAAAATGCATTGGCTTACATTCCTCTTTTTGCAATAACAGCTATTTCTATCGTCATGTTGATATTATTTTCTTACATCAAGAAAAAGAATACGGCAAGAATCAGTTTCATAGCATATTTTTCAACCATAATTCTTGGTCTTGGCAGCCTTTTGTCAGGTATCCAGATTTATTTCCTAGAGAATCCTACACAGGCCTTCGGAATATTCGCATTCGCAGCAGCCATTGCAGCCTTCATAATCATTCCTTATGCCATCATTCTCTGTACATTTGAACCAAAAGAAATCAGAAAGCTTGTTCCACACTCTCAGAATGTAGAGGAGATGACTACGGCACAGGCTTACGCACAGGTGGTTGAATCAAAATCACTCCAGGCAACTGATGAAGAATCCCGTGCCCTCCAGCTCAGCTATGATTTTTCCGCAAAGGCTACAGAGAGCTTCTCAGACAAGAATGGACTGTCCCTTCTCCTGGACCATGTAAACAAGACAATCCGTGACGAAATTCAGGCAGACGGTGGAGCAATCCTTCTCGTCGATGATTTCGAAGACGTCATTACAGTAAAATCTTTTGATGGAGATTTCCCTCCACCATACAAGCTTCCAAGCGATATGCCTCATAAGCCTATCCGTATCGCAACCAATTTCAAGTTTGCTTCTTTCCCTCTTCGTGAGAACATCTTTGGAGAAATAGCAACCGCTGGTAAACCAGAGCTCATCACAAAGCCAGAAAACGACGCAAGAATCTATCAGAACGGACCTGAGGAATTCCTTGAATGTGGAAGCTATATCATGGTTCCAATGAAGGTAAACGACGCAGTAATAGGTGTCATAGCCCTCGCAAGAACACATGAGAAACCTGTATTCACAGAAGACAATCTCAAGACTGCAGTAATGCTTTCCGATTTCGCTACAACATCCATCAAGACGGTCATGTCGGTAACCGAAATCATGGAACACAACAATCTCATCAAGGAAGCGCAGATCGCAACAAACATCCAACAGATGCTCCACCCTACAAAGCTTCCAGTTCTTCCTGGCATTCAGCTTGGAACAATCTGGAATCCAGAAGAAGGTGTCTGTGGAGACTATTACGATGTAATCGTTTCCAGAAAGGATAGAATTTCATTCGTAATGAGCGATGTTGCGGGCAAAGGAATCAACAGCGTAATAGTCATGTCTATGCTCCGCGCTATGATACGCCTTGTAGTCAACACAAAGAAAACAGCTGGCACCATTCTGGAATGGGTAAATCATGGAATCGCCGCAGAAAGTTTCAGCACCGACCACTTTGCATCTTGTGCACTCATAAACTATGATCCAACAAAGAAGGTCGCAGAAATAGCTACAGGTGGTACTACCCCTGTCTATTACTACAGCGCAGAGAAAAACACAATCGAAAGACTTTCAAATGCAAGTGAACCTATCGGTGTCGATAAGGAATCACATTATCAGGATGTATTGCAAGATGTCAAAACTGGTGATATTCTTGTAACATATACTGACGGTCTCGTTGAAGCATTAAACGAGCAGGGACAGCAGTATCCAAAGGAATCACTGCTCAAGATAGTTTCCCTCAACGCTTCTAAGTCGGGAAAGGATATCGCAAACCTTGTAAAGGCTGATATCAAGAAGTATATTGGCAACAGCAGTCAGCATGATGACCAATCGTTGCTTGTAATAAAATTTTGAGTAAAACTGGGCATTAAGGAGTAAACTTATGGAACTTAAAATAAGGAAGAATGGAGAAGTCTACATCATTGATGTAAATGGTGAAATGGACTTGTACAATTCCTACAAGCTCAAGGAACTTGTTATGAAGATGCTTGAGAAAAACGTCAAGTCATTTGTAATCAATCTTGAACAGGTAGACTACATCGACTCGTCTGGAATTGGTGCTCTTATTTATATCTGCTCTACAATCAAGAAGATGAATTTGAAGCTTTATATTTCAAATGTACATGGTTCAGTAAAAAAAGTTATTGAGCTTACAAAACTTATGGGCTACTTCCCTATCGCCAACAGCGTAGAAGAAGCATTGCTCATGATCAACGAATAATTTTTTTACAGGAGTTGCACTATGGAAGAATTGAAAGAGCTTCGTTCAGACGGAAATGACCCATTGTTCGACAAGACAAATATGCTTTATAAGGCATTTCCATCTAATTTCAGACAGATTCGTTACTTTACACTTTTGATCGTACAGTCTGCTCCACTTGAAATCAAGGAAATCAACCTTCTTGAACAGCAGATCAGTGAAGTTATCAAGAACGCTGTTAAGCACGGAAACAACTGTGACCTCAACAAGCAGGTACATGTCTGGTATTCATTCAGCGCTACTCATGCACACATCATCGTAGAAGATGAAGGTGAAGGATTCAAGGATCTCGAAAAGTGGAATGAATTCAACAGAAAGCGTATCGACTGTCTTCACAATTCAAATTTTGAAGAGCTTTCCAACTATGTATCGTTCCGTACAAAAAGATCTGACGAACAGGACGGTGGTAACGCCCTCTTTGCAGCCCTTGAATATTGGAACGGTGGTTTCGTTTACAACGACAAGAAAAATGGCGTAGCTATGCTCAAAAGATTCCAGCAGAAACGCCATGGTGTTGCAGTTGACGGAGAATAGTTTTATTACTATATTGTTAATGTAAAAGTGCAGGCCTTGTTTTTACAAGGCTTGTTTTACAATCGGGGATGCACCGGTTTCGACAAGTTGGAGAAATCTTGTGTTGCAGGTAGGCGTGAAGGTGCCTCAAACTGACAAAAAAAATAACTGCAAAACGTAGAGAAGACGAAAAGTCTGAAAACGAACAGTTAGCACTCGCTGCTTAAGCAGTGCCGGAACTTATGGGACGCTGTTCCTAGGCTCATAACCTTCCGTCGACAACAGGGACTTGCTTGTGATTAGGTCTGGATAATCGCAGGGACTTTTCCCAGAATACGGTAAAGACGCTTTTGAAGCTGCTACCTTTACCCGACAAATACCTCGCTTCAATAAGCCTGTAGAGATGCCTGGTTTGCCAGCATGGACGGGGGTTCAACTCCCCCCACCTCCAAAAAGACTGAATTCAAAGCTAAAATTGGATTCAGTCTTTTTTTTACACACCAGCAATAAACTGTTGAACCCCGCGGAATGAGCGCCGAGCAAGTGCGAGGATGAGCCTGCATGGATGCAGGCGAAAGCGAATGAAGACGGCTGGAATGAGCATGCAGGAC
>NZ_JAZUGX010000005.1:0-35694 GCF_045641405.1 Treponema sp.
AGAAAGAATTGGTTGAATACCTCGAATGGTACAATGAAAAGAGAATCAAGGTTAAATTAAAAGGACTGACTCCTTTACAATTTAGGAATCAGTCCTTAAAATCAGCCTAGTTAAAGTGTCCAATAATTGGGGTGCACTTCAGTTCGACCGCTTTCATTCTTCTTACATTCCGATCACAATAAAAAGAATTAGTAAAAGCACAACTCCGATTCCACAGATTGCAAGACCAATATATTCAAAGATTTTTCCCTTATCGTTTCCTGCAGTAACTGTCTTCTTTCCGTTTAAGTAACATAAGAATCCGCTGATAATCATACAAATAGCACCTATCATTTTTACCTCACTTTGGGAATATTCCCATTTTTAATTTTCTTTATTATAAGACGACTTTCAATTGTTTGAAAAGTGTTTAGTATTAGATGCATAAAATGTATACTTGTAGCGTAAGAGTATGAAAAAGGCACTGACAATTTTCTTAAGTTTATTCTGCGTATTTTTTCTAGGCGGACTTAGGCTCAATGACTGGGACTTTGATGGATATACATTTATCTTTTTTCTATTCAGCCTGGGTGGTTCTGTAATAATAACCTTTATGATTTTATTAAAGATGGAAAACGGTAAAATAAATTTTTCATCAGGATCAGTTCCAGACTCCAACTATGAACGGACGGAATACAAAAGAGAGATCCTAGAAGAAAAAGAAATTCATCCCAACTATGAACGGACGGAATACAAGAGAGAAACCCTAGAAGAAAAAGAAATTCAGCTTTCAATTGAAAACTATGACAGGGAATGGTTTGACTATGATGTTTTTACCCGCGACAAGTACAGCATGTCTTTCAGCTTCCATTCTGATAATTTCATGAATACAAAAATTCCTGCAGATTTTACGGTTTCAAAATCATCCTCTGAAAATTGGATGAGTGGCGGGAAGAAAAACTGGTTTTATGTGGAGCTCGATCATAGGGGAGTTGGTCATGGTCACGATGCACCGATCAATGATGCGCTGGACGAATTTTTTTCTTCTAGAAAAGATAAAGGGATAAAGGCTGTCTACGATTGTTCCTATGAGATTACAAATTATAAATCCTTGAAAAATTTGCTGAAAGAAATCTCTGACCTGTCACTAGATCCTGAAATTAACGAAACGTTTCACTTTGATGTGGAAACTTTACCTGACTTCATTTCAAAAACCGTTTCAATGAAGGGAATTCCCAAAAGCCTTAAAGAATATTTTAAAACACACTTAAAAGAAGATATTGAATCCCTTGAAACAAAAGAAGAAAGCAAGAAAGGAAATGTCTGCACCAGTTACATCAGTATGCTTACCATAAAAAATGGCAATGAAAAAATCATGTCATTTAAAAAAGCTTGGGACGGAGGAATAAACTTGTGTTTTCATTGATGCGGATGTTATTTTTCGTGAATTAAAATTTCCGAATACCCGCCGTTGCTCTGTCGTTCAGTAATTTTCCATTCTTCTGAAAGAGGTTTTATGAAAGTTTTTGCATCTGGAAACCTTGCATTGAAAACCGTTTCGTAGATTTTCCCATCCACAAGATTTTTGCTCAAGGCATACTCAAAAAGTTTTGCGCCGCCGATGAGGAACATTTCCTGTCTTGAAAATTTTTCGTCTGAAAAATAATCAATTGCCGATTCCAGGGAGCTGAAAAAAATAAATTGGCCGTCGGTGATTGTGCTGCAGGAAGTTGGTTCACAGTTTCTGTCGATTACAGCATTTATTCTGCCAGGCAAAGGTTTCTTAAAAGTTCTGTATGTGTTGAATCCCATGATCACAATGCCGCCCATGGTCATGCTTTTAAAATGAGCCATGTCATTTTTTGCATCTTCCGAAAGTTCAGGAACATTCGTCCACGGAAGGCTTCCGTCTGAAAGTGAGAATTCTCCGTTGAGTCCGCGGGCAAAAATTGCGTTCAGTTTGCTCATGGTTTTAGAATAGTAAAAAGCTTAAAAAAATACTATCATTAAGATGGTGGGAAAAATGAAAAATAAAATCTATGCATCTTTGTTGGGGCTTGTCTGTTCTTTAACATTTATTTCGTGTGGACAGAAAACTCCTGAAATGACTCTTGAAGAAATCGAAGACTATCGTGCACATGCAGGTCAGCATCTTCTGGAACGTACTCAATATAAACCTTACGGCGGACAGGATTTTGTGGCGGGTAAAGAAGGCGGCATCTGGAACGATTCAATTCTTGCAGATCCAAAAACCTTTAACCATCTCATTGCGGAAAGGGACGGTTCTTCCAGCGCCCTTATGGAAATGATTTCTGAATGGCTTGTGGACTATGATCCTATAAAAAAAGAATGGATTCCAAAAGCTGCTTTTTTTGAAGTAGAGACAGATGAAGAAAAAGGAACTCTTACCGTTCACTATACTTTGCGTGACGAAATGGTCTGGTCCTGGTATGGAAAAAAAGAGACGGTTCCAGTTACAAGCGATGATGTTGTCTTCTGGTACAACGAAATCGAAGGTGACGAAGTTTTCCAGAGTTCTGGTTACGGCGGACAGTTTCTTGAGCTTGAAAACGGAGAGCAGGGACACATTGAATGCGTGAAGGTTGATGAAAAAAGATTCGACTTCATTTTTCCACGCATAGTTGCAGAACCTTTGCTTACGACAAACTGTTCGATTAAGCCTTCGTTTATTTATAAAAAGGCAAAGGAAGAAAATGGAACTGATGGAGTCAAGGATCTTTTCAATGCTTCTGAAAATCCAAGTGAAATTCCTTCTTGCGGCAAATGGCATTTTGCAGAATACAAGCCTGCACAAAGAATAGTCTATAAAAGAAATCCAAATTACTGGGAAAAGGATTCGTCAGGAAATACCTTGCCCTACATGGATACCATGATCTGCCAGATTGTTGGAGACCAGAATACTTCATACCTTCTTTTTAAGCAGGGAAGACTTGAAAGCTACGGGCCTCGTCCTGAAGAAATCGATGAGGTGGTAAATTCCCAGAAGAACGGTTATACGGTCTACAGGGCGGACGGTTCCTTCAGTGCGCCTTTCTGGAGTTTCAATCAGAATCCAAAGAACAAGGATAGCCAGTACTACAAGTGGTTCTGCAAGAAGGAATTCCGCCAGGCAATGAGCTGCCTTTTGAACCGAGAAAGAATCATCCAGCAGACATACCGTGGACTTGCAGATCCATGCTATTCTTTCTTTGCAAAACCAAATGCCTTCTATGATGAGAGCATCAGCCTGAAGTATCGCTACAATGTGGAGCAGGCAAAGGAGCTTCTGGCAAAGGCAGGTATAAGGCAGGATAAAGACGGAATAATGCGTGACTGGGACAATGTTCCTGTTGAATTTGACCTTACTATAAACGCTTCCAGCAGCACTATGAGCGACATAGCCCAGATTATTACTGACGAATGTTCGTTAGTTGGCATAAAAATCAATGTTCGGCAGACTGATTTCCAGAAAATCGTAGAAATGCTTACATCAACTTACGACTGGCAGTCTCTTATTATCGGCCTTACTGGCGGAAGCATTTTCCCATCCCAGGGTAGCAATGTTTGGGTAAGCTACGGAAACCTTCACCTCTGGTATCCCCTTCAGCCAAAACCTGCAACTGATTGGGAAGCAAGGGTCGACTGGCTTTACAACAATGCAAGCTACACCATCGACAAAGTTCAGGCAAAAAAATACTGGGACGAGTATCAGGAAATCATCCTTGAGCAGTGTCCTATCATCTACCTTGTAAGTTCAAGAAGCTTCTATGCAATCCAGAATAAATGGAATCAGGAAAACCTTTATTATGACAACATGTACGGCGCAAGAACGGAATATGTTTTTGCACAGTAATCAGGCGGTATAAAATGAAAATGTTCAGCAAATTAAAATCCACCGTGGTCTACCCATGGACGGTATTCAGAAAAAAAGTTCCCCTCGGTTCCTTCATATTGAGCCGAATCGTTACAATGATTGTCCTTCTGTATCTTCTTGGCTTTGCTCTGTTCGGCCTTATGGAACTTGCTCCTGGAGATATCGTTGACCAGATGATGAGCCAGCAGATCATGACGGAAATGTCTGCGGGAAAAACAAAGCAGTCAGCTCAGGACGCAAAATTTTCAGAAGAGCAGGAACAGAAGCTTCGCGAAGAATTTGGAATCGACAAACCATTCTATGTTCAGTATGGGGCATGGCTTAAGCGCGTTGTAATCCATCACGATTTGGGAACCAGTTTGATTTCGAGGGCCCCTGTAAGCTTCCTTATATCTTCAAGGATATGGAATTCGGTCCTGCTGAATTTGATTTCCCTTGTGTTCATTACGGCTTTTTCCTTTTTGCTTGGCGTTTATTTTTCGTCCAAGGCAGGCACAAGAACGGACATAGCGGCAACTTTCTTTGCATTGTTCTTCCATGCTTTCCCTGGAATTCTTCTTTTGATTTTGCTTCAGCTCTTTGCATCTTTGACTGGGCTTTTCCCTGTAACGGCATATCCTGAATTTCCATTCAGCGAAGCACCGGTGAAATTTACATTCAGCTATATGCACCATATTTTCCTTCCGTTGCTTGCTTCCTTTCTTGGTGGCATCGGTGGAACCATGAGGATGATCCGTTCAACAATGCTTGATCAGATGGGCATGCCTTACATCATGGCTTTGCGTGCCAGGGGAATCAGCGAGCGTCGCGTTTACCTTAACCACGCTTTTAAAAATACATTGAATCCTTACATTACCGGCAGTGCAAATCTTCTTGCGGGACTTTTCAGCGGAAGCCTTATTCTTGAAATCATCTTTGCATATCCTGGAATCGGTCGTCTTATGTATGAGGCGGTTACTCAGCAGGATGTAAATCTTGTTCTTGCAAACAGCATGTTCGTTTCAGCCCTTGTTCTTGCAGGCATGGTCATCTCGGACATTCTTCTTGCGGTTGTGGATCCAAGAATCAGATACGGAGCGAACTAATGAAAAAATTTTTACAGTACATAAAATCCCGACCACTTGCTTTTTCATCATTGGTTTTCATCGGCATCATTTACCTCATAATGATATTTGCAGAATTCATTGCACCTTATCCTGCAACAAAATCCTTTCCGGAAAACACCTTTCATCCAGCAAATCTTCAGCTGACCGCAAGAGGACTTAAGGTTCGTGAATACAGGGTTCTTGAGCCTTCCACCTGGCAGTATGCAAGGGTAAAGGGCCTCGAACATAACTTTCGGTTGTTTGCCAGGGGCAGCGAATACAAGGTACTTGGAATCATAAAAACTAACGTTCATTTGTTTGGTACAAGTGACGGAGAATACCCTGTTTACCTGCTTGGAGCCGACAATCTGGGCCGTGATCTGTTCAGCAGAATCGTTTATGGAAGCCGCATTTCACTAACAATTGGTTTCATAGCAAGTGCCGTTTCCCTTGTCCTTGCCATAATCTTTGGAGGACTTGCAGGATTCTTTGGCGGAAAGACCGACTGGTGCATCATGAGGTTCAGCGAATTTTTTATGCTTATACCAGGGCTCTACCTGATTTTGTTTTTGCGCTCCCTTTTGAATTCAAAGATGGACAGTGGAACATCCTACATGATCATAACAGTCCTTCTTTCTCTTGTTGGTTGGCCAGGCAGTGCAAGAACTTTGCGCGGTATGGTTCACGCAATCAAGAGGGAAGAATTTGTTCAGAATGCAATTCTTGAAGGAATGCCTTCCCTTGTTATTATTTTCCGCCACATCATTCCGCAGATCACAAGCCTCCTTATCGTAAGCACAACCCTTGCCGTTCCAGGCTTCATCATGAGTGAGACAACTTTGTCTTATCTTGGACTCGGTATTGCAGATCCTGCCGTTAGCTGGGGAAGTTTAATCAACCGCGACATTTCAACCCTGAACAATTTAAGAAATTTTCCATGGCTTCTGGTTCCAGTATGGCTTTTGCTTCTGGTGACCCTTGCCTTCAATTTCTTTGGCGATGCATTGCGCGATTTTTATGATCCGTACCACAGCGTTTTCAAAAAGCCTTTCTTCAGATTTAATTTTAGAAAAACGGCTGAGGAAAATATTGCTGCGGAAAAAAATTCTGCATCAGAAAAGAAAGCTTCAGATGAATTCCTTTCCGTTGAAAATCTTCATGTTACCTTTGATCTGTTCCGAGGGAAAAAGAGTATAAAGGTTTTTGCCGTACGTGGCGTAAGCTATAAAATGGACAGGGGAGAGATCCTTGGAATCGTTGGAGAAAGCGGCAGTGGAAAATCTGTTTCTTCAACTGCAATTCCTGGACTCCACGGAGACAATGCGACCGTTGAAGGAAAAATTTTCTTTGAAGGAACTGAAATGACAGCCCTTGATAAAAAACAGCTCCGTCAGTTCCGCGGTAAAAAAATAGGATACATTTTTCAGGAGCCTGGCCGTTCCTTTGATCCGCTGCAGAATGTGGGTTCAGTCTTTGAAGAAACTTTGCGCAATTCAAATCCAGAAATCACAAGGGAAGAATGCGAGGCAAAGACAATCGAACTCCTCAAGGAAGTTGGGCTTCCAAATCCAGAAAAACGCCTTAAGAATTTTCCTCATCAGTTCAGCGGCGGACAGCTTCAGCGCATTTCAATTGCCCTTTCCCTTGCCCAGGACTGCGACCTTTTGATTGCGGACGAACCTACAACTGCCCTTGATGTTACCATTCAGGCACAGATCGTTGAGCTTCTTGCAGATCTTAGGAAAACAAGAAAGCTATCAATTATTTTCATCAGCCACAACATTGATCTTGTTGCATCTTTGTGCGACAGGATTATCGTAATGTACGGCGGTCTCATTATGGAGCAGGGACCTTCAAGGGAAATAATTGAAAACCCAAGGCATCCGTATACAAAGGCGCTTCTTGCTTCAAGTCCAAAATTCGGTACCAGCTACAAGGACAGCGAGCTTCATGCAATTTCCGGAAGGGTAACGGATCCTGCAAACCCTGAACCTGGATGTCCTTTTGCACCAAGATGTTCCCTTGCATCGGAAAAATGTAGGGAACCTGGATACAGCTGCATAAACTGAGTTTGAACCAACAGATAAGGAAACAACTATGGAAAACAAGACAGTAATACAAGTTTGCAATTTAAGGAAACGCTTTGGACTTGATGCAGGATTTTTTGCAAAGGCAGACCAGCATGTCTATGCGGTGAACGATGTTTCCTTTGAGATAAAGAGGGGACAGACCTATGGGCTTGTTGGTGAAAGCGGCTGCGGAAAAACCACTACGGCAAGGCTTCTGATCCGCATGTATGAGGCTGACAGTGGTAATGTAATTTATTACGACGAAGGAAAGATCAAGGATGTCCAGAAGATGAGCAAAAAAGATCTGGCCCTGTTCCGCGAAAAGGTACGCTACGTCTTTCAGGATCCTTCCCGCTCCCTTGATCCTCGGCTTACGGTCTATGACATTTTGACTTCTTCGCTGAAATATTCATCAAAGTGGAAGGGTAAGGAAGATGCTCGTGCAAAGGCTGCCGCAATCCTTGAAGAAACTGGTCTTGATGCAAAGGACCTTGATAGAAAGCCTTCTGAATTCTCAGGCGGTCAGCGCCAGCGCATTTCCATTGCCCGTGGTCTTATCATGGAGCCTGAGGTTTTAATCTGCGATGAAGTTGTAAGCGCACTGGATGTAAGCGTTCAGGCTCAGATTTTGAATCTTTTGCAGGAGCTTCGTGAAAAGCGTGGGCTGTCATTCCTTTTCATTGCCCACGACCTTAAGGTTTCATGCTGGTTCTGCGACACCATCGGCGTAATGTATCGGGGAATGCTTGTGGAGGAAGGTCCTGCAAAAGACATGTACAAGGATGCCCTCCATCCGTATACCCAGGCCCTGTTTGCAGGTGCAGGTGGTCAGTTTGCCGTGGAAAAGAACGGTGAGATGAATACTTTGCTTGAATCACCAAAAGGCTGTCCTTATGCCCACCGCTGTCCAAAGGCAACGGAAAAATGTCGCGAGGAAATCCCCGAATGGAAGGAAGTTTCCGAAGGACATAAAGTAAGGTGCTTTGAGCTTTCTTCGTAGATGATAACGAATTCGAAGCTTGTCTGGTTGCCGTTGGTTTTATGACATGGAGTATTCCGGTTTTTTGTAAAGACGGTCCATTTCTGGTGCGATGTTTACGTCCCATACTTTTTCTTTCCACTCTTCTTTTGGAAAATCCTTGATGGCGACGGATACACTGGATTTGCTGCATCCAAAAGTTGCGGCAATGGCTTCGGCAACCTTGTACGCACATTCCCGTTTTAATTCATCGGATCTTCCAGAATAACATTTGATTTCTACATGTGGCATTTAATTCTCCTTTGCAATTCCAAGTTTTTTTCTTTGGAACTTTTCTAAGTTTACAATCGAATGGATTGTTTCCTTCGCTCGATTGTCCTGTAATGAAAATCATCGCAGTGTCAGTCATTACATTTCATAAAGGTATTCTCTGCGTTCTTCGTTGGAACTTTTGTTTCTTCTTCCGCCTGATTCGCTTACCCGGTGCATTCCAAGTTTTTCCATTGTCCTGTACGACGGAACATTTTCCGCGTCGCAGTGGGCTATGAATTTTTTTACCTTTAGTTCCTCTCTTGCAAACTGGATGATTTTTGTTGCGGCTTCCGTTGCAATTCCCTTTCTCTGGAAATCCCTGTGTATGATCCATCCAAGTTCGGCGCTGCTATTTTCCAGAAGATCAAGGCTTATCCCGCCTGCATGCTTCCCATCGTATAGGATTGCAAATTCAAAGCTTGTCTGGTTGTCGCAGGCCCATTGTTCCTGGCATCTGAGGATGAAAGCTTCCGTTTCTTTTAAACTATCGTTCGGTAGGAACATCATGAATTTAGTGTTTTCAATGTCACCCGCATAGCTGTGGGTTGATTCAAGGTATTTTAGTTCAATTGGAACTAACGTTAGTCTGTCTGTTTTCAACTGGATATGCATTTGTTACATCCTCCGCTATTTGTTTATGAACCAAAGTCCAAAGAGGCAGATTGCTACACTAAAGACTTTGCGCAAGTTTACAACTTCATGATAAAAAAGTGCGCGAACTACAGTTGCCTAGTTTGCATATCCAAATTCATGGATCAGATTTTTGTCTTTTGCAGAAATGAAATATGCAATGATGCAGAATATGGTTGAAACTGCATAGGTTACTGCCATTGATGCAAAGGTGTTCATCTGCTGGAAAATCCTTTTGCGCATATTTGATAGACGATATTTGACAGCACTATTATTGCAAGTGGCCAGATGTAATTGAACATTTTTTCCTCCGTAGAAACTTATTTCATCTTTCAGGACCCGTCTGTTTTGATTCCGAGATTTTTTTCCTTGTTCCAGAAAGCCCTTTTAAGCATCTGGAATTCATCTTCGCTTTTGCATAGGGCACGGGCTTCTTCTTCCTTTATGCTGGAACGGGAAAGAACGTCATGAATTTTATCACAGCAGAAATCTTTGCAGACCTCGCATTTTTCAACACCTTTTTCCTTTGTGCATGGCAGAATCATGAAGCTGCACTTTTCATGGCACCCACAGCCGGAACATTTGATTTCCTCGTTGCTTAATACCCTGTCCCTCCAGCCGATCCTGTGCCAGAATAGAGCAGTCTCATGCAATTCCTCGTCAGTTTTCGCAACATGACGTGGACATACGGCGCAGTCATCTCCACAGACGGAATAAACGGGAACTGCCTTTTTTAATTCTTCCAGTTTTTCAATGTACCATTTCATCACTTGCTCCTCATCATGCTTTACCTGTTTATCTTAACCTGCATAGTATTTTTCTCGATAAATATAAATCTAATTTTCTTCAAGAATTTTCAGGCCTTCAAAAATGTCCTGTCCCAAGATTTCCTGAGTTTTTGAAAATTCATATTTGGCATGAAGCCGTTCCTGCAATTTCAGGAATTCTTTCTTGCCGTATTTTCTGATGTAAAGTGCCTGGGCCTTTGCCGCATTTGCGCCGTCACATTCAGGAGTATAAAATCCCTTGGTGCAGGATTCAATTTCCGGACATTCCCAGCAGCCGTCAAAACCATTTTCCTTGCAGCATTTTGTGTTGGGGCAGATTCCATCTGGTGAACAGGTTGCAAAAGAACAGGTGTTGTATTCCGTCCTGCATGAACCGCACCACTGTGAAAGGAAACAATGGTTGCATGAAAAACCGCAGTAGGCGATTGGATCAACTCCTTTGCGGGATCTTTTGCATAGTTCATTTTTTATGCGGCGCATGGCCTCCACGTGCATGATCCAGTGCCGGCTGAAAGGCATTTTCAAAAGACTCTTTACGTCTTTACCGCACCAGTAGTCAATGAGCCAGACTGCATTTTCGTCTGTGCTGACACCACCACATTCTGCAACACGATTGCGGTCTTCTTCAATAAACTTGTTCTTTAACATGGAGTAATCCACTGACTGCAAAAATTCATTCGTGGAATCCATGACAGCCTTTGCGTATTCGTACAAGGATTTTACATCAAGCTTTTGTGAAAACTCAGCAATCTTCTGGCCGGCAAGTTCATTTCCGGTGGTGATTATGTCAGCTCCAGTTTTCTTCTGCCAGTTTCCTCGTTCCAGAATCTGTTTGTCCTGTAAAATTAAAGTGTGGCAAACTATGTCTTCGATTCTGAAAATATGCCAGATTGAATAAGCCAAAGTCTTGCTGTGATAGCCTCCGGCACCGGCAAAAGGCATTTCATAGAAAGCCTTTTCAGGATAACCGTTTACAATCTGGGTAATCTGCTCAAAAACGGAAGCACGAAGTTCAAGCAGCATTTTAATTCCGTCTTTGAAAGTTGCTTCTTTGGAAATCAGCTTCTGAAATACCTTGTTCTTCTCTGACCATTCTTTGTCCATAAAATTAACCTCTGAGATTTTCCAATGCTTCTTTGTTGTTTCCGATAATCATTTTGACTTTCCCGCAAGTCATCAATTCGCCGCAGTTTCCGCAGGTTTCAAATTTCTTTGACAAACCGCACTGACGGATTTCACACATTGAATCACAGAAAGGACTTTTGACACCCTCAACACGACACCCGGCACAGTTAATCATTTCAGGCGTAATTTCCACATGATTCAGTTCTGTCCATTCTGCTGCAACTTTTTTTCTAAGTTCATTGTCATTATTCAAAGTTGCAATGCGGGCATCACACTTTTCACAATCCAGACCACAGTAAGCAATAAATTCTTTCATTCTATTCTTCTCCTCTTGAAATTAAATAATTATTTATCCTTTGTTCTAGGGACAGGCAGTTCGTCATACATGGCTTTAAAAAGCTCTGTAAGAAACTCCCTGCTGTCAACGTTGTCCACAAGAAGCATTTCCTTTGCTCCGTCATAAGGGATTTCAAAACTTGAATCTGGCATAAGACGACGTGCAGACTCAACACTCTTCACAAGAAAACGGTCGTCGTAGATTCCGCCTGCAATCTTTCCTCTATAGTAAATGATAAACTCACCCATCATCTGCCTGTAAGAAATTTCTTCAAGGCAAGAAAGCTGTTCCAAAATATATTCAAGATATTCTTTGCTCGATGCCATTACTGTAAAGATCCTCTATGAATAAAAGAAAGTATAAAAATCGTATTCACCTGTTTTCCAACCGTTCGCCTCATAAAACTTTTTTGCAGACTCATTTGATTTGTCAGTAACAAGAATGAATCCCTTTGCCTTGTCTCTAAAATATTCCTTTCAGGCGGTCCACCCATTCCGGAACTGTGGCATCTTTCTTGTCATAGACCGGATAATATGGTTTTATGTCCAGCACCATTGTTCCGTACATAGCCGATGGGCTGCATGATTATTTCTTTCATTGTTTAGATTGCTCCCTGTTCTTCCTATAGCGTTTCTTTTTTACGGCAAAAATAAATTGCTTCAAGGTATGGTTCAATCTGAACAAAAGACATTCCCATAAGTGAAAGATAAATTTCTCCCGTTTCTTTTGCGGCAGGATTGTTTTCCGTCAGCAGAACGTAGGTTCGTGCCACATCGTATTCCTTTGGTCCAAGACAGACATTCATGAAATCAATCAGGTAAAATTTATTTTCTGGTGTCCGGATAATGTTTCCCGGATGCAGATCACCATGACAGATATTTTTTCCATCAGGCAGCTGGTCAGCTTTTTCAAATCCAAAATAGCGAAGAAAATCTTTGTAGGAAATTCCGTCTGTGGATTCTGAAGACAAAAGTTCTTTTTGAAGCTTGGATAGATTTTCAATTATTTCTGCAGCAAGATTTTTGTCTTCCGGATTCTTAAGGAATTCAGACATTAAATCCACACCAGTAATTTTTTCAAAGATGATTCCATGGCGGCCATCAAGCTGAATGATTTCGTATGCCTTTGGTGTATTAATGGAAGCCGTGTTCATCAATAGTGTGTTTTCAAATTCCCGCTTGATGCTGTCCAGAGGATATCCGTCCTTGAACAGCTTGCAGACTTTTCCTTCATCATATTCAAAAACTTCTGCCGTATTTCCAGTTGCCATCAGTTTCATTTTTTCTTTTCCATTTGTTTATTTTCTGTCACTGTCATTCGTATTCAATTCTGAACCGACATTCATTTCCGTCGGAAAGAACATTCTTCATGCATTTTACAGATCCTTTTCTGTGTAGGGCTTGTTCCATGAACCTATTTCAATGAGGTTGCCTTCAGGGTCGGCGATGTAGCAGGTACGCTGTCCCCAGGGTTCAAGTTCAGGTTCCAGTACGGGAGTCGCGCCGTTCTTCACGGCCTTTTCAAATGCGGAATCTACTTCCTCGAAGGTGTCGACATAAAGTGCCATTTCGGAATGACCGTTCAGTCCCTTTACATAATCATACCTTCTGCCCGTCATTTTTTCAAAATCTTTTCTTCCGTAGAGAAGAAACAAAGTTCCGTCTTTTACAAGATAGACATTGGTCGTGTTTTCATCTTCCTTGATTTCAAAACCAAGGACATCTTTGTAAAATCTGATCATCTTTGCCATGTCCTCAACAAGCAATCCGAATCCATCTAAATGCATATACACCTCATATTTCCTTAAGTTCGTTCCCCAGCTTTCTTAGTTCCGTAACGGACGCTTCAATGGTTTCTTCCTTTGCTGCAAGTTCTACAACTTTTAAAAGCCGCATGTAACAATTTTCAGGCTTCTTTTTGAATTCTGCAATGGCTTTTTCCGTGCGCTTTCGGCTTGGAAAGTAGCAGTCGTTTTTTGCGTAAAGGGCCTGCAGAAAGTGGTCAAGGAATTCTTCCACAACCTGATGATAGAACAGAACTTCGTGACGCAGCTCGGCACGTCCAAGGTCTTCTTCGTCAATCATTTTCCAGCATTCGGATTGGTACCATTTCTGGAACAAAGATTCCGGATGTGATTTTGCAAGAGCCACAATATTTGACCAGGTTTCATTTCTTTCAAAAAGAATATTGATGGACTCGATGCTTGCAAGGCGGCCAATGGGATAAAAGCGTCCTTCCTTTTCAAGATGCTTTCCGTCAAGGACTTCTTCAAGATAGCCCTGCATTTCCTCAACCGTAAAATACATGGGCATTACGTCGATTCCGCCGCACATGAAGATGTCGCCGTATCCCCAGATTCCTCCGCCGCAGACTTCCATCTGAAGGCTTTCATATTCTGCGGAAAACTTTCTGTACATTTCTTCCCGTTCAGTTTTCGAAGGAACATCTGTACAAAGCACGAACATGTCGATGTCGCTTTTGCCCGGAATCAGCGGCGCGTTCATGTCTCCCGTCTGTCCGATTCCCAGAATCCTTTCATCATCTGAAAGAAATTCCACAAGTCTATTTTTAAAATCATTTGCATTCATATCCATTTATTTTTACCAGATATTTTTATGAATTCTTGATTCTACAGAAATTTCTTTCTGTCTGATCATTTTTGCATTTGCCGCCGCCTTGCCCATTCCAATGAAACACGGCATAAGATAATCCTCTGGGAATCCAAGAACTTTTCTTGCATGTTCGCCTTCATTACCAAGAGGAATCCTCAAGTTGCATGCATAACCTTCCTCATGTGGTCATTTGTAGGAGCTTTAAATCCTGCTCCGATTATTTTCTTAACCACACCGTCTGGAATCCTGACATTCTCAAAATCCCTGATTGTCCTTCTTCTTTCTATCGCTTCAAAAAATTCCATAACTTTCCCTTTCATTTTATGCTTCATGTGCGGTCAAACCTGCTGGTTGTTCCCAAAACAGTTGAACCATGCACGTTCATCAAAGGCTTTCTTCTTAGGCAACTTGACATCTTCTTCTGCAACACCCACCGGAAGAAAGCACACCAGCTCATAGCCCTGTGGCACTTTCAGGATTTTTTCCATCCTGTGGTTTATGCCGTCGTCGTCCGTGATGTGGCCCTCGTACCAGCAGCTTTCGTAACCAAGTTCAACAATGGCAAGAAGCATGTTTTCAATGGCGGCCGAATAATCCTGCACGGCAAAACATTTGTCCCGGTAGGCATTGATGCGCTGGGTCAGAACACATATTGCCGCAGGTGCAGTTTCCCCCACCGGAGGATCAATGACGCTTTTGAGTTCATCAAGAACTTTCTTGTCATCAACTGCAATAAAGGATGTGGTCTGTCTGTTGCAGCCAGAAGGTGCACTGATGCCAGCCTGAATTATCTTAATCAGGTCACTTCTTGGAACCGCAATATCCTTGTATTTTCCCCTGTAACTGCGCCTCGAATTTATTGCATCCAGTGTATTCATTTTTTTTCCTATCCCAATTCTTTGATTTCTTTTCCTATTCCACCACAAAATCAGTCCATTCAACTTTGCTGAACTGCATCACGTCCTTTGATTTTTCCATTCCGATTTTTTCATAAAAAGAAACAGCCTTGTCATTGGCAATCAGATACACCGCAATGTCTTTTTCTCCTCCGGCAATTTCATGTGCCATTTTCATCAGCGTGCGGCCAATGCCTTGTTTTTCGTAAGCCCTGTCCACGCCAAGGTCGGTCACATAAAGCCAGTAGGCAAAATCCGTAAGACCAAAGAGAACTCCAACAATTTTTTTTCCGTCTTTTGCAACAAGACTGATTGAAACATTTTTTACAAGCCGTTCAATGCGTTCCCGGAATCTTTCCTTTGGATACTGCGAGCCAAGATCGGTGTGCTTTAGAAAATCAATGTAGGAATCAACACTAAGTCTTTCTTCTCTGTAGGTGATCATTTCTATTTTCTCCTAAACCGTAATTTCAATCTGGTTTCCTTCTGAATCAAGGATGCAGCTTTCGTAGTAACCGTCACCTGTTGTTCTTGGTCCGCTTGCAACCTGGAATCCGTCTGCCCTTAATCTTTCTGTCAGTGAATCAACTTTTTCCTTTGAGCCAACACTGAGTGCAAGATGAATGAATCCTGACCTCCGCAATTGTTTTTCTTCACCGCAAATATCAGGATGATTCATAATCTCAAGCCGTGCGCCGTCGTCGAAAGTCAGGAAGTATGAACGGAATTTTTTTGCCTCATTGTGGTAGCCCTCGTTTGATTTTGCTCCAAAATATTCCACAAAAAAATCTCTGGCTCTTTCAAGATCCTTAACATACATTGCAACGTGTTCGATTTTCATTTTCACTTTTTGAAACATATTCCTAAAGTTCGTTATACTTGCTCATATTTTATTTCTCGATAAGTGCAAGTTTTGCTGCTTCTTCCGGATGAATGATTGCCGTGTCAAAAACCGGCAGTGGAGAATTGTCTTTGTTTATGAGCATTCCGATTTCCGTACAGCCAAGAACAACACATTCTGCACCCTGTTCCTTAAGATGCGAAATTACATCAAGGTAATACTTTCGGGATTCTTCTTTGACTATCCCAAGGCAAAGTTCCTTGAATATAATTTCATCAATCTTTTTCATTTCTTCATCATCAGGAATGATTACATTCAGGGAATTACTGGTGAACTTTTTTCGCATAAAATCTTTCTGCATCGTAAAGCGTGTTCCAAGCAAGGCGGCTTTTTTTATTCCGGCTGATTTAAGAACCTTCGCAGTTACATCACCGATGTGAATCATTGGAATGGAAACTCTCTTTTGAATTTCATCACTTACAATGTGAAGTGTATTTGTTGCAAGAAGAATGAAATCAGCGCCACCTTTTTCAAGACGAACTGCAGCATCCCCAAGAATTTCTGCAACTTCATTCCATTCTTCTTTTGCCATGTGCATTTCGACTTCTGCAAAATTCACGCTGTACAGAAGAATCTTTCCTGAAGAAAGTCCGCCAAGAGTTTCCTTGATTTTTTCATTTATAATCTGGTAGTAGGTTACGGTGCTTTCCCAGCTTGTCCCGCCGATAATTCCTATGGTTTTCATAAATTCTCCTAAAGTTCATCATGCCATGAATTTAATGACAAATGCTCACTGCGCAAAACGCAGAAGATATCCGTCGGGATCCTGAATAAGGAATTCCTTCTGGATAATTTCATTGTTTCCTTCGCGGTAGCAGCTTGTTTCCATGTCGGCAAATAGTTTTATGCCCGCCGCTTTTACACGATTGTAGACCGCTTCCACATCTGAAACACCGATTTCAAAATTTATTCCGCGGCCAAAAGGATATTCAAGTTTTCCTGTATTCCAATAGCCGTTGATTTGTTCAAGCATGATCTGGTTTCCTTCGTATGAAACAAAAATAAATTTTTTCTCAGGTCGTTCATATTCGATTTTGAATCCAAGAACATCACAGTAAAAATGTCTTGTCTTTTCAATGTCCGTAACGGACAGTTCAGGTATCAGTGAATTGAATTTCATTTTTTTCCTCGCTTATAAATTCCTATAATCCCTCATGATGATTTTTTACCATCGGACAAATTAATTCCATTTCCACCGTATATTTCGATGGATTCAAACTCATCTTCCCAAATCTTTATGTGCCGTAATGATGGTATAACTGAAAGAATTCACAGTTATGATGATTCCGTCTGTTTTGCAATACCAGTTCTTACCCTGCCTTGAAATATGGCAGTCAGTTGAAAGAATTTTTTTGCGGCAGTATTCCACTACATCGTCTTCAGTGATTCCCAGATTTTTTCTGATGCGGTCCACTCCCATTTCTGTAGTATGGACTTTATCGATGTTGGCCAGAAGATCCGTATTGGTTTTAGTTGCTTGATGACATTGGTATTCCATTTCTTTTCCTTATTCACTTTACAATGGGCAGAAGATATCCGCCTCCGTCAACCGATGAAATAATCGCCTTCAATCTTTAATGTTGCACTGCCACCAAAGAGAATGGCGGCATTCATTTCCTTTATTTTCACTTTGTTGAACACCCTGTCATCACCGCCTTGTTCAAGACTTGCCGGAGTTCCATTCCAAAGATTATTTTTAAGCATATAGCGGGCAAAGGCGGAATTTGATGAACCTGTCGCAGGATCCTCAAGATAGCCGAATTTTGGTGCAAAAACCCTTGTGTGGGCAATGCTGCTTTTATCTTCCGTCTCCATGGAAAAAATCAAGATGTTTTCCATTCCATTGCCAAGAACAAAATCTTTCAGTTTTGCTTCATCAGGCCAGATGGAAATTTCATCCGCAAGTTTCTTTACTGGAACGATTAAAGTTTTCAGTCCTGCCTCAATATGGTCAATTGGCAAAGTGGAATCAAGAACACTTTCATCAATTTCCAGGGCACTAAGTATTTCAGTTTTTGAAACGGAAAGTTCAAGTTCCTTTGTCTCTGGAGAAGTGATGTAGACCGCATCTTCTTTTTTCAGTTCGTTGTATACGGAAAGGATTCCCTTGCGGTTTGTTTCAATTTTTACTTCCGCTTTTTCCATTAACGCCGGATTGTTTCTGATGAATTCGTACATGGTGGCAATGGTTCCGTGACCGCAGAATTCAACTTCACATTCCGATGAAAAATAAGTCAGCTTGCAGTCGGCGATATCAGAGCTGTTTACAAAAACAACTTCAGAAACAAAACCTGAATGTTCCTTTCCAACCTGAAGCATTTTTTCATCACTTAATTTTTTTTCACCAAGAAAAAGACAGGCGGCTGGATTTCCAAGAGAATTCCCATTTGTAAATGCATCCACTTTTTTATATTTGATTTTTCCCATGTGTCATTTCTCCAATATGATATTCATTCCGCAGCCCTCGTGGTCATTGGGACGGCTGACAAATCCAAATTGCTCGTAAAAACTTTCGCGCCCCTTAGCGGCAAGCAGAAGCATTTTAACTTTCCAACCTGGTTGCATTCTTGATTTGACTTCTTCAATTGCGTGTTCCACAAGTTTCTTTCCGATTCCCTGTCCGCGGAATTCTTCATCCACTATGACATCGGCAAGGTAGGCCGTGTATCCGCCGTCCCAGAGGATTCTGTAAATGCCTACAGTTTTTCCGTCCATAAGGCATGAAAAACATATGCTGTTTTTCAAGAGCTCCTCCACCTGTTCATGATGCAGATCACCCCAGCCAACACTGTGGCGGAATTTCTTGTAGATTTCAATTTCAATTGTGTTTATGAATTCAAAGTTTCCCATCATTCTGTGCCTCTCTGGTCTCAATGTGTCCGCATGTCCGATGAAACTTCATAGACCGTGTATTCGTGGTCAAACCTGTATCCAAGTTTTTCCGCAAGATGAACTGAAGTAAGGTTCTGCGCGTCCCAGCTTGGATAAAGATTTTCGTCAAGGCAATTCAAAATCAGTCGTGCGCAGGCTGCGGTGGCAAGGTTTTTCTTTCGCTCGTCAGGCATGGTGTCGACTTCAATTTCAATTCCTTCCCTGTACCTTGTGTATGATGAAGCTCCTGCCGCGATTTTTCCATCCTTTAAAATCACAACTCCGCGTCCCATTGCAAGAAACTTTTCTTTTGTCCCAAATGAAGAAACAAAGTCAGCCGTTACAGGATCCAAAAGGCATCTGTCATAAAGGTCGCTGTCAATTTTTCTTATCTCGTATCCGGCAGGGAGAAGTGCCACCATTTTCTCAAGATGGGCCCTGTCAAAAACCGTATCCTTTCTGATTGCATAGCGTGTGTTTTTCTTTGCGTCCGGAAAACATTTTTCGATGAGACAACTCCATCCGTCGTTCTGGGGTGTCATGATGATGAATCCTTCAGGCTTGTTCCGTACAAGTTCTTCATCCGGAACTCCAGCAAAAAATTCAAAGCACCCGACAAAGGCAGCAGCGGATTCTGGGTTTTCAACATCAGTCACAAAAACTTTTCCCATGACCTGCTGAAGGCATGAGTAGATCAATGTTTCTTTCCATCCTGCAAAAAGGGATCTCACTTTTTCGTTTATCTCATTCAGCTCGTATACCACAGTCGTCCTCCTTTGCAGACAGTTCAATGTTGCTGTTCCGCCGGAACTTATTCAATAAAGCAGTTCTTTAATTATATAGAAGAAAATATAGAATTTGCAGTTTTGAGTAAACGTTTAAAAGATGTTTATTCTGCCTTGTTTATGGGGAATTTTGCCATATGATTGTTCTATGGATAAAAAAAATAAATGCATTATAACTTAAATGAGCAGGTTTTTAGCTGAGTTTTAAGGAGATTCTATGAAAAAATTTCTATTATTAGTCGTACTTTCTTTTACATTGCTGGGCTGCTACAACCAGACCGTTGAAAGACAGTCTAGTTCTGCCATTACGATTACAATCAATTCTGATGACGGTCAGACTGTAATGACCGTTGATGAAGGAACAAGGAACATCACCAGTGCCACCTACACAAGTGCGGAGACCGGAGTTACCGTCAACAAGCTTTATACCTACAACAATGAGGACCTGCGTTCTGTAGCGGTCTCTGATTCTGCAAGAGGTTCATACACAATCAGCTATGAAGAAGAAACAGGTGCCACACGTTCATTGATTGCTGAGGAAACAATGGCGCCTAGAAAGGTTAAGAAAATTCATAAAACATATAACGGAACTACCCGCGCTGCTGCATCCTACGAAAACAGCAGTCCAGATATTGTTGAATATCAGTATGACGAAAACGGAAACCTTACGAGCATTTTCAGAATCGATGATAAAAACAACATCATCTGCAAAGGAGAATTCTAATGAAAACATTTTCAAAAAGATTTTTTGCACTTGCATTCAGCGCCACAATCCTTTCTTCTGCCTTTGCAATTGATGGTCTTATTCATGATTCCATTCTCATACTGTCTGCCAAAATTAAGGATTTCTCAGATATTGGTATCCGCGAAAATATTTCAAGAGGAAAGGCAGTTACCACAAGTCCCCTTGATCTTGAAGTTGGTGACATTTTTATTGATGTCAACGGAAAAGCAAAAAAAGTTGTAAGCATTACAAGATCAGGGAATAGCATCTCAATCAATGCCATTACACCGGAAGTAAGGGAAGTGTTTGATGGCATTCAGATTCCAGAACAGACTGCGGATTTTAGTGCTGCAATAGAAGAAAGGGATGCATTTGCTGAACGATTTGATCCACCTGAATTGGAATTTGAAAATCCAGAGTCAATGACAAGATCCCCGGCCGTTACAAAAACCATGCTTGATACGGTTATGCCAACCAGCGAAGGATATACTAAATGGAGCTTTACAATTTCTCCTAAGGGAAAGTCTCTTTTCAACAAAGGTTCATTTGATGACCTTAAGAAAATGACTGATAACGCCATAAGAGAAGCAAGGGATGCGCATGATGATAAAACCGTAGAGGAACTTGAAGGTGCAAAAGCCATGATGTCCAAAAGAGAAAGCTCAATATCTTCAACGGCACAGGTTTCAATTACTCCTCAGGTCAGATACAAATGCTGGCAGAACAAGGCTGTCTATTCTGCGGCCTATGCAAAGACAGGAATCGACACCCATGGCACCTGGAAAATGTGGAAGTGGACAACCTATTACACACCTGGTTATGTAAAATATGACTGGTACAGGGATGTTGAATTTGGAGCCGGATTGAATGTTACTGGGGCAATCAAGACAAATGCATCGGTTGCAATTCCAGGACTTTCCTGGGGAGAGGGATCCAGTGGACCATATGCAGGATTTTTCATTGATTTTTCTGTCAATGGAGGCGTAAGTGTAGACTACCAGTATTACAGTAGATCCATGCATCACTCAAATGTCTTCTCAAACATCAACCTTGCATTTATTCCAAGCAATACAAACGCAGATGATATTTCATGGGAACCGGATGCTCATCAGGTCGTAATCTGTTTAACGGGAAGCATGACCCTTGGTCCTTCAGCTAAAGCCGGTTTGATTTTCTTTGGAATGAACATTCTTGAACTTAAAGCAACTGGCGGTGGAAAGCTTACTGCAAATATAGGAGGAGCCTGGACAAAGGTAAATTCTGAAACAGATGAATACAAAACACTGTACGACTCCCTTGATGTCAACAACCCAGACGCAGGATTAATGAAAACAAATATGGAGGCTGCAAAGAAGAAGTTTGACGACCTTGAGGCAATCAGCGGTTGGCAGCTTATGGGAAAGGTTTCCCTCGGATATTATGCCAATGTAAAGCTGTCTGCATTCAAGAACGTAGTTTCCTTTGACCTTCTGAATATTGACCGAACCCTCTGGAGTACAACAGGAAATGGAAAACCTTCGATAAATTATTCTTCACCATTTGCAAATGGAAAATGGGATCTCTAGGGGGGGGCAAAGAACATGAAAAAAGCAAATGCAATTATTTTTTCAGTGATATTTGTTGTTTACTCATTGTTGGGCATCTCCTGTTCAAGCAGCGTAGGCGGTGATGATGGCAGATCAATAGATTCAGATGTTGTATACAAGGAATTATCAAGCTCCCTTCAACTCAAATCCTTTACAGAATATGTCTATGACAAATACAATTATTCGGACTATAAGGAAATAAGGGAATATAAATCCAGTGGTGTATTGCTGGATACAATTGAGTTTTTCTATTACAGCAAGGATGAAGCCGAAGACTGTCCTCTTGGAAATGCCATTAAAAATGAACTTTTAGCTGATTTTGACAGAATCAGTTATAACAAAGACAGTGAAACTGGTAGATATGTTTCCATTCTTTGTTCTGTGGATTCAGAAGGAAAGCAAAAGCCTGTTGAAAAAAGTTATTACACGAAAGTAAAATCCGGAGTATACAGCTCCCAGCTTGCAGTTACATATGATTTCGATGACAGTGGAAACCTAAAAAAAGATAAACCATGTGACATTATCTTTGACGGTTTTGTTGATTCTGTTGTAAATACAACAATCGAATACAAGAAGCTATCTGAAGGTTCCAATCCATCGGTTTACAAGAATGTACGATTATGCTTTAGCCCGGAAACTGATAACTCTGTTTCATACTACAGGGTGATCGAAGTTGATAATAATAAACTTAAAAATGTTGCTTTCCAGGAAACTGAATATTGGACTTATGGTCTTACCTGCAACGCCAGCAACATCAACGCTGATACAGATTTGAATGGGGATTTCACCTTTACCTTGAATAAGGCTCCAAAATTTTCCTACAGGAATTTAATCCCTGATGATAAATATGACCCTACCAAAACAGAATGGTATCAGGTCAACAGGACAATCAATTTCTTTGAAGCATCTTCAGATAGAATTACAAACACATTGTATACGCTCTACAAGATGAGCTGGGACACGGAACTTTATGAAAACGGCTTCATACTTCAGAGTGAATTCAATACCAATGAAGATTTTTCAGAGGTTGGTGACAGAATAAAAACCGTAAGTATCATTCCGGAAACAAGGAACAGGTTAAGAGCTTACCTGTTTATCTATGGTGATAGTACACAGCAGAAGACAAGTTTTTCTTATGCACCATATCCAAAGATTCAGGATACACCGGGAAACTCAAAAGCTGATGAATACAACAACCAGATAGACGGAAAGTTTTACATAAGCAAGGAAACCTATTTCAAAAGGAAGTCGGAAGAATCTTTGGATTTAATGGAAGATTCCAATTACCAAAATCATTTCTATTTCCAGGATGGTTATCTCATCAATCAGGTTGTAGAATATGATTCGGGATCATCTGTTGATGTAAACGATGGCCCATTCTCTGGAGACCCCGACATGAGCAGATCTTTAGACAATAGAAGTTTAAGGATGATCATGGATTGATTCGCGCGGAGTGTTTAATACCCAGACGCTTCACTCACATGAAAGCATTTCTTGGTTCCTTTCAAAATTGAATTTTTTGACAATTACATTTATCATTAAGGTATGTCGGAAAATAAAAATGAAGTTGCAGACAGCAACGTGGATGCCATCAAGGCAAAGATGAAGAAATTTGAAAACAGCCGTACCCTTATGGCGGCTCTGTTTGCTCTCCTCTGCTATTACTTTTATGATTCATACAAGGAAGGAACTGCTTCCATTCTTTATTTCATCGTAATCGGAATTATCATGGCTGCCGACATCGGCATTTTTGCCTATGTGACGGTTCTGATACGAAAGCTTGCAAAGGAAAGAAAGGAACTTGAGAAACAGTGATTTTCTTCCTGTCTGCAAGCAGGATCTCATTGACAGGAATATTTCTCAGGTAGATTTCGTATTTGTTTCTGGGGACGCATACGTTGATCATCCAAGCTTTGCATCGGCGCTTCTTGGCCGTCTTCTTGAAGCAAACGGATACACTGTCGCCATACTTGCGCAGCCAGATTGGAAGGACGTTGAAGTGTTCCGCCAGTTTGGGCAGCCTAAGCTTGGTTTTCTTGTAAGCGCAGGTGCCATGGACAGCATGGTTTCAAACTATACGGCCAACAACAAACCGCGCTCTGAAGATGTCTATGCCCACGGTGGAGTAAAAGGTCACAGGCCTGACCGCGCAACAAGCATCTATGTCCAGAAAATCCGCGAGGCCTATAAGGGAGTCAATGTACTTATCGGTGGAATAGAAGCAAGCTTGAGGCGTACTTCCCATTATGACTATTGGACCAATACCGTAAAGCGTTCCATTCTTCTTGATTCAAAGGCAGATCTTCTCATGTACGGAATGGGTGAACATTCTTTGCTTGAAATTGCGGCCCTTCTAAAGGAAGGTGTTCCTGCCCGCCAAATCCGGGGTGTGCGCGGAACATGCTGGTATACAAGCAAAAAAGAAGAAATTCCAGAGGATGCAATCTGGCTTCCGTCCTATCAGGACATTTCCAAAAACACGGAAGAAAGCAAGGAGCTTTTTGCCCGAAGCTATTCGACTCAGGAACAGAATACGGATGCCATCAACGGAAAAATTCTGGTTGAACCTGCGGACACCCGTTTTGTTGTCCAGATGCCGGCAGCACTTCCTTTGACAACTGAAGAATTTGACAAGGTTTATGAGCTTCCCTTTACCCGTCGCTGGCATCCAATGTATGACGAGCCTGCGGAAAACAACAAGACTGGAATTCCAGCCCTTTCGGAAGTAAAGTTCAGCCTTACGAGTTGCCGCGGATGCTTTGGAGCATGTTCTTTCTGTGCCATCACTTTCCATCAGGGACGGCGCATTCAGGCAAGAAGCCATGAAAGTTTGATAGAAGAAGCCAAGCGCATGACGGAAGACAAGGACTTTAAGGGATACATTCACGATGTTGGTGGTCCTACTGCAAACTTCCGACACGATGCCTGCGAAAAACAGGCAAAGGCCGGTGCTTGTCCTAACCGTGACTGCATGGGCGTAAATCCTTGTCCCAATGTAAAGGTCGACCACACGGATTATGTTTCGCTTCTAAGAAAACTCCGCGAGCTTCCAAAGGTAAAGAAAGTATTCATCCGTTCGGGAATCCGCTTTGACTACCTGATGATGGACAAGGACAAGACTTTCTTTAAGGAACTTGTAATGCACCACATCTCGGGCCAGCTTAAGGTTGCGCCGGAGCATGTAAGCGATAATGTCCTTTCATTGATGAGGAAAAGCACCCACAAGGTCTACGAGGACTTTGCAAAGGAATATGAGAAGACCAATAAAGAATGTGGAATGAAGCAGTACCTTGTTCCATATTATATTGCGGGGCATCCTGGGGCTGGTTTAAACGAAGCAATTGAAACCGCCCTTTATCTTAAAAAGACGGGATTCGTTCCGGATCAGGTTCAGGATTTCTATCCAACTCCCGGAAGTCTTGCTACGGCAATGTATTACACAGGCTTCAATCCCCACAAGGAAGGCGGCGACGGACATCTTGAGAAAGTCTACGTTGCCCGTGGTGGACATGAGCGCCGTCTACAGCGTGCCTTGCTCCAGTTCAATAAACGCGAGAATGCAAACCTTGTTAAGGAAGCTTTGCGTGAAGCTGGAAGGGCAGACTTGATTAAGGTTTTACTGGGCAGGTGATGATTGCTTTGCCATCTGTGGTTTGATAAAAGGAAAAATTTATGCCAAGAAACACAGGACATGCTGATCTTCCTCTTCATTCGGGAATAGTCCCAAAATGGCTTGCGGACAGAATGCGTGACATGGGCACTTTGATTGTAGAAGCCCTGATCCTTCAGTATGGAAAAAAAGAAGTTCTCCGCCGATTGAGTGACCCGCTCTGGTTTCAGTCTCTCGGTGCTGTTCTTGGAATGGACTGGCATTCAAGCGGAATTACGACCAGCGTTATGTATGCCCTTAAGCGCGGAATTAATGCTCGTGCAAAAGACTTTGGTCTTGTTGTCTGCGGCGGCCGCGGAAAATATTCACGAAAGACTCCGGAAGAACTTGAGTTTGTAAGCAACATGGCTGGCCTTGATGGAAACGGTCTTGTACGCAACAGCAAGCTTGTGGCAAAGGTTGACAGCACTGCGGTCCAGGATGGGTTCCAGCTTTACCAGCACAATTTCATTGTAAGCGATGAGGGTGACTGGACGGTTGTTCAGCAGGGAATGAACAGCGCCACAAAAACTGCACGCCGCTATCACTGGTGTTCTGAAAATCTAAAGAGCTTTGTAGAAGATCCTCACACGGGAATTACTGGTGAAAACCAGAAATACATATTGAATCTTACGGACAGTGATGCAAAGGAAACCCGTTCTTCCATCCTTGACCTTTCAAAGGAAAATCCTGATCGGATAATCAGCGAGATAAGGGACATCCAGAATCATGGTGTTTCAGAGGCGGTGATAAAGGCGGAAAAGCAGCAGCTGGAGCTTTTTGAGGACACCGAACATAAACTAACGAAAGTTAGCCTAACGGAAGAAATGCTTCCACCAGTCGTTAGCCGAAATATCGTAATGCCTGCACACCACGATGTAAGGGCAGAAGATGTAGATTTGAAGCGTCTTGGCGGGGTTCTTGCAACGGCCTATGAAAGCGATCCCAAGGATTTTGAAAGCCTTCTATTAACGCCTGGTCTTGGTCCAAGAACTTTACAGTCACTAACGTTAGTTAGTGAAGTAATCAACGGTACACCAAGCCGATTCCGTGATCCTGCCCGTTTCAGCTTTGCCCACGGTGGAAAGGACGGACATCCATTTCCAGTACCGTTACGCATTTATGATGAAAGCATCAGGATTCTCGGTGACGCCATTGAAAGGTCGCGGCTCGGTTACAAGGAAAAAAGCGAATGCATCAACCGACTTCATAGGACCCAGCTTGAGATAGAGGAGCACTGCGATCCACGGGCGGATTTTGAGGCTGTCCTTGAGCATGAAAGATTGAATATGCCAGGATGGGAAGGCAGATCAGAATGTTAAGGATTGAAGGAAACCAAATTTGAATTCAGTTGTTTAGGAATTATAGAATGAAAAAAGCATTTATTATTTTAATCCAGCTTGCGTTTATTTTTTCCTTTGGGTCGGCTGCAAAAAAAATCAGCAGAAATTCTCCTGTGGTCCTTGACTGGCAGTATAGGGACGAAGGAGGTGAAATTCCAGCGTGGGTCACTGCCATCGCTCAGTCTGACAGGAATACGGTAATCAAGGAACTGGAGCTTGAAGGCTACAAGGTTTGGACAGTACAGGTATCTGGTGACAATCTTGAGATGCTTGAAATGTTTGACGATGTAGCTGGTGTCACCGAGGAAATCTCAAGGGAAATGACTTCGGAAATCAATGAAGTCACCATTGCCGACAACGACATGGCTGAAATCAGCATGCTTAAGGTTCAGGAAGTGTTTTCTCAAAGTGAAATCAGAGGACTTCAGAAAATGTCTTCATTCTGGATTAAGAACGGCACCTTGAAAAAAGGTGTAAAAAAAGCAAAAAAAGAAAGTGACTATCAGGTGAAATTCAATTACTATTCAGTATGGGTCATGGACTCAGATCTTTATGAAGTTCAGCTTAAGAATGTAATAAATGAAATCAACGAATAAAATACAAGAGAGGTTTTAAATGAAAAAGATTATTGGAATCGCCATGGTTGCAGCTGCTGTGATGGGAGCTTTCGCCGCTGGAACAAAGGTCAAAAGAGTTTCAAGCGACAAGGTCATAGATCTTGACGGATACTGGAATGATACCGATGTCCGCATTGTCTGTGATTCACTTATTGAGGAATGTGTCAGTTCTCCAAGAATCGCAAGGTTTGAGGAAGAGAATGGAAGGCCTGGACTTGTAATCGTCGGTAAAATTGTGAACGGCAGCAACGAGCATATTGATACTTCAATCATCGAAAAAAGGCTTCGTTCAGCGATCATAAATTCAGGTGTCCTTGAGTTCGTAGTTTCAAGGGATGAACGCGAACAGCTCAGGGACGAAAAGATTGATCAGGAACAGCATGCCAGTCTTGAAACTGCAAAGGCAATGGACAACGAGGCTGGAGCAGATTTCATGCTTACAGGAACGGTAAAATCCATCGTCCAGAAGGAAGGCAAAAAATCCGTAAGAGCATATTTTGTAAACGTCACTCTTTCTAGCATCGAGACAAACAAGATCATCTGGCAGGGTGAGAACGACGAAATCAAGAAAGAAATCAAGAATCAGAAGAAGAAATAAACGCCATGCGTAAGTTTTCCGTAATATTTTTAGTTTCCGTTTTGTCCTCAGCAGTTTTTGCAAAGACTCCTCAGTGGGTAAAGAATCCTTCAAAGGTGTATCCAGCCCAGGATTATTTTTCTGCAGTTGGAAATGGCAAGACACAGCAGCAGGCCGAACTTTCTGCTGTTGAAAATCTGGCTGCAATTTTTGGTCGCAATGTCCGCTCTGCATCGTCTACTTCTTCAAGGTTGAAGCAGGCAGAAGCAAACGGAACGATTTCTACTGGTATGTCCGCAGATTTTTCAAAGGACATCATGCAGCGTGTTGCGGTAGAAGACCTTATTGGAATTGAACTCAAGGAATACTACAGCGAAGAAAAGAAGTTCTATGCACTTGCCGTAATGAACAAAAAAAAGACGGAAGAGATTCTGCTTACTTCCATAATGGCAAACAATAGTAGGATTGAAAATCTTCTCTGTGCATCAAAGCCTTCTGAGCTTTACACTTTGGAAACCTATGCCCGTTTCGACTTTGCCCGTGAAATTGCGGAGCTTGATGAAAAGATGCTTTCAAAACTTGAAGTGATCAATGTTAAATCTGCAGAGGGAATAAAGAAACAGCTCTATACGACGGCTTCTGTCCGTTCGCAGATGCTGGACATAGCAAGGGCTATTCCAATTTTTGTTAAGATTGTCGGAGATGAAGATGCTAAGATGTTCCAGGCAGTTTCAGAAATGTTTGGGGCCTATGGATTCCGTGTTACAGATTCAAGTGAAAGCCGTTACACATTTTTTGCAAAGATGGAAAAATTTGAACGCGAAGCTGACAACAAGAAAACCGTTCAGTGCATCTACAGCTTTGAAGGTCAGCTTAAGGATGAGCAGGAAATGGAATTCCTTTGGTCAACTTCCTTCAATGGCAGGGAAAGCTCGGGCAGCAGGGAACTTCTTCCTTCAAAGACCCAACGTGCCATGGCAAGCAAAGTAAAATCCGATTGCGGAAACAGCTTTGGTAAATTCCTTGGCAACATGAGGACTGAATAAACTACTGCAGGAGCATCTTGTCGCTGACAAGTCCCTTGTTTTTTATTGACCTGAACTTTTCTACAAGATCATCCATGGTCAGGTTGGCTTTTTCTTCCTTGTCGATGTCCAGAATTATTTCTCCACCGTCCATCATCAAAAGGCGCGTTCCATAATCAAGGGCGTGCTGCATGTTGTGGGTTACCATCATTACCGTAAGGTTGTATTCCGCGGCAAATTTTTTCGTAAGCTCCATTACAATTGCGGCATTTGTCGGATCAAGGGCGGCTGTATGCTCGTCAAGCAAAAGCAGATCAGGCTTAGACATTACTGCCATCAAAAGTGTAAGGGCCTGTCGCTGTCCGCCAGAGAACTGTTCAACGTTGTCATTCAATCTGTTTTCAAGACCCATGTCCAGAACAGAAACCTGCTTTTTGAATTCCTCGCGGAGCTTTGAGTTCAAGCTTATTTTCAATCCCTTGAATCCTTTTTTTGATGCTATGACCATGTTGTCTTCAAGGGACATTTTCCCAGCAGTTCCCAAAAGTGGATTCTGGAAAATACGGCCGATGTAACGGGCCCTTTTGTATTCCTTTTCTTTTGTGATGTCTTCGATTCCTTTTTCTGTTTCACGGAGGATTGTTCCGCTGGTTGCAGAATAGGTTCCAGCAATCACATTGTACAAGGTTGATTTACCTGCACCGTTGGATCCGATGACAGTAATGAAATCTCCCCTGTTGATTTTAAGGTTTATGTTTTTTAGGGCGTGATTTTCATCCGGAGTGTTTTTGTTGAAAACGATGTTGATGTCTTTGAGTTCAATCATTTTGCCTCTCCTTTGTCTTTCTTAAAGCGATCCAAAAGATTTGTTCTTGAAACGATGAGGCAGGCAATGATGAGTATGCCCGTTACAAGCTTTAGGTCGTTAGGAGTGATGTGCACTTTGTATCCATAGCTTCTTGCAAGAATCATGAGGGCACGGTAAACGATGGAACCGATGAACACGCGCAGCGTCTGGAGCCCGATCCTGTTTGACTTGATGATGAACTCACCGAGCATTAAGGATGCAAGACCTGAAACAACAATTCCAGTTCCCATTCCAACATCGGCAAAGCCGTTGTACATTGCGGCAAAGCTTCCAGCAAGGGCGGCAAGTCCGTTTCCAAAACAGATTCCGATGGTTCTTACAATGTCAGGATTCACACCCTGGGAAACTATGAGCTGTGGATTTGATCCAAGGGCACCCATGGTAAGTCCAAGGTCCGTGTGGTAGAAAAGGTCCATGAGCAGCTTTAAAACTACAACAAAGATGATAAGGAAGAATACGAGTCCCCATTCAACATCAAGTTCAAGTCCCATGTCAAAAAAGAGATCGTATGCTCTGTCCTGAATCTTTGAAAATAGTGTTTCTATCTTAAGAAATGAAATGTTTGCCTTGTTTGACATTATCCTCAGGTTGACTGAATATAGCATGGTCATGGTGAGGATACCAGCAAGCAGATCAGGGATCTTAAGTTTTGTGTAGATTGCACTTGTAACAAGTCCTGCCACGAGTCCAGAAAGAAAAGCAATCATGATGGCAGCTGCAGGAGACATGCCTAAAGTAAGGCAGGCTGCAAGAACACAGGCGCCAAGAGGAAAGCTTCCATCCACAGTCATGTCGCAGAAGTTGAGGACTCTGAAAGTAGAGAAGACCCCAAGTACCATGATTCCGTAGATGAGGCCTTCTATCAAAATTGAATTAAGCATACTTTATTTTTCTGTAAGCTTTCCGTTCTGGAAAATGAGATTAGCCTGCTTGATGAGCTTTTCATCAACGTTGATTCCGCAGTTTGCCGCAGTGTCAAGGTCAATGAGGAAATCGCTGTCAGATGGGTCTGTCATGAAGCGGACTGGGAGGCTTGCAGGCTTTGCGCCGTTGAGGATCTTAACGACCATTTCTCCTGTTGCGCGTCCAGCCTTGTAATAGTTGAAACCAGATGCCATGAAAATTCCACCCTGACGGGCTGCTGTTACGTCACCTGAGAATACAGGCTTCTTTGCTTTTCCGAATACGCTTACAACAGATGCGATGGCGCTGAAAACAGTGTTGTCTGTTGAAAGGTAAAGTCCATCACAGCGACCGACGATTGCTTCACAGGCTGCCTTTACTTCGTCAGACTTTGTAATGCTCTGTGTCACAAGCTTGATTCCTGCTTCCTTGCATCCCTTTTCAACAAGGGCGAGGGCACTTGCGGAATTGTCTTCGTTGCTTGTGTAGATGTAGCCGAGTGTCTTGATTCCAGCAACTTCCTTAAAGAGCTTGATGTGCTGTTCTGTAGGAATTGCATCGCTCATGCCTGTAACATTGCGTTCACCATGGGCTGTTGTAGAGACAAGTCCTGCGCCGACTGGGTCAGTAACTGTTCCAAAGACAACAGGAATGTTCTTGAGTGTTGTTGCAAGGGAAACAGCGATCGGTGTTGCAATACCGACTGCAACGTTTACTTTTTCTGCCTTGTACTGTGCAGCGATCTGTGCTGCGGTTCCAACGTCTCCGTTTGCATTCTGGAGGTCATATTCTGCATCGATTCCAGCATCCTTGATTGCATCCATTACGCCACGCTCAACGTCATCGAGGGCAACGTGCTGAACAATCTTTGCGATACCGATCTTAACTTTCTTGCCCTTAGCAGGCTTTGCGAATGCGCTGCCAAGAAGAAGAGCAGCGGCTGTAAGTGTAAAAATGATTTTTTTCATAAGATTACCTTCCTTTGTTTCTATCAATAGTAACAAAGGAAATGGTAAAAGTCAAAGGTTTTTAAAATCATATTAAAAAGGTTAGCTAATGAATTTTTGATAGGGAAGCATTACATTCCTCTGCTGAACCTGAGCGTAGTGAAGGGTAGAATCAATCGAGAATCGGATGATGTGTATTCAACGGATTACGGGTGGGCTTTGTTCCGCGATGACAGCGGGGATGTAAATAAACTTAAATCTCATTACAAGAGGGTCTACGGCTGGGATGAACGCAACAGGCTTGTATCCAGTGTTGACGCAAACTACACCACATCTTATATTTACAGTGAGGGCGGAGAACGCACGAACAAGTACACAGCATCGGGCGAAACCCTGTATTTCAACAGGATGTGGACGCTTCATACGGATGCCGGAAACCGCATTCACGGCGGACAGTATGCAAAGAACGTGTACCTTGGAGAGACAAGAATCGTCACCAAGCTGCGTATGGCCAACGATGTATGGGCGGATGCAGAAGAGGTGCAGCAGTACTTCTATCATTCGGACCATCTTGGATCTGCATCCATGATTACCGACTACAAGGGGGATGAATACCAGCGCATAGAATACACGCCATACGGAGAAACCTGGATAGAGCGTACAGACAACAGGGGGCTTGAATACCTGCCGTACAAGTTCAGCGCCAAGGAAAAGGACGAGGAGACCGGACTCTACTACTACGGTGCGCGCTACCTGGACCCAAAGTACTCCACATGGATAAGCACCGACCCGGCGCTTGGGGAATACATCCCTGGAGCCGGAAAGGGAAATTCGAAGGATGCTGGAAGCCTGCCTGGCATGGGCGGAGCCTATAACCACATCAATTTTAATTTGTACCACTACGCCGGCAACAATCCGGTGAAGTACACGGATCCGGATGGGAATGCAATCCATATTCTTGTAGGCGCTGGAGTTGGTGCTGCTTTGGGAGCTGCAGCTGCTTGGGCTGCAGGAGGAGACCTGAAGCACATTGCCGCAGCCGCTGCAGGTGGAGCTGTTACCGGAGGCTTAGCTGCCGCTACATGCGGCATGTCTCTTGGAGCACAAATTGCCGGGTCGGCTATGGCAGGTACAGCCGGATACTGTGCAGAAAAATTGGTGGCCGGAGAACAGGGGTCGGTTGAAGGAATGGCCATGGCTGCTGCAGGAGGTGCAGCGGGTGCTATGGTCGGTGCAGTCATAGAAGAAGTGGCTCCAAAAGTTATTTCTGGGCTGTCTAAGGCTGTTTCAAATGGTTCAAAAACAGTTTCAAAAGGGCCTTATGCAAACTTGACTGATTCTCCGTCCGTTGGTCCAGGGAAGCCTTTTACACCAGCACAAAAAAAAGCAATTATCGAAGAAAACATGAAACGAAATGGAGGTGTAGTACGTTCAGATGGTGATGGAAGGCTTTTGGTTCCTCCTACAAAAAGCATGAAAGGAGTAACTCCAAGTCCTGATGAATGGCAAATCGATCATATTTATCCTAAAAGCTTGGGTGGATCAAATAGTTTTAGTAATGCTCAAGTTCTATCAAGGCAAGAAAATATAATGAAATCAAACAAGGTGGAATAAGATGAAATTTTTATTTAAAGAAGATAAAAATACGATGGTTATTACAACAAGTAATATTATTAATAAAACTGATATTATAACGACAGTATATCATGATAGCGATGATGGAATGTGGCAATTTTTGGGGAAAATACAAATTGATGAAACAAATGCCGTGTTGGTAAGTCTTGAAGAAATTTGTATGATTGATGAATCAGTTAATGAATTGTATCAGATGCCTTGTGGCTATATGGCTTATAGAGAAATTGACTTGTGGAAGGTATCGAAATATTCTTGAATCTTCAAACATGCTGAATACTATTGCTATGACACAGACCTCTGAATCTGCCACAAAACCTTAGCCATCCAAAAAATGTGATTTGTATGGCTAAGGCATAAAATGAGCTGAAACCGGGCGGTTTGCAGTGCAGATCGTCCGGTTTTTGGAAAAAAATTTCAGGGAAGGAAAGGTTCTGGAGCCAGTTTTCCGCGTGTAAGGTGCAAATTTTAAGTTGATACCCACATCAATTTTAATTTGTACCACTACGCCGGCAACAATCCTGTCAGGTATACGGATCCTACTGGTATGTGGATTGATAATCCCGATGGAACTTCAACAGCACAAGAAGGAGATACTCTTTGGGGTAAATATGGATCGAATTGGAGAGAGGCGTCTGGTTTCACACGAGATCCAAGAACACTTCAAGTTGGGGAAACAGTTGGCAAAAGAAATACACTTAGTCAGGATAATGCTGAATCAAGTGGGAATGGACGAAATGTGGTAGAAAAAACACAGGATAATACTTCTATTGTTTCAAGTTATAATTTTTCAAGATGGACTTATGTTCCTGTAGAAGGAATTGGTGTCAATGGAGGATCCAGTTTTACTGGTTCGACATTTTTAAATGACAAAAGTTTGTCCATATTTGCAAGCGGTTTTTTGGTAGCTCAAAATTTAGTAGATGATTATGTTTTCTTTGGAGATGCAACTTTATTTGTTGATGGAAATAAAGTAGGAAAATCACATTTTCAATATCCTAACTACTCTTTTATAAGCAATGGACCTCCATATAAAGCAATAGGTGATGCTAATTTTGATTTCGATTTTACAAATGCACAATCTATAGAAGTGGATTTACATTTTAGAGCAGGAATTGCAGTAGATGCTGGCATAAATAAACGTTTCATAAATTATTCAAAATATAGGATGAAATTAAAATGAAAAGATTGTTTTTAAATTTTTTACTTGTGGTTCATGTTATATTGATTATGGCATGTTCTACTCAAGAAAAAAGATTAAAAAAATTGTGGGAATTTGAAAAATCAATAGATTATCAAGAGTATACAATAGCTGATAAAGAGAAAATTGATAAACTGCTGGAATGTTTTTTTCAAGAAGAAAAGTATAATATAGATTATTGGGACAGTGGTTATTCACAGCAATGCTATGTGTTAAGAAGACTTTATTATGAGGAAATTTTAACTAAAGAGGATTTTCTCAATCGATGTGCCAATGTATATAAACGATATGAAAAAAATCAAACAAAAGCTTCGTTTCATACGATGGGATTTGCTCTTTGCCTTTACTACCTTGGACAAACAGACAAGGCAAGGGAAATGCTTATAGGAGTTTTAGAAAATGCTTCCGAGAAAGATTTTGTTACAAAAAGTGATTATGAAATATCTATTTATATCTGTAGAAAGTTTTTAGATATACAAAATATAATTGATAGCGAAGATTATTATTCAGGTATGACGGAAGAAGACATAATAAATATATTCTGTGGAAATTAAAAACTTCAATTACTCCCGCAGGCCCGGTGTTCCGCCGTCCATGGCTGCACACCTAAACAGAATGTGCGTTATGTTCAGCAGCCGTCGTGGCTGCAGTCCGCTCCGCCATATAACGTACATTCTGTTCACCTGCTAAAACGCCAGTAGAAAAATACACTTGTTAAAAATTTACTTTTCAATGAATTTAAGTAAACTTACAAAGCTCCCGCAAGTTGGAAAACAAATGCAAGCGGAGGTGAACAGAACACTCATTATTTTGCGAAAGCGAACAGCCGCCAGGAATGCGGATGAAAATAATGCGTGTTCTGTTTAGCAGTTTTACACGGACGTAAAACTGCGTGCCGAAGCGATGTCATGGAAGGGATGTAATCGTTTTATACTATGCCCTGCGGGAGCGACTTTTGCATTTTCCTTCAGAAAATACAGAAGTTTAGGAAAAACTTGACGATAGATAATGTACATATTATTATGTACATGGAAACTAAAAATGACATAAACAAGAAGAAACACGACATTTCATTTGAAATGGCAGTCCGTGTTTTTCTTGATGAAAAGCGTGTTGAAAAACTTGATGTTGAGCATTCAACGCTTGAAGAAGAACGGTTCAATATAATTGGACGAGTTTCTGACATGCTGGTTCTGTTCGTTGTAGCAACAGACAGAAACGGAAATACAAGAATCATATCAGCACGAAAAGCTGAAGAAGATGAGGAGGAAGAGTATTATGAAAACTATGACGCTAGATGAAGTAAAGAAGCTGCCGCCGTTGACAGAAGCAGAAATAAATGCCGCAATAAGCTTTAAGAACACAGATTTTTCTGACTG
>NZ_JAZUGX010000006.1:0-201562 GCF_045641405.1 Treponema sp.
CGCAAAAACTGGCTTTTTGCCGGCTCGGAAGATGGTGCACGCTCAAGCTGCCTCTTGTTTACATTGATTGAATGTGCTAAAATCCATAATATAAATCCAGAAGATTATCTTCGCTGTATTTTTGAACAGGCCGCCGATACTGATGGCTGGACTGAAGATGACTGGAAAAATTTGTTACCTTGGAACATAAAAATCACATCTTTTGAACCCCAAGGTGTCTGGCTGGCTCCCCAGGGGGCCCAAAATTGACGGACACATCTGTTTCTGTGGAATTCTTGGTGGATGGTAAAAAAAAGTTGATTTAAAACATATTACAATGTAAATTTAGACCATGTCTAAAAGAATTTATATCGGTAACCTTAGTTACACAACAACAGAAGATCGACTCACTGAATTGTTTTCGGAATATGGTGAGGTAATATCGGCTACTATCATCAAAGATAGGGATACAAGCCAGTCAAAGGGATTTGGTTTTGTAGAGCTTTCTGATGAATCGGACTGTGATGGTGCCATTGCAAAAATCGGTGGAAAGGAAGTTGACGGACGCCGTGTAAGGGTCAACTACGCTGAGGAAAAAAGAGATGACCGTGGACCTCGTAGGAGCTTTGACCGCGATCGCAATGAACGCGGTGGAGAACGCAGCTTCCGTGGTGGGCGCTTTGGCGGCAACCGCAGCGGTGGTCGTGACCGTGGTTCTTCCAGGGGAGAATACTAGGCTTCATGGGATTTCTGCCGCAGGATTTTTCAAGCTTCATAAGCAGTCGATGCGATCGTGCTGATTTCATACAGTCGTGGCTTAAGGGGCACGGTGTTGAATCGACAAGGGTTGCCATTGACGGTAAGAACCATATCCTCGTGCAGTTTGGTGCTGGTGCTTACAATCCAAGGTTCAGGATAAAAACTGTTGTCGCCCATCATGACAGGGTTGAAGGTAGCCCTGGAGCAAATGACAACAGCGCCGCCGACTGGCAGCTTATGAACTGGGCTGTATATTTAAAGAACTATCCTAATTTTCATAATGTTCGCATTTTCTTTACTGACGGTGAAGAGCTTGGTTGGAATACAGGAGTAGCTGAGCAGGGTGCATTCGGCATAGCGGCTACATTCCAGCGGCTGGGAATAAAAGATGATGTCTATGTCTTTGATGCCTGCGGCCGAGGTGAGGTGCCCGTTCTTGCAAGATTGAATCTTGGCCCAAAGACTCCATCCTCATTCGTAAAGACAGCCAATGATCTTTATGTAAGGACTCAGGAAATCCTTAAGGCGGCAAGCCCTGGACGGTGGATGACATTGCCTGTACCTTACAGCGACAATGCATCTTTTCTTGCCTGTGGAATTCCAGCTGTGGCAATTACCATGCTTCCTGCCGATGAAGCATCCCTTTATGCAAGGATGATAACCAAAGACAAGAACCTTGAATCGAATGTACTCAATCGGGAATGCACGAAGGAACAGAGGTTGAAGGAAAATGTTCCTGACTTTTCCTATAAAGAGCACCTGCCTTTGACATGGAGACTGTTCCATTCAGAAAAAGACAATGAGGAATCCCTCTCTCCTGTAAGTTTCTCCGTAATGGAAAATATCCTTAGGATTCTGGCTGAATCCAAGACACCTGCTTGAAAGAATTCAGGTGCAGTCAGAAAATTATATCTTACTGGCATGCACCTGTTGGATCCTGATCAGATGTGGTCCTTCATGTTTGAAAGCTTGAAGGCGATGTTCTTCATTTCATTGACGGTATTTGTTATGGTCTTTGTTGATTGTGCGAAGCTTTCGATTCCAGAACTGATCTGACGCAAGGTTATGACTATCTGGTTGAAGGATGCCGTCTGCTGTTCGATGATTCCAGAAATTTCAGTTGCCTTTTCATTGGTTTCGTTTGATGATTCCATGATTCCACCGAACTGTGTTTCAAGCTGTTTTGAAATGTTTGCTTCTTCATGGATGAATTCCGTACTCTGTTCTGATGAGTAGATCAGTTCCCGAGATGCATCCTGAATGCTTTCGATGTAAGATTGAATCTTCTGGATGGATTCCATTGTGTTGTTTGCAAGACGCCTGATTTCAGTTGCAACGATATGGAAATTTCTTCCGTTCTTTCCATTCGATACGGCCTCGAGTTCTGCATTGAAGGCAATGATCTTTGTCTGATCTGCGATATCCTTAATTATTGTAACGATGTCGTCGATGTTGTCTATCTGTGCAGCCAGATTCTTTATGCCGTCGATTACACCCTGGTTTGAATCGTTGATGTCGGAAAGGCGCTTGATGTTTTCCTTGAGAAGGGAGAATGCTTCTGAAACGTCATCCTTTGTCTTGTCTGTTCCTTCCGAAACCTCTGAAATTCTTGTCGCTACGTTTTTGGAAAGTTCGTTGGAATCTTCCATAGTGCTGAGAATTTCCTTTACATCTCCGCTCTGTTCGGAAGATGATGTAGCGATCTTTCCTGAGATTATGGAAAGGTCTTCTGTAGAATGAAGAACATCCTTACCGATATCCGAGAACTGGTCCATAAGCGTTTTGTAATGGGAGATCACATTTCCAAGAAGATATACATTGTACTGGATCTGGTCAGATAGGGTCGTTGTGATTTCTGTGTTTGGATTACCCGTTTCAAGAAGTTCAATTGATACTTGACGCAACTGGCTGTTGTTCTGTGACATGTAACGGATAAAAAGAATTATCAAGGCACCTGTAAGGATGATCTGAAGGATGTTTGCAATGATGATTCTTATGATCTGATCCTTTGGTCCAAGTACAACTCCGTTGATCAACATGTAGCCCTGCTTTAGAAGGAAGAAGGAGAGTATGTTTGAAAAAACAATCGGAATGAAAAGAAACATGATGCAGCGTGATAGAATTGAAAGTCCGTAATAAGGCTTCTTGATTCCAAAAAAGTTTTTCTTGTTCAATATGGATGAATCTATGCCTGCTTTGAGTATCCTTTCAATAGGTTTCTTTGAAATGCGTTCCGAGAAATAATAGATAACGATTGCTGTAGTGTATGAGCCAAAGATACATGCAATGTATGAAATCTTTGCAGTTGCCAGGTCAAGGCCAATTCCTGGAAATTTATGATAGATGAAACATAGGAATGCAGTTATTAAAGTTGCATATATGAATGTTCTTATGCCTGAGAGAAACGGGTAGCGAACCAGTTCCAGGAATAGTCTTGTTCTGTCTTCAACATTATCAAGTGCATTATCGTTGAAAAGGGTAAGGTCCTTTTCTATTCTTCTGGTGAGAAATCTATGTATGAATGGCATGAAAACAAGCTGTGCAACACAGTAAGTCGTAATGCTCCAAGTGAAAGCCCAGAAAAGCTGGGATGGTTTTATCGAGATAAAGAATGCAGAGTAGCAGAATACAAAGATTGCACATGTGAGCATTGTTGCAGTATTGTACCAGTACAGTTTTGATGAAAATGAAATCGACTTGTTGACCATATTCTATGCCTCCATCTCTTCGTCTTCTTCCGCTTCGTGGTCTGAAATGCTGGCGGATTCAATGAGGTTTACGTTTTCCTGCAGGTTTCTTGATGTTTCAATTAGTGATCTTGTTGACTTGGAGAAGCCCTGGACACTTGTGCTGATCTGCTGAAGGGTATTGACTATCTGGTCAAAGGCCTTAGTCTGCTGTTCTACAAGATATTTGATTTCGTTGGAAGATGTTGAATTATATCTTGCGGAATTATTGATGCTTGTGAATTTGTTTTCGAGCCTTGTCGAAAGTTCCGATTCCTTCTTGATGAGGTCTGTGCTTTCCTGTGATGCCTTTATGAGTTCTTCTGATGATTTCTGTACGGCTGTGATCTTGGACTTTATTTCCCTTGTGCTGTCCATGGTGCTGTTTGCAAGTCTTCTGATTTCGTTTGCGACATTCTTGAAGTTCTTGCTTTCACCAATCTCCGTGGTAGCCTCAAGTTCTGCGTTGAAGGCAATGATCTTTGTCTGGTCTGAAATACTGTCGATGATGTTTGCGATTTCCCAGATTGAATTGATCTTGTCATTTAGTTTTTTTATGCCTGTGATGGTTATCTCGTTGGATTCAGCGATGGCAGAAATTGAGTTGAGTGATTTCTCAAGAAGCTCTGATCCCGTGTTTACTTTTTCTACGGTCTTTTTTGCGATTTCCGTAACTTCGATGATTCTGTTTTCGATGTTGTGGGAAAGGTTTGTTGCGTTTTCCATCGTAGAAACTATTTCCTTGATGCCTGTTGACTGTTCAACTGAAGTGGATTCAGTTTCATTTGCAATGCGCATAAGATCGGATGATGAATCACTGATGGTCTTTCCAAACTGTTCGGTCTGAAAAAGAATTCCACGGAGCATTGAGATGATCTGGTTTGCAAGATAATGGTTGAACGAGAATTCGTCTGAAATATCTGTTTCAATAGGTGATATTTTTGAAAAGTCCGTAGATGTAATTTTATTGAGGACTTCGGTCATTCGTGTATTCTTCGTGTTTATGTCGTTGTAGAAGAATAGAATTGAAATAAGCATGATTATGCTGTTGATGACGATCGTGTTGAACATTCTTAATGTCTGGATGTCGCCGTTTGTTGCAATTGCTTTTCCTTCAAATGGATAATATCCTGCGATAAGAACAGAGCAGTTGATGATGCAGGTGAAGATGCATGGTAAAGCAACGAAAAGCAGGACCTTCATGTTGAATCGGACACCGAAGAATTTTTTCTTCATGACATAATCCTTCTCAATGCCTGAATTGATGATGTCTATGCCGATTTTGCTTACAATCTTGGAACAGAAGGTATAACCGATGAGGGATGCAAAGTATGTTCCGAAAAGAGCCTCGATTATGAAAAGTCCCGTAATGTTCAAAGGCTGGTTGAGATATGAGTAGATGTAATAGGAAATGATTGTTGTGCCAAGGAAAAAGTAGAAGAAAGTCATGAGGGCAGTGTAGAAAGGATACTGGATGATCTCATCAAAAAGATGAGTTCGTTCAGTTATCGTGGTCTTTGATGTGTAGAAGCTTTTTATTCTAATGGAAACCTTATGGTAACAGAGGTGATCCGTAATAATGGCACAGCCAAACTGAAGGAAAACCACAACTGCAATGAAGAACTTTAAGGATCGGAGAAATACATCCAAAGGAATGTTCGTAGAGAAAATCGAGTACAGGAAAACTACTATGGCTCCAAATATGTCTGGTAAAAAGCTTCTTACGGTTGCTTCATGTTCAAAACTTTTCATAGGGCGTTACCTTCCTCTATATCATCTGATTTGTTGTATTTATTGTTAAGGGCAAGAATATGCATAGAATTTTGCCTTAAGTTTTCAATGGTGTCAGCTATTGTCGTTGAGGATGATCCGAAGTTGCGGACACTCTTTGCGATCTGGGAAAGGGTCTCGACAAGTTGATGAAAGGAATTAGTCTGCTCGTGTAAAGATTCCTTGATGTTGGATGAGCTGAAAGAAGTAGATCTTGCCGACTGTTTTATTTCTTCAAATTTTTCACCCAGCTGGATACAGATTTCATTACCTTCCTTTGTTTTCCTCATACAGTAGTTGCCTGTTGCGATAAGATCTTCGCTGGCATTTGTAATATCCGTAATCTGTGCATGGATTTTTTTTGTCAGTTCAAGCGTGTTGTTTGAAAGATGACGGATTTCTTCTGCGACGTTCGTAAAGTTTGTGCCTTCTGATTTTATGTTGTTTGCCTCAAGCTCAGCATTGAAGGCGACTGTCTTTGTCTGTTCTGCGAATTTGTCGATGGAATTGATCACTTCCTGAATTCCAGAAATTTTGTCAGACAATTTCTTAAGGTTTTCAATTGTTATCCTGTTTGTGTCGGTTATTTCCTTGATCTTGTCAAAATTGTCGTTTAGATCAACGAAGGTCGTGTCTACGCTGATCATTGTCTTTGATGCAACCGTTATGACTTCATCAAAGTTGCTTTCTATTTTCTTGGAAAGGTTGTCGACACTTTGCATTGTGGCAAGTATTTCTTCTATGTTTGCAGACTGCCTGATTACGTTTTCTGTTGTCTGCGAAGAAATCTGTGAAAGCATCCGTGATATGTTGTCGATGTCTTTGTTTGTCTTTGTATTGTTCCTGATGATGGAATCAAAAAGGAGAATTGTTCTGTTGATGAGGTGCATGGTATAGGAGTCTTCCGAAAAAATATTGACTTCAAAAAGAGCACTTCTATCTACCTTGTTGTTGTTGAGCATGACAAGAGAATTCTGCATGAGAGTCGTGCTGTTGAGAATTCTTGTGTAGTAAAAATATATGAGAATGCAGGTTGCTATGGTGTTGACGATTGAGATTTTAAGGATAAACAACATTGTTTCTGGTTTCGTAAAATTTGTCTTGATGTATAGACCGAAAGATTCCATATATGAAAGATTTCTGGATGTCATTGTTCCAGTTGTGCTATGGATGGTCTGTGCATGGAAAGCATAGAAAACCGTGTGTATCGTTATGAGTGAAGTTCCAATAATAGGGATCACCATGTATAGAATGAAATTAGCTCGCTGTGAAAGACCAAAGAATTTCTTTTCCTTAAGTTCTATTCCCTGGGAAGCGATTTTTACTGCAAAAGGACTGCATTTCTTTTCTAGGACATGGATTGTAATCAAGATGTACATATAGGCAAGGGATGTGTACAGGTGAAAATAGAAAATGCTTATGTGAAGGTCTGCGTTCATAAGATAATGAGCGCATCCTGAATACATGGCTCCTGTTATGATGAAGAGGAAAGCAAGCTGATATGCCTTTTTTACAGGATATGAGCCTGTGATTTCAAGAAGATTGGTTCTTTCCCTTGAAGACAGCTTTGTGGCTTCCCAGTATAAAAGGTTGTTTGCCATAGGTTTTGTAACAATGAAATGAAACATGATCTCAGAAAACAAGGCTATGACAAGGCTGGAGAATATGATCCATGCAAGCTGAATTGGAGTATAATCCATGGAGAATTTTGCGAAGATGGAGCAGTATCCAAGTATTACAGTATTCGCAAACCAGCTGAGTGCGAACATCATGGATGTAATCTGGAAATCCAATGGAAGCGTCTTGAATTTTTTAATCTGTCTTTTTATAAAATTCATTTTAAGCCTCCATTTGTGTTGCTGCTGTATGAGCCCAATGTTGCGGCAGCTTCATTGAGAGCCTTTGTCTCCTGACTGATTTTCTGGCTGCTCTGTGAAAACAATTCAAAGCCTGAGTTGATTTCAGCAAGAATCGAGTTTATCTGCTCAAATGCTCCCTGCTGGATATCTGTGATGTCAACAACCTTTCTTAGGCTTTCAGCCGTGATGTCGCTGGACAGGCATAGTTCCCTGAAGTTGGATTCAAGCTTGATGTAGAATTCACTTCCTTCTCTTGTCTTTTGTGTACCTGATTCACTTGAAATGATGAGATTGTCGCAGGAGTGGAGGATGTCCGTTATTTTCTGCTTTATCTCATAGATTGAGTTTTTGATGGAGGCTGCAAGTCTAAGAATTTCGTTTGCGACGATGTGGAACTTTTCTCCTTCATCTCCAACGATAGCGGCTTCAAGTTCTGCGTTGAAGGCGATTGTCTTTGTACGCTCTGCAACGGAATCAATGGCGTCCACTACGGAGCATATGGAGTCGATTCTTTCACTAAGGTCCTTTATGCCATAGATCGTGTCCAGATTTGACTGGGTTATCTCTGACATTTTCTGGATTCCTGCGGCAAGAAGCTCAGAGGATGCATCTGCAGAATTCTTTGTGGTTGTCGCGGAAGTCTGTATTAGGTTGATGTGTGATGAAATTCTTTTATGCTGGTTCTTTGCATTTTCCATTGTCGCAAGGCATTCTCTGATTGCCGCTGCTTCAGAGATGGAAGTTTCAGCCGTAAGGTTTGCATCCCTTGCAAGTTTCTTGGACGAAGAAAGAATTTCATCTCCTGCAGAGGAAGCTTCGATGGAAAGGTTTCTAAGATAATTAATCAGTTCATCTATGAGGAAAATGCTGTATGAAAGCTCATGGTTGAGATCAGTTGGAAGGAACAGATTCTTCTTGTTGTCGGTCAGTTTTTCCAGGACTTCCGTAATGTTCCTTGTGTTGACTGTAAGGATTTTGTGAAGATAGTATCCTGAAAGGATGCTTAGCAATGCATTGCAGGAAATTATGAAAATCATGTGCTTGATTGCATGGACATTGTCCCATCCGTCAAATATCATCATGTAGAGAATCGTGCACTGGATGGCAGAAGACAGGATGACAGGGAAAATCGTAAAGCATAGGATTCTTCTTCTTGTGCTTGAGCCGTAGAATTTGTCCCTGTGTACTGTTGCCTTGTTTATTCCCTGTTGAATGAGTTTTGTAGCGATTTTGCAGCAAAGAGTCTCTGAATAGCAGAAGGCAGAAACTCCTGAAAGATATAGACCTCCCATGCAGCATAGGCTTATGTATGCAAAAGTATATGGGGTTATATGGATACGGAACAGAAGCATGATGATTGGGGCTATGGATGCACATAGGACAACGACAACTACTTCAATGCTTATGGAGCGTGGAAGAGAAAGCAGGTCTTTGAGAAGCGTTGTCCTGTCGTCTATGTCGAATTCTCCCTGGTCATTTTTAGCTATCCTATCCGAGATGTCCCTTGTCAGGATTCGGTTCGTGTGTGGAGCAACGACAAACTGAGCCAATGCTGAAACGACGATGACAATGGTGAAGAAAATGGCGAAATCCTTTCTTTCCATTATCTTTACTACGCCAGAAGAGTAGAGTGTATATGCAAAGAAGAATGCTCCGCAGGCAAGATTCTTGAATCGGCCTGTGTCCAGCATCTCCGTCTCGAAGCTTTTTTTCTTGTTCATCTCGTTGGTTTTCATATTTTCCTGCAGCCTTTATTTAGTGGTAAGGGTTATAGCGCCGTCCCAGTTCTGCGGGCGTTGTTTTATGAATTTCTTGCATCGTTCGAGAAGAACAAGTGTTGCCTTGTCCTTTGGTGCAAGTACCTTTGCGATCCTCAGATAATCCTGTGCTCCATTGAAATTACCAACAAGATATTGATATAGACCCTTGCTGAAATTTTCATTGAAGTTTTCTGAATATTTATCCTTGTTGTTGTAAAGCTCAAAAATCTGAACGGGAATTGATTTTCCCTTGACCTTTACGTTGTCCAGATAACGAAGATTGTATGACTCATGCTTTGCAAGGTATCTTCCAAATTCCATGTCTGCTTCCGCTGATTCAATATCCTTTTTTACAGCATCAGTTATGAGGATTGAAGTTCCATAGAGCTTGGTAAGATCCTCGATTCGCGACGCCAGATTCACATCGTCACCGATGACCGTATATTCCTTTTTGTCTTCGCTGCCGATGGTGCCTGCGATAGGAAGTCCATAGTGGATTCCAATTCCAACCTTGAAAGGTAAATTGTCAGGAATGAGCAGGGAACTCGTATCGATTTTTTCTATTTCCTTGAGCATTTCTGCAGCTGCGTTTGCTGCACGGTATCCGTTATACTTGTAGCTTTCTGGAACTCCAAAGAGAGCCATTATTTCATCGCCCATGAACTTATCGATGGTTCCACCGTGCTTCCTGATGATGTTTCCCATCAGGGAGAAATATTGGTTGAGGAAGGTTACGACCTTGTCTGGCTGATTTATCTCAGCGATGGCGGTGAAACCCCTTATGTCTGCCATAAGGATTGCTACTTTTCTCTGTTCACCTACTGAAGATGTGACAGATGTGTCTCCTTCAACGATTCTTTCTATTACCTTTGGCGGAAGGAATCGGCTGAAGGCATTTTTGATTTTCATCTCAGATGTAATGCTTTTATTGAAGGTGATGGTCTTTTCAAATACAGGGGCATAGATGTCCGTAAGAAAATCCAGTCTTTTCTGTATGGTGGTGCTCATAGGATTGTTTCCGCTCGTGGCGACATGAATGGTGAATGGATATTTTTTTGTCGTGTCCACAGGGAAGATGTTATAGTTCCTGAGTTTCTCCTTTTTAGGATTGAACTGCTCGATGACGGTTTCAGAGAAATTTGAATTGAGCCAATTGAAATCCTTTCTTGAACTGATCCTCTTTATGAAGTCTGTCTGGCAGATGTTCCTGAAATCCTGAAAATCGGACTTTGCGATTGAATCGCTTCTGTCATAGTATTCATCAACCTTGTCTTCATTGACGATTATGCCGAGTACATCATAGTTGTAAATGTTTCCGATGGATCTTGCCATCTGGGAAAGAAGATGCTCCAGATCCCAGACGTAGTTTTCAACATTGAAGACCTCCCTTGTCATGTAAAGCTCATAGAGTTCTTCGCCGAAAGTGGATGTTATGAGAGCGATGATTTCCGTTTCCGTCATTTTCTTTGACTGGATTCTGGTTCTGTTGCTGAATCTTTCGGTTGTCTTTTCTACTAGGGTTGTAAGTGTGTTCAGATTGTCTGCTGAAGGAACATAAAATGCGTCGCTCTTTGAATTTTCCGACCAGAATCTTGCGTCATTTCCCTGTTCGTTGGAAGTAATGATCACCGCTGTGTTCTTGAGGTCGTCGATTGCCTTTACGATGTGGGTAAGGTCATATCCATTGATGACGGGAAGCTCTGTAGAAACGATAAGACAGTCTGGCTGATCCTCAAAAAGCTTCTTGAGGGTATCGATTCCATCCTTTGAGCTTTCAACCACCCATCCTTCATCCTGAAGAAACGACTTGAGGAGATCTGTTATCAATGTTGAATCATTGGCAATTAAAACCTTTTTAATTTTCATCAAGAAGTTCCTTAACTGTATCAAGTAGATTTCCACGCTGGAAATCAGATTTTACAATGAATGCCTGGGCACCAAGATCCATGAACTGCTTCTTAGAATAGATGTCATAGGCTCCTGAAACAACGATGACAGGTATGTTGCCGATGTTTTCCATCCTTCTGATGTTGGACAGCAGTGTCTTGCCATCCATTCTTGGCATGCTGATGTCCGTTACCACTATGTCAACATTCTTTTTTCTGAGTTTTTCAATGGCATCAACACCGTCTATCGCTGTCTCCACGGAATATCCATCCGCTTCGAATATTGCCTGTTCAATCTGTCTTGTTGTTGCCGAATCATCTACGATCAGTACAGTCCTTGTTTTCTTCATGTTCATCGATGCATATTTCTTTGTGTCGTAAGAAACCAGTTCCCGCATTTTCTGCATTATGCATGGGATGTCGATGATAGGAATGATTGAGTAGTTCTCGTCGTAGACAACGCCTTGTAGTGAATTCATTTTCTGAAGACATTCTGGAAGGGGAGTGATGATGACGTTTTCATTCTGCTTTATGGAATCAACGACGATCGCCATCTTGGTCTCAAGGTATTCAACAACAATGACATTGGATATGTTTTTTTCCTGCCCCGTGCCGAGAATCGATGAAAGAAAGTGGAGTGGAATTATTTTATTATGTATGTTGATGAAGTGCTGGTTCTGCATGGTGAGAATGTTTTCTCCCGATGTGGTGATCACTTCGTGGATGTAATGCGAAGGAATCATGACTTTTGTTGAACCAGATACTACGAAAAGTCCACGCTGGGTAGCAAGAGTAAGCGGAATTGAAAGTTCAAAGGTCGTACCTTCGTTTGCTTTTGTTGAGATGCGTATCTTTCCCTTGATTTTTTCCATTGCGCTTCTGACAACATCAAGTCCTATTCCTCGTCCAGAAATTTCCGTAGTCTGCTCCGATGTTGTGAAGCCTGGCATGAAAAGATACTGCTGGAGGTCTTTGTCTGGCATTGCGCTTATTTCCTCGCGCCTTATGCTGTTCAACTGAATTGCCTGCTCCCTGATCTTGTCATACTGGATGCCGCAGCCGTCATCCTGGACTGTAATTAATATTCTGTTTGATACTTGAGAAGCGTGAATGGCAATGAGACCTTTCTTGTTTTTTCCAAGCTTTGATCTTGTATCTTCATCCTCGATTCCATGGTCAAGGCTGTTGCGGACCAGGTGAAGTAGGATAGTCCTCAACTGTTCAAGGATGACCTTGTCAAGCATGAAGCTTGTCGTAGGAATATCTGTGATTATGTCCTTGGAAAGTGCAAGGGCTTCCTTTTCGATTTCCTTTTTCAGCGGAACAAGAACCATTTCAAGTGGCAGCATTCTGAGAGCAAAAATCTGGTGCTGTGTTTCAAATATGCTGCTTTCAGTGGAAAGCAGTTCCTCATGAAGCTGCCGTGGAACTTCATATAGGCGGTCTGCATTTCTGTCAGCAAGTCGTTTTTCCAAAGCTTCAATCTGATGCTTGAGCCTGAACTGTTTGATTATCAGGTTGTCGTATTCATGTATTATGCTGTTGATTCTATCGATGTCGATGCGGACTGAATTGATCTTGTCGAAGGAACTTGTGGTTGTGAAATTCTGTTCCCATTCGTCCATCTCAAAATCATCGTCATCTGAATCCTGTATTGTTATCTTGTCTGGTTCAAAGAAGAATCCAGAAGCGGCACGTTCACAGGTTTCTATGATTGAATCTGCGATGGCCTTTGTATCTCCGTTTTCTGCGATTTCAGAAATGATTATTTCCAGGAATTCCGTTATGCGGAAGGAAAGCTTGAATATGTTTGTGGAAAGCTCCACTGTGGTTTCCTGGATGGACTTGAATACTGATTCGAGGGCGTGGGAAATCTGCTCCATCTGTAGAAAATCAAGCATTCTTGAAGCACCCTTGATGGTGTGGAGATGGCGGAGAATTTCAGTTATGTGTTCCTTCTTTTCTTCAGGATTGTTCTTAAGCGAGATGATGTGAGAAGTTATGCTGTCGATGTGTTCCCTGACTTCCGCTACATAGCCGTCAACGAAATTTTCCCTTGAAAACGCCATTTATTCCCCGATAAGCTTTTGAATCTCGTCTATATTCTTCCGACAAAGGTTGATTATATAGGCGGGTGCAAAATCCACAATAAAATTATAACATGTTTTTTCATTTTTTACATATTCCAGCAGTATATTTAGGGACTGCTCGAAATAGTCCCTGCTTCGTTCAAGTCTATCCAGATGCTTGTAGGTAAAGGCAAGCATGGTTGTGGCAGGCCAGAAATTAGGGTTGAGGCTTGCTGATTTATAGAAGTTTTCTTCTGCGACCTTGTGCTGGGACTTATTGTGTTCAATCAGTCCAAGAAGAAAATATCTGTATTCAAGTTCATTTGGCTGAAAGTTTATCTCGGAAATAAGCTGCTGAGCCTTCCTGAAATTCTTTCTGTCGATGAATTTTATGATTTCCCTATAGACCTTCTTCATTTCTTCCGACTCAGCTTCATTGTCTGCATCCTTCAATGGAACCATCTCGGCGTGGTGAATCTCAATTTTTCTTGGTTCTGCAGGTATTCCTTTCATGCCTTTGTTCTTCTCAAGAAACTGCTGGATCTTAGATGGTTTTTTCTGTAGATAATAAACGCTTCCATTGTTTTTCTTTTCAAAATAGTCATTGTTTGGGATTGAAGCGATTTCATTCGATGAAAGCATAAGAATTCCATCTGGTTTAAGTACGGTCCAAAGCTGTGTAAGGGTCCTTAATGTCGTTTCCTCCGAGAAATATATGAATATGTTCCTTAAAAGGATTATATCAAAGCAGTTCAGCTCAAAGGGAAAAGATGATGTCCGTTGTAGGTTGAGATATGATATGTGTATTTTTTTTATGTCTTCCTGATGTATCTGAATCGAATCGCCGTTGATTTTGGATATTGAATGGATCATGGCGTGAAACTTCTGTCCGTCACATCTGAAGGAATTCTTTGAGTAGATGCCTTTCCTGAAGGTGTTCAATGCTTCCGTGTTTATATCCGTTGCCGTTATGTCTGTCTTTATGCCGAACTGTTTTGTCATGGCATAGATGGAAAGAGGTTCTTCTCCTGTAGAACAGGCACCGCACCATATTTTAAGGGGCTTGTAGCTTCGGGAAGGCAAGTATACCTTGTGGAGAAAGTCAAACTGGGATTCTTCGCGGAAAAAATATGTTTCGTTGACCGTAGAAATATTGATGAGCTGTTCCAGTTCAGCGGGGTTCAAGTCCAGATGTGCACAGTAGGATTCTATGGTCATGTTGAGTTCCTGCATCCTGCGGTCAACGAATTCCAGTATTGTCTGCTTAAGGGGAGCTGTGAGGATGATTCCGCTTGTTTTTTTTATCTTGTCCACAAGAAGATCTGGCAGTCTATCCACGTGTAGCTCCTGTGATCGTCCTGATGATTTCACCCATATAATCAAGGTCTTCAATCCTGGTGACGGCATTCATGTCGACCGCAGCCTTAGGCATTCCAAAAACGACACTTGATTTTTCAGATTCTGCTATGGTGTAACCGCCTGCGTCATGGATTTTTTTCATTCCCTGAGCGCCGTCCTGTCCCATGCCTGTTAGAAGTATCGCAAGAGTCTTGCTGCCTACTACTTCTGCGCAGGAAGTAAACATCTTGTCCACCGCTGGCTTGAGAAAATGAACTTCTTCACTGTCGTCAAGAACAATGGCATAATTCCTATCGCTCTTTTTTTTAAGCATAAGATGTTTCTTTGATGGTGCTATGTAGACATGACCTGCCTGAAGGATCTCTCCATCGGTTGCTGTCTTTACTTCATGACCTGTTGTGTTGCTGAGCCATTTTGCAAACTGTGTGTCAAAGACTTCATCAATGTGCTGGGTAATGATGATGGGCAACGGAAACAAAGGCTTTAGGGCTCGTAGAAGTTTCTGTATTGCGACAGGTCCCCCAGTTGATGCTCCTATGGCAAGGACTGAGAATCTGAGCTGTTCCTGTTTTTCTGGCTGGGTGTTCTTTCCCTTTATGATTTCCTTTGCAAGGGACTGTGCATAGTAGATGTTTCTGAGTTCATTGGATTTTTCCATGTGCTTTCTGTAAGCCTCAGAAATTATTGTGAGCTGGTCGCAGAAATTTTCAATTTTATGTCTGTTCATGGTGGCAAGGTTTGGTTTCTGCACCACGTCGATGGCTCCCGCATCAAGGCACTTGTATCCAATCTCAGCGGTATCTTCTGTCGTGAAAGCTACAATTGCGGGATTCATCTTTTCCTTGATCTGGATGATGGCATCTATTCCATTGAGGATAGGCATGTTGATGTCCATGACTACAAGGTCTGGCTTAAGCTCAAGGCACAGTTCGACCGCATGTTTTCCGTTTTCTGCCATCCCAACTATTTCAAACCGACTGTCATCTCCAAGAACCTGTCCAAGCATGGCGCGTACTATGGCTGAATCATCTGCTATAAGGACTCTGATCATTTTTCTTTGCTCCATTCTTCATAGAGAAGCTCTGGATTTATGATTACTGAAATTCCTTTGGGAGAGAAAGAAATTGCTATGATTCCGATTTCTTTTGAATGTTCTTCAATGATGCCGCTTGGAATGTAGAATTCCTTGAGGTCTGCCTGATGGATCGTAGGTATGGCAGATGTTGAAAGCATTGCCGTCTTTGTGCATTTAACCGTTATTGCGGCAGGGTGCTTTTCGGAATTTTCCACGGAGAACATATCCTTTGCTAGCTTGTCAAAGTCAATGAAAATGTCTGGTATGGAACCGTTGACTATGTTGTAGGAATGAGGAATCAGAAAGCTGTATCTTTCATAGGCCAGGCAGATGAACCATTCAGTCGTTTTCAATTTCTGCGTTCACCTTGTTGGATATGGACTGGACATCGAGAACAGGGGCTATGACGTTTCCGATGGTGATTGTCTGCGAAAACAGTTCCGTATCAGATTTGTCCAGAATCTGCTGTTCCTCCACGTCTTCTGAAGTGTAGAAATCCACTATGTCGTCGATCTGAAGGGCTATGTCGGCGGAATCATTCAATACGAGGAATAACTGGGTCGTTGTCTTCTGCATGTTCTGGATCATCATAAAATCAACGACTGCATATGGCTTTCCGTAGAAATTCAGCACTCCCTTGATGTATGAAGGAGTAAAAGGCATCTGGAATACCTCGTTGTTTCTCAAGACTTCGCGTACGTTGCTTGATTCAACCGCGTAGGTTCCGTCCTGAACCTTGAAGACGAGCCAGGTCTTTAAGACTTTTGATTCAGACTGATTGTCTTGATGGTCCTGAGTTTCATGGCTGCCTTGAATTTCACTGTAAAGAATTTCGTCCATAATGAATAATTATAGAATAAATTCTGTGAATTTCAATTTTTTTCTGTTTTTCTCCTGTTGTAGAAGAACATGACTGTGGCTGCTCCGATGATGATGGCATAGCCTAGGAAACTGTATCTGTCAGGAATCTGCTCGAACATCATGAATCCCAATATTGCTGAGAAAATGACATTTGAGTACTCGTAAAGCGATATTTTTGAAGAAGGCGCGTTGAAATAGGCATTTGTAACGCCAAACTGTCCTACGGCGGCAGATGCTCCAGCCCCTATGAGGATGAAAAACTGGCTCAAGGTCATTGGAGTGTAATAGATGAAGAAAAAAGGTACCGCAATTACAACTGAAAAAAGTGAGAAGAATGTTATTATGACTTCACTTGCTACATCGTATTTGCTGTGCATCTTGCGTACGAAGGCATATGCAAATCCTGCTCCAAGACCTCCGAGAAAACCTGCAAGAGCGGGTAGGAATTCCGTAAAGTTGAATGTCGGTTTTATGACGAAAAGGGCTCCTATAAAGGCGGTTACCAGGGCTGTTGCTGAAAACAGGGTAGGTCTGTCCCCAAGGATGAATATGCTGAGAAGAAGGGAAGCGAAAGGGGACATTTTGTTCAGCATGGCGGCATCGGAAATGTTCATGTGGCCTATGGCATAAAAGTTACCGAATATGCCGAAACTTCCTGTAAAGGAACGGAGAAAAAGATACTTCCACGCAGGACGAGGGACAGCAAGGATGCTTCGGTCTTTCCGTGCTTTTACCATGAGGGTCGTGAACGCAATGATGAAGGCAATGCTGTTCCTGAAAAGGGCTTTCTGCATGAAGTGAATGTCTCCTGCCGCACGGACAAGGGCACCCATCATTGCAAATCCAAAAGAAGATAATATAATCCAAGCGATTCCGCGACCAAGGTTGTCCTGTTTCATGGCTCTAGTATATCAAATTGAAAAAGAAAATGCATTGTAGTTGTTGTATAAAAATGCCCTGGGAATGTAGAATGTATTTATATGGAACAAAAGATATGGACCGTTGAAAGGAAATGTCGATTGGATGAGTTCTTGAGGCGTGAACTGCCCTTGCTTTTCCCTGGAAAAGATGTATCCAACAGCAAAATCAGGCGTCTCATAGTGGCTGGAAGTATATTTGTGAATGGAAAGCAATGTAGGATTCCAGCCTACGATCTTTTCCCAAAATCCAAGGTCTGTGCAGAAATTGAGGAAGACAAATTCTTCTTTGAAAAACAGCCAGAGGACATTGATTATGTTTTGACAGAACAGAATGTTCTATTTGAAGATGAAAGCATTATCATAGTGAATAAACCTGCTTTTCTACCAACTGAAGGCACCATCGTTGAATCGCGAAAGTCCATGCATTCCTGTGTAATAGACTATTTATGGAAGAAAAATCCATCTTTACGAAATCCTCCTTATGTGGGAATAATGCACCGCCTTGACAGGGAAACCAGCGGAGTCCTTCTATTTACTAAGACACGGCAGGTAAACAAGGCTGTGTCGGACATGTTCCAGAACCATGCTGCGGTAAAGACTTACCGTGCTGTTGCTTGCCCGCAGCTTAAACAGAGGGGACAGACCCCATGGCGAAAGCCTTGCATTCTTAAAACCGATCTATCCAGTAACTTTCGCCACAAGAATTGCGAAGCAATTCTTGAACAACGGGGACAGACCCCTGAAGAAAAGGGGAACGGCAACATCAGTTTACAAAAACATTTTGTTATAGAAAACTACATCGGCCGAATAGCGGCAAAAAGTGCCCAATGTCGAGTAGGCCCTCTGCCAGAAAGCAAGGGAGGCCAGTACGCAAAGACGGATTTCACTGTAGTGGCTGTCGATAATGAAATGTTATATGTCGACTGCCGTCTGTACACTGGTCGCACACATCAGATAAGGGTTCATCTGTCAGGTTGTGGACTGCCTCTCTTAGGCGACACCCTTTACGGCGGAAAGACAAACAAACGCATCATGCTCCATGCCATGAGCCTAGAATTCCCTCATCCCGTTACAGGCCAGATCATGAAAGTAGAAGCCCCTCTACCAGAAGGGTTTGACTTTTAAGCAGCAATCACGAATTAATTCTAAATGGCAATCACGACAGAGGGGACAGACCCCATGAACACGCAAAAAAATCTGGTGGGACGCAGACGGAAAGGATAAGGAAGGGCCCGCCAAAGAAAGCACATCGCCTTTAACAGTGAAGCGGGAGGATACCATTGTCCTTTACGTCGTCGCTGGGGCCCGCCACTTTTTACTTTTGCCAATGGGGTCTGTCCCCGTTGAAAAGCAATTATTTTCTCCCTTGACAAGAAAAATAGTTTGATATAAAACTATTTCCATGGCATTCAATCCCCAGGAAAAATTTATGCGCCGTGCAATAGAACTTGCAAAACTTGGCGGCGGTCATGTACATCCCAATCCTCTTGTTGGGGCCGTCATTGTCCGTGACGGAAAAATTCTTGCGGAAGGCTATCATCACAGATGCGGCGACCTCCATGCGGAACGCGACTGTCTCAAGAATGCCAGGGAAAACAATGTTGATGTTTCCGGGGCAGAAATGTATGTCACCCTTGAGCCCTGCTGCCATACAGGAAAGCAGCCTCCGTGCACCCAGGCCGTCATCGAAAGCGGAATAAAGACCGTAATCGTCGGCAGCCGTGACCCTAATGAACTTGTAAACGGCGGTGGAGTAAGGCAGCTTGAAGAAGCCGGAATAACCGTGATCCAGGATTTCCTCCGTGAAGAGTGCGACATAATCAATCCGATTTTTTTCCATTACATAAAGACAAAGATGCCCTATGTCATCGTAAAGTATGCCATGACTGCAGACGGAAAAACTTCACTGTCTACAGGCGAAAGCAAATGGATAACTGGGAATGCAGCCCGTGAAAATGTCCATCGCACCCGCGGAACCACAAGCGCCATCATGTGCGGAATAAAGACCGTCATTGCCGATGACCCCATGCTCAATTGCCGTGTTGAAGGCTCTCAGTACAAGCAGCCTGTCCGTGTTGTCCTTGACCGCAATCTTGAACTTCCCCTTGAAAGCCATCTTGTAAAGACTGCAGGTGAAATTCCCGTAATGGTTTTTACAAGCAAAAATTCTATGGCTTCCGTAAGTGATGCAGGAAAAAACATTCTTTCAGGGCTTGGGGTTGAGATTGTCCCGGTTTCGGAAAAAGACGGCCACCTGAATCTTGAAGAAGTACTTTCAGTTTTGGGCGAGAAGAAAATCGACAGCGTCTTTGTGGAATCAGGCGGAACTCTGAATGCGTCCTTGTTTTTCAGCGGCGGCAGATGTCTCGTCAACGAGCTTCATTGCTATGTGGCTCCAAAAATCACAGGCGGAATCAACGGCAGCGTCCATAGTCCTGTCCAGGGCATGGAATGCAGTTCCCTTGATAATTGCGTAAAAATGAAAATGATTGAAGTCAAAAACTTCGGTGAGGATGTTTTAATAAGATACATGATTTGCAAATAATTCAAAATTATGAATTTTAAATTGTGAATTATGAATTATTAATTGTGAATTGAATTATGTTTACAGGAATCATAGAAACAACCGGAAAAATAAAAAGCATCTCGCGCGGAACAAAATCACTGACCCTTTCCGTTCAGGCGGAATTTGACAGCGGTCTTGTTCTTGGAGAAAGCATTGCAGTAAACGGAACCTGCCTTACTGTCACGGATTTTGGCGGCGACTGGTTTGCAGCAGATGTAACGCCTGAAACCTTCAGCAGGACTTCCCTTGGACAGCTGCACACTGACAGCATTGTGAACCTTGAGCGTGCAATGAAAGCCGACGGCCGCTTTGGTGGCCACATTGTTTCGGGGCACATAGACGGAACTGCAAGATTCCTTTCATTCTGTAAGGAAGAAAATGCGGTGAACGTTTCTGTCGTAATGGAAAGCAGTCTTGGTGAATACATGATCGAAAAGGGAAGTGTGGCCATCGACGGTATAAGCCTTACAATCGCAAGCGTAAAGAAAGATGGCAGCGCCTACATCATTTCCGTTGCAGTAATTCCCCATACATGGGAGCACACCACATTGGCAAAGAAAAAAAGCGGTGACATCGTAAACATCGAGTGCGACGTGATCGGGAAATACGTAAGGCATTTTGTGTCGCTTAAAGACGCTCCAAAAGACATGGGTGCCTACATGGATTTTGAAAGTTATCATTGATCTAAGGAAGCAATATGAAAAAAGATAGATTTGAACTTGTAGAAAAAGCATTGGAAGACATTCGCAACGGAAAGCTCATCATGGTTACTGATGATGAAAGCCGTGAGAATGAAGGCGACCTCATCTGCGCTGGAAGATATGCGACACCTGAAAACATCAACTTCATGGCATCAAAGGCAAAGGGACTGATCTGCATGCCCTGCAGCCGCGAGTATGCCAAAAGACTACGCCTTGATCCGATGTGCTTTACAAACACGGACAACCACGAAACTGCCTTTACCGTAAGCGTTGACCATATGGTTACGACAACGGGAATCTCTGCCTTTGACAGAAGCCGCACCGCCATTGCCTTTGCTGATCCTGCTTCAGAACCTCATCAGTTCCGCCGCCCGGGACACATGTTTCCTCTGGTTGCAAAACCTATGGGTGTACTTGAACGCAACGGACACACTGAAGCAACCGTAGACCTCTGCCGTCTTGCAGGACTTGAAGAAGCAGGCCTTTGCTGCGAAATCATGAGCGACAACGGAACCATGGCTCGCCTTCCAGAACTTGAGCAGAAAGCAAAGGAATGGGGCATGATATTGATTGCCATCGAGGACCTCATTGAATACCGCAAGCAGACAGAAAAGCTTTTTGAATGCGTTGCCAAGGCAAAACTCCCTACAAAGTACGGCGAATTCATGATGTACGGCTATCAGGACAAGGTTACAGGCCAGCATCACGAAGCACTTGTAATGGGTGACATTTCAAAAGACGAAAGCGTTCTTTGTCGCGTGCATTCCGAATGCCTTACAGGGGATGCCTTTGGTTCTCTCAAGTGTGACTGTGGCCAGCAGTTTGATGCTGCCATGAAAAAGATATCGGAAAACGGTTCCGGCGTTCTCGTATACCTTACACAGGAAGGCCGTGGAATCGGAATCCTCAACAAGATAAAAGCTTATGCTTTGCAGGAGCAGGGTATGGATACTGTCGATGCAAACCTTGCCCTTGGACTTCCTGAGGATGCCCGCGACTACACATGTGCCGTTCAGATTCTCAAGGATCTTGGCGCAACAAAACTCAGGCTCTTGACAAACAATCCAAAGAAGGTCGATGCCCTAAACTTTGAAGGAACTGGAATTGAAGTTGTTGAGCGCGTTCCAATCGTAATCCAGAGCCAGAAGTTTGACGAGTTTTACCTTTCGACAAAAAAAGTCCGCATGGGACATTTGTTATAGAAAATATTTTTATAGGAGAATCATATGAAGATTTTAGAAGGAAAGATGGTTGCCGGAAAGGGCAGCATGAAGGTTGGTATTGTAGCAGCTCGTTTCAATGAGTTCATCGTTTCAAAGCTCATCGGCGGAGCACGTGACGGTCTTTTGCGCCACGATGTTTCTGAAGATGACATTGACCTTGCATGGGTTCCAGGTGCCTTTGAAATTCCTGTTGTCGCAAAAAAGATGGCAGAAAGCAAGAAGTATGATGCAATCATCTGTCTTGGTGCTGTAATCCGCGGTTCCACAAGCCACTACGACTATGTATGTGCTGAAGTTTCAAAGGGAGTTGCCCAGGTTTCAATGAGCGCTGGAATCCCTGTTATGTTTGGTATTCTTACAACTGACACAATCGAACAGGCAATCGAAAGAGCTGGAACAAAGGCTGGAAACAAGGGCTATGAGTGTGCTCTCGGTGCCATCGAAATGGTAAATCTTTTGAAAGAAATTTAATGAAGGTTATTGACATCTAATATAAGTTAGTGTATGCTAACTTATGATGATTGAAATACAAAAGCCTTTTTTATGTGTAATAAGCCACACGTAAAAGGGCTTTCTTCTGACTGTTTGGTTAGAAAAAGCTAATTTTAGTTACCTCGATATAATTGCTTTTGTTTCATTCTTTTTTTTAGGAGCCGCTTTTGTGTGTGTTTGGGCGGCTCCTTTTTTTATGGCCTTTTTTGATTTAATATAATATACTCTTTGTACGAGGTTTTTATGAAGTGTTTATTTATTCAGGTAAGATATTCTTTGAAATCAGGTTGTCGTGACGATTTTTACCAGAGGTTCCGTGACAACAATATTCGTGAAATGTCTTTGACGGAAGAGGGCAACATTGAATATGAACTCTACATGCCTCAGGACAGTGGCAATGATGTTTGCCTTCTTGAAAAATGGGAAAGTCTACAGGCTCATGAAAAACATATGCACACCTTGCACTATGCCATTCTTTGTGAGCTTAAGGCAAAATATGTCAAAAAAGTAGAAATCAAGAAATACTGGCTTACGGATTTTGAGGATGCGGAAGTCGAAGACATAAAGTTAAGGTAGAATTTTTATATGAAAGTCATCAGGACACGAGGTCTTATACTTGGAATCTATCAGTTTTTCTTGTTTTCCTTCATTGGCATTTGCCTTATATTTTTGTTTTTTCATGCTGCCATTCTTGCTCTTCCAATAATTGCATTCATGTGGACTTTCTGCGGATTTAATTTCTTTACTTTCATTTTTGGAGTTGAAGTTCGCCGCCGTTTTAAGATTCCCTTTGCAGTAATGAATTTTCTCCTTGTCTTGTTTATATTGTTTTTATGCATCATAAAGTCAGAGGATTTTGAAATACCGAAATTCATAGTCCCATTATGTTCCGGTTTAATTGGTGCTTTCTATCTTTTGCTTATTGTTTTATTTTTAGGAAACTATTTTAGTCCCGTTGCCAGGGAATTGAAAAATGTCTTTAAGCCTGATCCATCTCTTGAGATTGAAAAATCAGATTGTGCTACAAAATATCCTGTGCTGCTGGTACATGGAACAGGATTCAGGGATAGAATTTTAGCAAACTATTGGAGCATAATCCCGTACCTTCTGCGAGAACATGGCGCAAAGGTCTATTACAGCAGACACGATGCCTGGGCTAATATTGAAACTTCTGCCGCCCAGATTGTTTCAGGGCTTGAAAAGGCTCTTGCAGATAGTGGGGCAGAAAAGGTGAATGTGATAGCGCACTCCAAGGGTGGTATTGATGTCAGGTATGCCATTTCAGAATTGGGAATTAAAGATAAGGTAGCGTCTTTTACCATGATAAGTTCTCCGAATTATGGCTCTAAAACTATCGATCGCGTTTATGAAGTTTTAGGAGAAGGAATATTTAAATTTGCTGCAGTTTTTGTTGATCTGTGGTTTAGGCTACTGGGAGACAAAAAGCCTGATTTCTATGGAACTACTTCTCAATTCCGTTTTTCATACATGAAAGAATTCAATATGAAGTATCCCAATGATGATTCAATTTATACACAGTCCTTTGCTGGCATAATGAAAAACCCATTCAGTGATTTTTCCATGTTCATGCTCAATTTTATTGTTTCTCTTAGCGAAGGAAAAAATGATGGACTTGTATGTGAAGATTCCGCAAAATGGGGGAATTATAGAGGAACCCTAGAGGCAAGATCCTTGATTGGAATTTCCCATGCCCATGAGGTGGATGCTTATAGAACAAATCCTATGCTTAAAGAGCATCCAGGACTTCCAGCAGGAACAAAGACAATCCGTGATTTTTATGTAGGACTTGTAAAAGAACTTAAAGTAAAAGGATTGTAATATTCTTTTCACCTGTCGGCTTTTCGCAGCACCTGCTGCGCGCTCACTTCGCGGTTCGTGGAAACAATCTGTCGATTGTTTCTACAAGTTTACTCTGTAAACTTGCCGTTTGCTAAACTGGGACTTTTTATGTTTTTTTTCGAAGAAAAAAATGGCGCGGACTGCGCCAAAGAAAAAGTCTGGAAATAAAAAAGGTCTTCAGAAAGAAGACCTTTTTTATGACTAGCTCCTACGGGAGTCGAACCCGTCTTTCGACCTTGAGAGGGTCACGAACTAAACCGATATTCGAAGGAGCCGTAAAAAAAAGCTGACTTTTTACGGTCAGCTTTAGGATTCCCCAAGGAGGATTCGAACCCCCACAATCAGAACCAGAATCTGAAGTGCTACCATTACACAATCGGGGAATGTGATAATTAGATACTATAAAATTATGGCTTTGTTGTCAATAGCAAAAATCGAAAATATTAAAATTATTTTCTTACGGTCCTAAGATCCTGCACGCAGCGAATTTCTGAGGTCACGTTCAGGTCTGGATATTCAAGCTTTATGAGATCCAATGCCCTGTCTACCTGAGCGCTGGACTCTGCAAGTCCCGTGAGCACCAAATCCTTTTTTTCGCCCTTTATGTTCAGGTCCGTGATAGGAAGCTTCTTTTCGATTATAAGCATGTTGATGATTTTCTGATGGGTATGCAGTTCGTGGATTTTTCTGATTCCTTTAAGGTTCAGCTCCTCTGTTTCATAGCTTTTGATCATTGAAGAAAGCATGTCTCCAATCTGATTGATCTTGTTCTCGCTGGTTGTGATGGTAAGATTGTAGTTGTTGGGATCGTTTACATCGCATTTAAAGTAGTCCTTGTAGTAATCCTTTCTTCTTGTATCTGCCTTGATTATGGAAACTCCCGCGTGATGGATGTTTATGTTCCTTTCCTTGCTTATTTTCTGTGCCCTTTGCTCCATAGGGGAAGTAAAGTTGAATGAAACATGGTTTGGCACATCGCTGAGAATTTTCCATGCGCCCTTTCCGATGAAGATGCAGTTGTCTTTTTCTGCAAAGCTAAGAATGGCAAGCTTAAGGTAGTTGAAATATAGTTCCCTTTCCTTTGTGATGGAATGCCAGAAAAGAGGTCTTTTTTCATTGAATTTAGAAAGCTTTTCCTCGGGAAATCCGTAATGAACAATCTTTGCTTCAACGTCAGTTCCTGTGATCAGTCTGTAGCCAAGATTGTGTGCGATGCGTTCTGCTATTTCATTTCCTGATGAAGCTATTCCTCGTGATATAGAAATTATTGCCATGGTTTTCCCTCCATAAAATGGTCTCATCAAATTATACCACAAAAATTGAATTTTCAATAAATAAGTGGTAATTTTTTAACATGGATTTGATAAAAAAACTCATCACCTTATATGTGACTTTCTTTAAGATTGGCTCCATAACTTTTGGCGGCGGACTTACCATGCTTCCCATCCTTGAAAGGGAACTCATAGACAATAAGAAATGGACCACAAGCGAAGAGCTTCTTGACTACTATGCCATAGCTCAGTCCACTCCTGGCATCATTGCCGTCAATGTTTCAACCTTTGTCGGCCATAAGATTTCAGGCATTCCAGGAGCGGTTGCTGCTACCTTGGGAATGGTGTCTCCTTCTATCATTATCATAGTATGCATTGCAGAATTCATAGCAAGCTTTGATTCCATTCCTTGGGTAAGAAAGGCTATGAGAGGAATCAATGTTGGGGTTTCCGCCTTGCTCACTTATTCCGTCATAAACCTTTTCAAAAAGACCGTTAAAAAGTGGTGGAATCTTATCCTATATATTCTTGCTTTTGTTGCCGTCTATTTTTTCCATGTAAGAACGATATTTGTCATTCTTTCTGCTGCCGTTCTTGGAATCTTTATTCATGTTGTAGATGTTAAGAAAGGGGAGGCAGGAGAATGACATTGCTTCATCTTTTTTTCATATTCTTCTACATCGGTCTTTTTGCGGTCGGTGGAGGTCTTGTTGCGGCTACTTTCATGCAGCAGGAGCTTGTCGAGCATTACCATCTTATCACTGCAGAAAAATTCTACAGCATGCTTGCCATAAGCGAAAGTACACCAGGTCCCATTGGAATCAATATTGCAACTTATATAGGTACGGAGCTTTACGGACCTGTTGGAGGGATTGTTGCCACCATGGGAGAAGTTCTTCCGTCCCTTGTGGTGATAATTGTCATAGCAAGGTTTTTTGCCCACTTTCAGGACAAGCCCATGGTTAAGAGTGTTTTTTCAGTCTTGAGGCCTGTTACAAGCGGACTTGTTCTCATTGCCTTGGTCCAGGTCTTTGGTCTTGCCTTGCTTCATCTTGGTCTTGTGCCCCAGGTAAGGAATGTTGAAAGCCTTGGAGTCATCTTCAATTGGCCTGCAATGGTTGTCTATCTTATAAGCCTGATGGTTCTCTTCAGGACTAAAGTTCATCCAGTTGTGATTATCATTATCTGCGCTGGATTTGGTGTTCTTTTCCTCTAAGACTGGACTGATATTCTGTTACATTTTTTTTACAAAAATGTTATAATTTTAAGAGTATTATATTGAAAGTAAGGGGTTATGTTTATGAAACCAACATTGGTAGTACTTGCTGCTGGAATGGGAAGTCGTTACGGTGGTGTTAAACAGATAGACGCAGTAGGAAAGAACGGTGAATGCCTTCTTGATTTTTCAGCCTATGATGCACGCAAGGCAGGCTTTGGTAAGGTTGTCTTCATCATCCGTCCCGACATTGAGAAGGATTTCAGGGAGCGTCTTTTTGACCGTGTCGCCGCAAACATGGATGCAGAATATGTTTTCCAGACAAAGGAAAGACTTTTGACAGAAGAGGAGCTTGCCCGTGGTGCAGAACGTACAAAACCTTGGGGAACACTCCATGCCGTTCTATGCGCAGAAGAAGCAATAAAGACTCCTTTTGCAGTAATAAACAGCGATGATTATTACGGAGCTGAGGCTTTTGAAATCCTTGGAAAGCATCTTTCTTCCATTCCTGCAGACTCCACAGAACACGCCATGGTTGGCTATGTCCTTGGAAATACCATGAGCAAGAGCGGTTCCGTTAGCCGTGGAATCTGTACTGTAAAGGACGGATACATGGACTCAATCGTTGAGAACACAAAAATCTACTATGAAGATGACGGCATAGTTACTGAACTTAATGGAGAAAAGAAAAATCTTACTGGTAAAGAGTGGGTAAGCATGAACTTCTTTGGATTCAGCCTCAAGGCATTTGAAAGATTCCACAAGTACTGGGACAGCTTTAAGGCAACTTCCCTTGACCAGCCAAAGACAGAAGCTCTTCTTCCTGTTGCCGCAAGCGACATCGCCAAGAACAGCGAAGGATGCATCAAGTTTTATACTTCAACTGAAAACTGGTTCGGAATGACATATCCTGAGGACCGTGAAATCGTTAAGAAGGAAATCGCTGCTAAGATTGCAAGTGGGTATTACCCCGAAAAGCTTTGGGAAAAGTAATGATAAAACTTGATACGATTCGCTCTGACAAGATCTGGGGCTATGAAAACTGGATTGCTTCAACTCATCCAAATGGAATGCAGAAGGAATTCTATGACTTTGCAGGCGGAGACTATCCTCTGCTTGTAAAGGTGATTCAGGCAGATGACACTTTGAGCGTTCAGGTTCATCCTAACGACGAGGTTGCTGAACGGCTTGAAAATTGTCGTGGAAAGACTGAATGCTGGTATGTTCTTTCTGCCAGAAAAGGTGCACAGCTTGTTTATGGTCTTGATGATGTCTACAGCCCTGATGAGCTTAGAAAGGCAATTGAAGATGAAAATCTTGAGGACATGCTTTTCTATGCTGATGTCCACGCAGGGGATTTCATATATATTCCTGCAGGAACTGTCCATGCCATAGGTGGGGGGCTTCGTCTGCTTGAGGTTCAGCAGTCAAGTGATATAACCTACCGTCTTTATGACTGGGGGCGTGGTAGGGAATGCCATGTAGAAAAAGGAATTGCCTGTATCGATGAGAGCGGAATTCAAGACATAGCTCCTTTTGATGGAAATTTTGAGTGTGAATATTTCAGCCTTGAAAAAATTTCCTGCGAAGGAAGCTATGAGTCATCGGTCGACGGTGCTGATGCGGTGCTATATTTTGTCCTTGATGGTTCTGGAAAAATCAACGGATATGATGCTGAAAAAGAAGACATTTTTGCTTTCAAGAAAGGTGAGGTTTTAAAAGCTGAAGGAAGCATCATCTTGATGAAAATTCTTCCTAATTTGTAAATTTGAATTTTTTTTATTATATTTATGTTATATGAAAATACCTAATAAAGAAGACATTTTGGGCGGACTCCCGATTGAAAAGCCGCTCCCTGTAAAACTAAATATACTTCCCATCGGTGGAAGGCCTATTTTTCCTGGAATTTTTACTCCTCTCATGATAAATGCGGAGGAAGACATAAAGGTAATCGAGGATTCCATGAACGGTGACGGTTATGTCGGTATCGTCATGCTCAAGGAAGACAAGGATAATCCAACCTCTGTGGACCTTCATAATGTTGGAACCGTTGCACGCATCATCAAGAAAATCAATCTTCCTGATGGTGGAATGAATGTTTTTGTTTCTACATTGGAACGCTTCAAGATACGAAAGATTCTAAACACACAGAATCCTATTGCCGCTGCGGTTGAATATCTCGGCGATGTTGAGGATGACACCTTTGAGGTAAAGGCTTTGACCCGTGCCTTGATAAGTGAAATGAAGGAAATCAGTGAAAACAACCCTATGTTCAGTGAGGAAATGAGGCTGAACATGGTGAATATCGATCATCCTGGAAAAATCGCAGACTTTATAGTTTCTATTCTTAATATCGATAAACTTGAACAGCAGAAAATTCTTGAGATGTCAAACGTGCGCCAGAGAATGGAGCAGGTTCTTGTGTACATAAAGAAAGAACAGGAAATTTATAGGGTCCAAAAGAAAATTCAATCCGAGCTTAATGAAAAGGTTGAAAAGAATCAGCGTGAATATTTCCTCCGTGAAGAGCTGAAAAGCATTCAGGAAGAGCTTGGTATCAGCGGAAGTTCTAAGGAAACTGAATACCAGAAGTTCAAGGATAAGCTCGATTCCTTCAATCTTGATGGAGAAGCAAAGGAAACTGCCTACGGGGAGCTTTCAAAATTCCAGATGCTTGATCCTCATGACAGTGAGTACAACATCAGCCGCAACTATCTTGACATCCTTACTTCGTTGCCTTGGAACGATGTTTCCGTAGAGGACTATAGTCTTGACGGTGCTAGAAAGATCCTTGATGAAGACCACTATGGCCTTGATGACGTTAAAAAGCGTATTGTTGAATATCTTTCTGTTCGTCTTCTTAAGCACGACGGAAAGGGAAGTGTCCTTATACTTGTTGGACCACCAGGTGTCGGCAAGACTTCCGTAGGTCGCTCCATTGCCAATGCCATGAACAAAAAATTCTATCGCTTTAGTGTCGGCGGAGAACATGATGAAGGTAAGATCAAGGGATATAGAAGAACCTACATCGGTTCCATGCCTGGACAGATCATACAGGGCTTGAAGATAACCAAGTCAAAGTCGCCTGTTTTCATGATCGATGAAGTGGACAAGATGAATGCAAGCGCGCAAGGTGATCCAAGTGCCGCTTTGCTTGAGGTCCTTGACCCAGAGCAGAATGCGACATTCCGCGATACATACCTTGATGTGCCATTTGATCTCAGCAATGTTTTCTTCATTCTTACGGCAAATACCCTTGATACGATTCCAGGACCTTTGCTCGACCGTGCGGAAATCATTGAGCTTTCTGGATACATCGATCAGGAAAAGATTGAGATTGCCAAGAAGTACATTGTCCCAAAGAATCTTGTCAAGAACGGACTAAAAAAGAATCAGGTCAAATTCACCAAACAGGCGCTTGCACTCATAGCTACAGAATATGCCCGTGAGGCGGGTATGCGAAACTATGAAAAGTGTGTAGATAAGATCAACCGTAAGATCGTTACGGAACAGGTACAGGCTCTTGAAAGCAAAGGAAAATCTGGCGCTGATAAGATTTCCTCAAATATTTCAAAGAAGAATTTTTCTGTGGATGTTCCTGAAGTAAGGAAATATCTTGGAAAGGCTGTTTTTGATGAAAGCCAGATAAAGGTTGCAGATGTGCCAGGTACCGCAATCGGTCTTGCATGGACCAGCATGGGAGGCGATACTCTCCTTCTTGAGAGCATCGCCTTTAAGACTGACAAGGGGGGACTCCAGCTTACAGGTCAGATGGGCGATGTAATGAAGGAAAGTGCCCAGATTGCCATGAACTGGGTAAAGCAGCATGCCATTTCCAATGGAATCAAGGACAGCAAATGGTTTGATGAATATACGATTCATCTTCACATTCCTGAAGGTGCAACTCCAAAGGATGGACCAAGTGCCGGAATCACAATGGCAACAACCTTCATGTCTTTACTTACCGGTAAGAAAATAAAGGCAAACGTTGCCATGACCGGAGAACTTAGCCTTACAGGTCAGGTTCTTCCTATCGGTGGGCTTCGTGAAAAAACCGTTGCTGCAAAACGCAACAAGATCAAGACAATCCTGATTCCAAAAGCCAATGAAAGGGATCTTGAGGATATTCCTGAGCATGTAAAGAAGGGAATAAAGTTCATTCCTGTAAGCCATGTCATGGAAGTAATTGATAATGTTTTTTAACTGCTTGATTTAAAATAGGAAAGGGCTTCCGAGTAATCGGAAGCCCTTTTGTATTGGTTTTTATTCGTCTTTTTCTTCTGGTTTGATGAACTTAGGATCTGAAAGGTTCAGGATACCAGGAATGATTGTCATTGCAAGGAAGCTTGATGTAAACATAACGATTGCAACAAGAACACCAAGGTAGCGGAGGATGACGAATTTTGAAAGACAAAGGACAACGAATCCAAGACCTACTGCAAGGGCGTTTGTAACGATACCGTGACCGCTTTTCTTGAAGGTTTCCTTTGTTACTGCGACGATATCATCAGACTTGCTTCTTTCTTCCTTGTATGTCGAAAGGAAGTGGATTGTATAGTCAATGCCGACACCAACTGCAACGGAAGCGATGATGCTAGTAATGAGGTCTAGGTTGATTCCTGTGAATCCCATCATCATGTAGTTGAGAAGGATTGTAAATGCAAGTGGAATTGCACCAACAACGCCAGCCCATCCAGACTTGAATGAAATGGATATGATGATGAAAACTGAAAGAAGAGAAATCAGCAAGCTTGTAAGCTGGCTTGAAACAATCATGTCAGTCATTGTGTATTCCATTTCACCAGGACCAGTTGCCTTGAGTGTGTAGCCTTCTGGGAAGTTTTCCTTGGCATAGGCTTCGGCAGCCTTGATGATGTAACCTGTGTTTGTTGTGTTGTGGTTTCTGAGCTGACAGGTAATGCGCATTGACTTTGAACTTGTATTGCCGTCGGCAAATTCGTCGAGGGAACCACTCAAAAGGATGATGAGTCCGTTGATTACCTTCTTAAGGTCTTCGTGAGTCTTTACGCGGTATTTTTCTGCATCGTATGGAATTTCATAATATGCTTTTCCTGCAAAGTTAAGGTCCTTAAGGAGAATGTCGATGATTGCATCAACGCTTGCATTTTTTCCGCCGGCTTCCGAGTATGCCCTGTTGAAAGCATCGAGAACATCGTTTGCTGTGTATGTACCATTGAGCATCTGTGTGTACTTTTCATTTGGATGTGGAATTGATGTATCAATGAATTCATCTGTCGAAGTTGTTTCACCGAAATCTCCGAAATCACCAAAGTCCATGTCACCCAAATCTACATCGCCAAAGTCCATGTCGAATGATTCTGCCGAAGTTTCTGCATTTTCTGCAGGTGTTTCAGGAACATAGGTTGCTGGGTCATTGAATACCTGATTGATTCTCTTGACGAACGAAGTGAGAGAAACAATTTTTCCGATTTCAGGGAATTTCTTTTCAAGGTATTCTTCCATTCCGTCTACAGCTTTGAGAATGTCTGGATTTGAAATATCTCCTTTTTCTGGACCTTCAACAAGGAAGAATACGCTGTTTGTTCCAGCAAAAGAATTGTCTACATAATCGATGTCCTTTCTGAATTCGGAATCTTTAGGAAAGTAATTTATGAGTGCTGTATCAACCTTAAGTAGTTTTAATCCTGCAAAAGAAAGGATGATAATCAACAGTGATGTAAGGGTAAGTCTTGTGTGTGAGCCACAGAAAAATTTAAAGATAGAATAGAGTGTGTCTCCGTTTGCTTCATCTTCAGACTTGTTTCCACGGAGGTTTGAAAGGCGTTCAAGTTTTGCCTTAACTTTCTTTGTTGCCCGCTTAATGATCTTAAGGTCGCGCTTTTTTGAAATTGTTTTTGGATCCTTAAGAAGAAGAATTGCTGGTATGAATGTTACTGAAAGAATGAGGGAAATTCCAACACCTATGGCTGTAAAGATTGAGAAAGAATGTAGAGGCTGGAGAGGGCTTGTGATCAAAGAAATGAAACCGACTACAGTCGTAATTCCTGCAAGAAGAACTGCAGTCCATACTTCCTTAAGTCCGCGGAGAAGTGCTTCTTCATGCATCGCCTTTGTAATTTCACCTGTAAGTTTTTCCACTTCTACATAGTAGTGGGTAAGGACATGAATTCCGTATGCCGATCCGACTGCAATCAGTGCAACCGGAATGACGCTTGAAACGAGTGTGAATGTATATCCTAAAAGTCCCATGAGACCTACGGAAATTGAAGCTGACATGAGAACTGTAACCAATGGAAGGATAGTTCCTTCCAAAGTGTGGAAACTCAAATAGAGGGAAATGATTACGACAACTGCAACGAGAGGAATGAGGCCAACAAGGTCGCTCATCATGTATTCCTTTGAGTTCTTTGACTGAACAGGTTCACCTACAATTTTTACAAGAAGCTTTTTGCCTGCAGTTTCCTTTTCAACGATTTTTGTAACTTGCTTCAATACAAACTGCTGACGTGCAGAATCGTTTTTGGCACTGTTTGCGTTGTAGTATTCTTCTTCTGCCTTTTCAATTGCTTCTGCATCGTGAGTTTTTTTAGCAGCCTTAAGGGCTACCTTTGCTTCTGTAATTCTTGTGTTGATTGCAAGTTTTACAGTCTTCAGATTTGCCTTTGCTTCTGCAATTTTTTCCTTGTCTCCGCTTAACTTTGCTTCGTGAAGAAGGTTCTGTGCTTCAGTAAGCTGCATCTTTGTTTCGCCGTTTGGCTTGACTGTAATCTGCATCTGAGAACCGGTAAAGTCGTCGTTGAGGATTACGCGGTTGTACATGTCTTCCCAAGACTGAACCCTGAGCTTAAGGTTCTTGATTGATTCCTGTGTAAGAAGTCCGTCAGGCGTATTGAAGTCTTCTTCCGGAATGATGTTTGTTGCTGAAATCGATCCGTCCTGATTGCATACATAGTCGATGTTTGTAACTGACTTTACGTCTTCAATGTTGTCGATGAGCTTAACCTGTTCCGAGATCTTTCTGATTACATCAAGGTATTCAGGTGTAAGGATTGTTCCGTCCTTTGCATCGATTACTACGCCGATACTCAGCATTGAACCGAAAGTTTCTTCAGTTGCGTTCATGCGGTCGTAGGATTCATCCTTCTGAGGAAAGAACTGTCTAAGGGAGTTGTCCATCTGGAGTCTTGTGATGAAGAACCCGAAAAATCCAGTAAGAGCTACGCAAGTAATTATGATAGCCCATGGATGCTTGAAAAATTTCTTAAGAAGATTCATTTTCTTTTCCTTCTATATTTTTTGTTTCTGAACTATTAGAATTTGCACTTTACGCCAACACCAATGTAGCTGTTGTTGAAGTTTCCGTCACCTTTGCCTGACCATTCTGCAAATTCGCTGTTTTCATCCTTTGCGTACATCAAAAGGCCGCTTACTGTAAATGTAATGTCCTGGTTTGGCTTGAAATTTACCTTTGGCATTACGGCAAGGTCGCCTCTTTCTATGCTCCAGAGGGCAGTAACTTCAGGTTCAATCTTTCCGTTCTTCCAGCTGTCTGTAATGTTGATTACAAGGTGGTTTGTCGTGTACCTGTCCTTTGCATCGTAGTCAACGTCATAACTGAGGGCTGAAGCATAAGGTGCTCCGAGTACTTCCTTGATTCCGTCTCCGTTCTTAACCTTGTCTTTATTAAGAATGTATGTACCTGTTTCCTGGATGTTTACGTTTATGTTGCTGATTGGAAGGTCAATGTCAAATCCACCAAGCCACTGGATGCTGTTGTTGTGTACCCAAGGGTTTGTTCCGTCTGTATCCGCTGTAAGGTTGTAACAGAGTTCTCCGCGAAGGTTGAGCTTCCAGAAAATCGTTGCGGCCTCAAGACCGAAGGTCTGCTTGCGGTCAAAGTCCAGTTCTGGAAGTACTGGTTTACCAGTCTTCTGACCAAGAATTGTCTTTTCTGAATTTACAGAAACCTGCTTGTAGTGACCGTAGTAGTAGCTTGCGCCAAGATCAAAATTTCCCACCGTTCCTGTAAGGCGGAGACCTGCCTGGTTGTATTTGAGGCTGTTTGTGTCAGGGTAGAGGGATGAAGGATTTGAAGACACTTTGCTTGCTTCTGAAAGGATTGACATCTGAGATGCGTATAGTTGAGCAGCTTTTGTAGGATCGGTTTCTGTTTTTGCTTCTAATCCTGCAGCTGCGTATTTTGCCCCATAAACACCTTCAACAATTCCCTTGAGATTTGCAACCTTTGCAGGTGTCCATCTTCCGTCCGTTGCAAAACGGTCTGCTTCCATTCCTGGTGTCCAGATTGCCTCAAGAACCATGTTGTTTCTAGGAAAGGCGTAGCTTGTCTTTAGCATTGGAACTGCAATTCTTCTGTCCTTATATAATGGAACGATAAAGTCTGAATAATCGTCTGCGTTGAAGTTGTCGATTACATGAAGGCGGTCTCCCTTTCCCCAGATGGTGCGCATCTTTCCAGCTTCAACTGTAAGGGCGCTGTCCATGAATATTCCACGGATGATTGCTTCGTCAAGAATATCTGCCTTATGGTTTTCGATGGTGTTTCTGTCAAACTTAAGGTTTACTTCTGCTTCTACTGTTGCACCAGAATACTTGAAGTTAAGCTTTGCATTAGGTTTGTTTGTCGTGTTGATGTCCTTGATGCCGTTTTCCCTATTGATTCCTTCTTTCGTTGAATCTGTATCAAGGTAACCGCGTGCTTCAATTCCTGCTTCTCCGCTGATGGAAACTGGAATTGAAACTCCAGAAGATGTTCCGCCACCAATGTCACCGAAATCACCAAAGTCATCAAAGTCCTGGGCAAAGGCTCCAAGACAGGTTAGGGCAGAAAGGGCTGCAATTGCAGTATATTTTGTAATCTTCATTTTGTATCCTCAAAAAATCGGACTGCCCGTAAGCAAGACAGTCCGTCAGTGTGATGTTTTTTTAGAGTCGGTTAATATTTTTATTTTCCAGTCTTCAAGAAGTTCTGTGTGAATACAGTCTTAGGGTTGATGTTCATTTTCTGCATGAGGGCAAGACCCTTGTTGTCAACTACAATTGCATTAACCTTAAGGGTTGTTGTGTGTCCTGTTGCAACGTTCTTGTATTCGTTTTCTGTTGGAATGTTGTATCCGTCTACATTCTTGATTGTCTTTACTGTAAGAACCTTTTCAAGCTTTCCTTTCTTGTCGTAAAGTTCTGTGTATACAGGGTACATTGTTTCTGTGTCAATCCAGAGGATTCTCTTTGAGTACTGGCTTGAAGCAATTGGTGTACACTCTACTACCTGGCAGTTGAATCCGTTCTTTGTCTCATCTCTGAGATACTGATGGTTGTCGTCAGAAACTTCACGGGTCTTAAGGTCTCCGTATGTAGCGTCTGTTCCAAGGAATGACTTTGAATCTTCGCTTGAGTTAACGCGGCGTGGTGAAGGGTCAGTTGCAAGGCGGACAAACTTTCCGTCTTCTGGACCGTTTTCAATCTGAAGGAAGCGAGTTCCTGCATAAGATGCTGGTTCAATGAAGTTCATTACAAGCTTTGTAATGTCTTTACCATTATCTGCCTTCTGCTGGTTTGATCCAAACTCCCAGAATACGCGGTGTTCGTCAACTGAACCGTTCTTTGAAACAAGGTTCATCTCTGCCTTTGCTACAGTATATTCAGGTTTCTTCACATCATGAACCTTTGTCATGATCTCTGTTCCCTTTGCATCTGCGAAAACTGCTGCAATTCCCATTGCCATTACTGCTGCAACTGCTGTAAGTCTTTTCATAATCCCATCCTCCACGATGTATAAAACTTCATTTGTTTTTTTGTTGATTGGTTTATATGTTCAAAAACTTAAACCATTTGATATTAATATAACGCAAAAAAAAATAATTTCAAGTAATTATAACAAAAAATTAGTAAAAAAGTTTAATCTTTTGAACCAATATTTGTTGACAGCCCTTTCTTTCCCATTTATATTCAAAATCAGAGGGGATAACTGGAGAATTTATGAAAATCACAGAAGAAGACCGTGCTTTGCTCCATGATATGTTTGGAAAATGTGGTCCGCTGTTCATTGCCTTGGGTGATGAAATCAGGCAGAAGCTTATTCTTGATATTCTTGATGCGGGAGAAAACGGCATAAATGTAATGACTTTGGCGGCTGGCTCTAAGCTGTCCCGTCCTGCAATCTCTCACCATCTTAAGATCCTTAAGGATTCTGGTGTTGTAACCTGTGAAAAACAGGGAACTCAGGCATTCTATCGGCTTGCAGTACATAAAAAGTTTGCGGAAGTAGAAAGCCTCATCCATTCAACGATCAGGATAATCGATCAGGTCAACAGCATGGAAGGTTGAAGTTCCAAGTCTGGTGGATGACATGTCCTCGACGACAATAAAAAAGCCCCTTCACTGAAAAACGGAGAAGGGGCATCGTTTTGAATGTCTATGAACCTTATTCAGCCTGGCTTACGATTTCGATTCCAGCGCTGGCTCCGATTCTTGTGGCACCTGCGTTGATCATTGCTATGGCTTCTTCGTAGCTGTGGATTCCGCCTGAAGCCTTTACGCCCATTTCAGGACCGACGGTCTTGCGCATGAGTTCAACGGCGTGTACTGTTGCTCCGTTTGGCTTTGTGCTGTAGAAGCCAGTAGAAGTCTTTACGAAGTCAAAGCCTGCTTCCTTTGCGCACTTGCAGCTTTCCACGATTTCTTCGTCCGTAAGGCAGCAGGTTTCAAGAATGAGTTTTGTAAGGACTGTACCCGGTGTTTCGCGGAACATTGCGGCTTCCTTTACGCTCTTTGCTATGAAAGCAAGCTCAGCCTTAAGCTCTGTCCATTTATGTGCCTTAACGAGTCCAAGGCTGATTACAAAGTCAAGTTCATCAGCACCGTCATCAATTGCAATGTCTGCCTGTGTCTGCTTTGTTTCAAGTCCACCAGCTCCAAGAGGAAAGTCGATTACAGTGCAAACTTTTGTTGTGCTTCCTGCAAGAAGCTCCTTTGCTTTCTTGATGTATACAGGATTGATGCAAACGCTTGCAAATCCAAAGTCCTTTGCCTTGCTTACAAATGCAACAAGTTCTTCCTCTGTTGCCGTAGGTGCAAGCAATGTCTGGTCGATATAAGCTGCGATTTCATTTTTTTTCATTTCTTTATTCTCCATAAAAGTTTATTGTTTTCCATATAGTTTTCAATCTTTCCGTCTTCTTCAAGACTTGAGAGGTAGGATCTGACGGTGCATAGGATGAGATAGTAGTTGACGCTTTTAAGCTTCATTCCTGAATAGTTTGCGATTGCTTCGATCAAGGCGTCGTTTCCCATGTTTCCTTTTTCTATGAGCTTAAGAATCAAGTCCTCAAGCTCATATGTGATCATTATGTTGTATTCTGCGACACAGCCTGCCGTTTCCATTGTACAGATTTCACCGTGTCCTGGTATATAGTAGTCTGCGGAAGTTCTTTCGATTTTTTCAATGGAATTCCTGAATTCTTTGGGAGAGAGAATGAATGGAATCCATATTTTGGAAAGCATCTTCATGCCAAAGAAAGCATCCCCAAGGAAAAAGATTTTTTTATTCTCTTCCTTGTCATGCACTATGAAGCCCGTCATGCCTGGACAGTGCCCTGGAAGATCCATGGTTTTGATTATGAAGCCACCGATGTCTATTTCCTGATTGTCTGCAAGGATGATGTCCGTTTTTACAGGGGCTTCCATAAGGAATTCCTTTGCGGACATTTCCTTTCCTGGTTTAGATCCTGAATATATGTATCCGATGGCGTCTGGAACCTGGAGAAAGCAGGAGGTCGTTCTACCTGCATATAGGGTTGAACTGAAGGTTTCAAGAACAGGTGGAATTCCTCCTGTGTGGTCCGTGTGGGCATGGGTCAGGAAAATTCCTTCAACCTCTTTCCCTGGAAAAAGCTTTGCGAGTATGTCTAAAAGAGCCTTTCCAGTTTCAACGGTTCCTCCTGGATCCATAAGGTATAGGCCTTGAGGTGTGTTGATTATGCCTATGTTTGTGTGGTCACAGAGCACTCCGACGTTTTTGGTCACCTGCCTGTATTTCTCTATTGTTAAAGCCATTGTCCCCTCTGTCAATGTCAAAAAAAATGCCATTCCAAAAGCGTTTGCAGTCAGAATGGCATCGATTGTTTCAGTTCATAGGTTTACTTTGCTATGACGATTGCTTTTACTGTCATATCAAGCTGCTTGTCATTGATTGTAAACTTCTTGTTTTCTCCAGCCTTCATGTTGAGAAGCTCGTTGCCAAGTGGAGAAAGGTAAGAGATGATTCCTTCCTCGAAGTTTGACTCCCATGGACCAAGGATTGTGTATGTGATTTCCTTGTTTTCGATGTTGTCCTGAAGTGTAACTGTCGTGCCGAAAGAAACATAAGAGTTTGTTGCTGTCGATGGATCGAATACTGTTGCGCGGGCAAGTTCTTCCTTGAGCTTTGTAAGCTGCTGGTTAAGGAGGGCCTGAGCCTTTCTTGCTTCGATGTATTCAGCGTTTTCCTTAAGGTCTCCCTTTTCCTTTGCTTCTGCAACTTCCCCTGCGATCTTAGGAAGCTGAACCTTTTCGATGTCTTCTGCAAGAGCCTTCTTTTCTTCGAGCTTTGCTGCTGTAACGATGAGTGCGCTTGAAGTTTCCTGCTTTGTTTCTGCTTCCTGGAACTTGAAGTCAGGTACCTTGCTCAATATTCCGTTTCTAAGCTGAGCCTTGTAAGAAGGATCGAGGTTTGCAACGTCGTTGACGATGGTGTACATGCGGCTCATTGTTTCTGTTGAACCTGCAAGCATGTAGTTGAGCATTACGTTCTTTGTGTCGTCTCCGCACTTTCTTGCAAAGAGGAGGGTAGAAGCTGCCTTGATCGTCTTCTTGTTCTCTGTTGTGTTTACATGGTTGTCGATTTCCTTGTAACAGGTCGAGATGATGTTGACGAGGGTAACAAGCTGCTTTTCCTCTGGAATTTCTGCGGCCTTGAACCATTCTTCATTGAGACATTCGTCTATGAAGTATGTAACAGCGTTTCTGTTGGTGCGGTAATCATTGAAGCAGTCCTGAACGAGGCGAACTACCTTGTTCTGTCTGTCTGCCTGTACGATTTCCACAAGAAGCTTTTTGTCGAGTACGCTAGGGAAGAGACGGATGTATTCATCGTCCCACTTAACGAGCATCTTGATTTCGTTGAGGAATGCCTGCTTAAGGTGTGTGTTCTTTGTATCCTTGAGCCTTGTATACATCTCTGCAGGCTTTTCGATGTCTCCGTAAAGCTGTGCGAATGTGAATGTTGCAGGATTTTCGAACGCAGAGATTCTTCTCTTGATTTCTTCTACGACAAGGTATGATGCTACAGTCTGTTCGTTTACAGTTGTCGCAGACTTTATATAGCCTGCAAAGTATGTGTACATTTCTGTGAACTGTTCGTCTGTTGGATCGTCGTTTTCTTCAAGATAGCGTACCATGATGTCGATTCTCTTGAAGAAGTCTTTTTCTGCCTTGAATTCATTTGCAAGGCGTTCCTGCTTTGTCATTTCCTTGTCACGAACTGTGTATTCGTTGATGTTGTTTGGATTTACGCCAAAGATAGGCTTTGCAAGCTCCTTCTGTGCCTTTGCATGCCAGCTTGTCCACTTTGTCGGCTCAAGGATCGCAGGTACGATTTCTGCCTTGATGCGCTTTTCGTCACAGCTGTTGTTGAAACTTCTGATGATTGTCTTGAGTGCCCATTCAGGATCGTTCTTGATCTTTTCTGCAAGGTCAGCCTTCTTGATGGTCTTCTTATAGACCCAGATATGGTCTTCTGCCAATGGCTGGAGGCATTCTACCGCCATCTTGAGCTTCATTGACTTTGTGCCTGTCTTTTTTCCGAATGTGATTACAAGTTCATCCCCCTGCTGCTTCAGGATCTTTCCAGTACCCCATGTCCTGTGGTATACCCAGTGGCCTGCGGCAAAGGCGATGTGCTTTTCAAAGTCGTTGATGGCTTCGAATACATTGCGTACAGTGAGTGAAAGGTTTGATGAGCGGATGTATTCTTCAACATGAGAATTGTCTGCATACTTCTTGCGGTAGCATTCTGTAAGCTCACGGCGTGCTGTTGCGGCATCTTCCTTGCCTGCGATTTCAAGGATGATCTTGAGGAGCATGATTGCTGTGTCCCAGTTGGAAATTTCCCTGTAGTGTGTGCAGAGTTCCCCAAGGAGAGCAACTGACTTTTCCTTGCTGATTGTCTTTGCGATCTTACGCTGTATATGGAGGAAGAAATCGATGTCTTCCGGCTTGTTCTTTACAAGGATCGACCATACTGACTTGGCCATAGGGAGGTTCTTTGCTGCAACGTAGCGGAGGAGTGCCTTCTTGTAATAGTTGTTGGATGCTTCTGGGTTCTGCTGTGCCGCATAGTATTCTGCAAGGAACCTTGGAATCTCTGGGTCCTCAAAGTCAAGCTTGATGAGCTTTTCGTAGATTTCGCAAACCTTGTGGTTGTCGTTCTTGTTGAGTTCTGCGACCTTTCTGAGGGCAAGCTTGTTGTTTGGGTCCTTGTCGAGGATTGTGTTGCATACTTCTTCTATCAAATTTTCCTTGTGGTTGTTTTCAAAGATTTCAAAAAGAGAAGAAAGGGAAGTTGTGTCCACTGATCCAGTGCGGAGTGCGATCATTCCCGAGAAGAAAAGAGCAATGATACTGTCTTTAGAATGGATGAGCTGCTCGTCGCAGATTTCTTTGATGGCGTTTTCGCTGTTGTCTGCGTGTGCCTGTTCAAGGATGCTGAAAAGTTCAGCAAGGTTTGTGGTAGTAAAGTTAGCGATACCTGCGCGTGTCCAAGTTTCAGCCTTAAGCATCTCGCGGACTGAATTCTCAAGTGTTTCAGACATAGTCTTTGCTCCTAATATATTTTTGGGTCTCCCCATTTGTTTCCAAATAATGGTTCGTGGAACCTATCTATTTCACATAAAGCTTGTGGATCTCAGGATCAAGAAGCTTCAGCTTTAGAAGAATCTCCTTTATGTTTGAGACGCTGTCCTTTTCCAGGACATAATAGTCTATCAGCCAGAAGTAGAGGTTTATGAGGTGAGGCTTAAGGAAATCCTTGTTGCTGGATGAATCCTTCATCTCGCCTTCCTTGGAATAAATCTCCTGCTTGAGGCGCAAGACTTCCTGCGACTTGAGCTGTCTCTTTACATTGAAGATGCCCAATATCACACCGTATACAGGAATCCACTCTAAAAGAGCCTGTCCCGTGTGCCCCGCGTCTTCAACCTTTTCTATGAGAACCCTTATGAGTGGGGAATCAAGGAAAGTAAGGTCTATCTTGCGGGCATCCATATAGAATGCTTCCTTGAAAAGCATCTTTGCATTCTTTGTTTCACCATAGAACGCATAGCAGTCTGCCATCTCTGCGATAAGCTGGGCCTGTCCTGGAACCATTGCATTGGCTTCTGTAAGGAATCTCAGTCCCATTTCATAGGAACCCAGCTTCTTGTAGCAAAGTCCCGTCTTTCTGAGTATTTCGGACTTGAATTTAGGGTCCTTCTCGTCATTGGCCTTGCTGTAGACCTCAAGGGCCTTGGAAAAAATTCCTTTCTTGAAGGAATATATGATCTTGTCGCAGTCAGGTTCTGCAAATTCAAGTATCATCTGAAATTTCTTCCACTGGTTCAGGAGCCATTCACCCTGTTCAAAACAGGAGGTCTCTGAAAGGGAATCGTCTGTTTTTGCCCAGAAATCGCAGCATTTTATGGCGAACACAAGCCTTTTGTCTCCCAACTCACCAGGAAGTATGTCCTTCAGCAGCTCAAGAGGTTGTCTGAATGTGCAGGATTCGATGAGTTTAAGAGCCTCTTCAAGGGCCTTGTCCGACTGAATGCTCATAATATACTATTATATAAATATAAGAATTTATGTCAATATGTATGAAAAAAGGTCACCGTTTATAATGTATTTCATTTTAAGTGTCAAGTGGTTTATGAAAAAGAATTTTTAGGGAAGGAAGATCCAAGATGGAAAATATTTCAACAACTATACAGAATTTCACTATTTTTGACTTGACCTGTTGCCGTTAAATTTGTTAAAGTCGTATGCTATAGGAAACCTTCGGGGACCGCTACTCCTCGGGGTCAAAATTTATTTAGAGGTAAGAAAATGTACGCAATTGTTGAATTTAAAGGCAATCAGTACAAGGCAGAAAAGGACGCTGTCCTTGATGTAGCACATCTCGATGCTAAGGCAGGAGATACTGTTACAATTGACACTGTGCTTATGACAAGCGATGGTGCCAATGTTTCTGTTGGTACACCTTATGTTAAGGGTGCAAAAGTTGTTGTAGAAGTTGGCGAATCATTTAAGGATGACAAGGTGCTTGTTTTCAAGTACAAGTCAAAGAAAGATTATCACCGCTTCCATGGTCACCGCGAGCAGTATACTAAGGTTACTGTTAAGGATGTGGTTTTAGCATAATTGCCTAGGCAATCGTATGACAACCGTTGAATTGGTCTGTGACGGAGAAGGCTGTATCAGGCGCTGCTTGGCGAATGGTCATGCTGATTTCAGTCACAAGGGTGGTGACATAGTGTGTGCGGCAGAATCCATTCTGTTCAACACGATTCTGGAGCTGCTCATGGAGACCGACGGGGTTGTGCTCGAAACTGACAAATCTTCCCGCGGAAATCTCGCATTCAGTGTGGAAGAAAAAGGCTCTGGTAACACGGAGCGTTTAAGGTGCATGGCTGATGTTCTAAGGTGTGGGCTTAGGTCCATATCCGAACAATATCCTGAGCATGTGCTCCTGCGGGAAAAAACTGAATACTAGTCCGTTTTTAATAACGGCGGAGGATTAAAATGGGACGTACTAAAGGTGGAAGCGGTGCTAAGAACGGCCGCGATTCAAACCCTAAACACTTGGGCGTTAAAAGATTCAGTGGTGAAACTGTAACAGCTGGTTCTATCATCGTTAGACAGCGCGGTACACGTGTTCACCCGGGTGACAATGTTATGCGCGGTGGCGATGATACATTGTTTGCTACAGTTGACGGTGTTGTAAAGTTCGGCGAAAGAATGAACCGCAAGTTCGTTTCTGTTGAACCAACAACAGCTGCTAACTAAGTTTCTGATAACAGAACAACTGATGCCCGGCTTGACTTATCTCTTGCCGGGTCTTTTTTTTATAGGGTATGTTTCATACCCTTCGGGAAGGTTTTTTTTATGATTCAGTTTGCAGACGAAGCAACCATCAGAGTTCAGTCTGGAAAGGGCGGAAATGGATGTGCATCATTCCGCCGCGAAAAGTATATTCCAAACGGCGGTCCAAATGGTGGAGATGGCGGTCGTGGTGGAGATGTTATTTTCTGCGTAAAGAAAAATTTGAGGACTCTTGCTCATTTAAGGTTTCATCCTGTCCTCAAGGCACAGAATGGCAGTGACGGTCACAGCTGGGGAAAATACGGAAAGGACGGAGAGGACAAGGTCATTCCTGTACCTCCTGGAACTACTATCCGTGACAAGGAAACTGGCGAAATTATCATAGATTTTCCAACGGACAGTGAAGAACAGCAGTTTACTTTCTTGAAAGGCGGAAACGGAGGCTGGGGTAACATTCACTTCAAGTCAAGTACAAACCAGGCACCTCGCCGAGCAAACAAGGGGGAACCTGGAGAAGTTCGTGAGCTTCGCGTAGAACTTTCCGTAATGGCAGATGTTGGTCTCGTAGGATTCCCTAATGCTGGAAAATCAAGCCTTCTTGATCTTTTTACAAATGCAAGACCAAAAATTGCTCCATACCCGTTTACAACAAAGATTCCAAACCTTGGAGTCCTCCATGTTGATACGGATACAGATCTGATTATTGCGGATATTCCTGGAATTATCGAAGGTGCATCCGAAGGTGCGGGTCTTGGTATCAGGTTCCTCAAGCATATTTCCCGTACTGCCTGTCTTCTTTTCATGATTGACTGCAGCGACGACAATTATCTTGAAGCCTATGACCTTCTTCTTAAGGAGTTGGAAGGTTTTGGCGGTGATCTTACAAAGAAACCTCGCATCGTCCTTTGCAACAAGATCGATGTTGAAGGCGCTGATAAACGTGCTGAAGAAGTCGTTGCAAAACTTGCGGAGCGTGAACCTGAGGTAAAGGTAATTCCTGTTTCAGTAATGGCACGCAAGAATATGAATGAAGCTCGTCTTGCCATCGTTTCCCTCGTGGAGAAAATGAATGCTGAAAAGGATGCGGAAAAGAAGGTTGTTGAAGGAAAACCTGCCAAGAGTGATTTCATGGCTGGCCGTTCAGTAGACGATTCCATGGAAGTTCAGTTCCCTGGCAGTGAAGGCTGATTTTTCGTTGATGGTTCAATGCCTTGTTCCACAGATAGTTTTAAAGTATATTATTGATGGTAAGAGCCATAGGAAGCAGCGTAAATTATGGAAAGCATTGATGAACTTATAGAAAAAATCCGTCTGTATGCAAAGGAAGCGGAAAAGCCTAAGCGTTATGAGCACAGCCTTCGCGTTGCTGAGACTGCTGAATATATGTGCGGACTTTATGGGCTTGATAAAAAAAAAGGATACCTTGCTGGAATCGCCCATGACATCTGCAAGAATATTTCCGAGGAGGAAATGAAAGCTCTTGCAATTCAGGATGGGGGGGGCATTTCAGATGTGGAGAATCTAAAACCTTCGCTCCTTCATGGAAGAGCCGCTGCAGTTCTTCTAAAAGACAGATTTGGTGTTGAGGACGGGGATATCATTCAGTCTGTTGCCGTACATACCCTTGGTGGAATCGGAATCTGCGATTTGGCAAAAGTCATTTACTCCGCCGACAAGATCGAACCTGGCAGAGAGCAGTCTACCGATGAATATAGGGCAAGACTTTTTGCCATGTCGCTCAATGAATTAACTCTCAATGTGGTAGAGGAGAATATGGAGTACCTAAAGTCAAAAGGCAAGAAGATAGCACCTTCAAGCATAGACTTTCAGGAAAACCTTAGGAGTCAGATATCATGAACATGTCGCGCGATAAAAAGAGTGCAATTTTCCTCCTTGTAATTCTTGCCATCATTGTTGCCGTGTCACTTGTGATTGCCATGTCCCTGAGGGTCGATCCTATTCAGGAAACCATGAAAAATGATCCTGTCGTAAAGATTCTTTTTGTCCACACTGATGATGAGAAGAATGTCCTTGCAACCGATATTCTGCTTTACTGTCCAGGTTCAGATCAGGCTGTTTCCTTCAATATCCTTGGAAATACAGGTGCCATCTACAAGAGCATCAATCGTGTAGATAGGATCGATGCAGTATACAAGGAACTTGGAATGGAATCCTACAAGGGAGAAATAGAAAAGCTTGTCGGAAAGAAAATTCCTTTCAGTGTCGAATATACAATGAGTGACCTTGAATTCTTTGCTGATTATCTTGGTGGACTCAATGTTTTTGTTCCGATGCCAGTTGATGAGAATGGACCCAACGGAGAGAAATGGCTTTTGCCTAGCGGTGCCGTTTCTCTTGATGGTGATAAAATAAAGATATTTGAAACCTACAGACTTTCATCTGAATCTCAGGATGATGTTGATGACAGAAGACAGGCTGTCTTTACGGCTCTGCTTGCGGCTCTTCGAGACAACAAGAAATCTGTCTATAACGCAAGAATTTTCCCTGTGTTTGCAAAGCACTTCGTCACCAATATCGACTATCAGAATTTCTACCGTCTGATGATGCAGGTTTCTGATATTGATACGGAAAGAATCGTTACCCAGACGATAACTGGTTCAGCGCGTACCGTAGAAAGCGGACAGACTCTTTTGTTTCCACTTTATGATGGACAGCTGATCAAGGATGTCATGGATCAGTCCATCAGTTCCCTTGTTACAGGTGATTACGGCAACCAGAACAGAGCCTATGTTCTTTCCATCAAGAACGGTACATCGACTCAGGGACTTGCAAGGAACACTTCGTTCCTTATGCAGAGTGCGGGGTATGAGGTGCTTGAAACTTCAAATGCCCCTGCCACCGACAAGACGATCATTGTAAACCACATCGGTAACAGTGAGGCTGCAAAGGCTCTCGGTAAATTCATCCGATGCACGAATATCATCGATGCCGATGAGTCCGAATCAGGGTCAAGCGGTTCTGCTCAGGCCGACTTTACTCTTATCATTGGAAAGGACTTTGATGGACGTATCGTTCGCTAAGTCCATTGAAATATAATGCAGGGAATCACATAAGGAAAAAAATATGGAAAAGACAATCAAAGACATGGCACTTGAAATTGCCGCACTAATGGAAGATGGAAAGGGACAGGATGTAATGGTCCTTGATGTTTCAAAGCTTAACAGCTGGACTGACTTCTTTGTCATCGTGACTATTTCCAGCGGTCCACACTGGCAGGGACTTTACAAGACTGTCAAGGATTATGTAAAGGAAACAGACCTTGAAATCCATCAGACCCACAACAAGGCTCCACAGGGAAATGAATGGAATCTTATTGACCTTGGACCTATCGTCGTTCACCTTATGAGCGAGGAAGCTCGTGGTTTCTATGAGCTTGAAAAGCTTTGGCATGCAGGTGAAAAAATCAAAGGGTAAGCATTGACAGCTTGATGGATACAGGCTTTTTGTGCCTTGGCTCCAGAGTTTGTTTCAGCTTCTGAGGTAATAAAAAAAGACTGTCTGAAAACCAGGCAGTCTTTCTTGTTTTTTATTTGATTGCATCTGTCATTTCGACAGTATGATTACATGTCGTCGTCCATATCTGCAGGATCTGAGTCTTCCTCGATTTCGTCCTTGATTCCATAGAACTTATCGTAGTCAAATCCGTCCAATCTTCCGTCTTCTGCTTCACGGTCGTCGTAGTCATCTTCATCGATGTAGTCATCTTCTGCTTCGTTGTCTTCAAGGAAATCATCCTCAAAGTCATCGCCGTATTCATCTGAATCTTCTTCGTCTTCGAAGTCATCAAAGTCATCTTCCATTTCGTCAGAAAAATCATCTTCGAAACCGCTCATTGAAAACATGTCTACATCTTCATCGTCGAACATTAAGAACCTCTCTTGAATTGCTGGCTGATAAACTACCTCAGATAGATTAAAGAACAATATCCCTTTTGTCAATTGAGTCTTTGTGGGTTGTTCTGATAACGAAAATATATAATCACCTACTGGAATGAAAAAAGTAAAACTGCATTAAACTATTTTACGGATAGAAAGTTTACAGCATCAATCGACATGATCTTAGGGAATATGTTTATGACGGAGACTATACGCTTTCCCGATTGGATTACAATGCAAAACTTTTCCCTGCTCTGGATCCTAATGGTGATGTCTATGCCGATGGGGACGCAATTCATCCTTCTCCATCGGTTTTGCATTTTTGCCCTTGACCCGATTGCTTTATTTCAATATATTATCTTGCGTATGTGTGACAGTATAACTGTTCCTGCTCCTGCTAAAATAAATCTTGGTCTCAAGGTTTTTCCTAAACGGGCGGACGGTTACCACGATATACAGAGTGTTTTTCAGACGGTAAGGCTTTTCGATGAAATTACGGTAAGCCTCCTAAAGGATGAAGACAACACCTGCATAGTGGAATGTGATTCACTTCAGTTGCCTGAGGAAAATACGTTTACCACATCATACAAAGCTTTCTGCGTGCTGACTGGCATTCAAAGAGGAGTTCGTGTTTCTGTAAAGAAGCGTATTCCTGCTGGCGGTGGATTGGGGGGCGGATCGAGTGATGCTTCATCTTTTATTCAATCCCTTGACAATCTATTTGGCACTCAGCTTGACTTTTCTGCTTTATCTGAGCTTGCAGGAAAAGTTGGTAGCGATGTTTTCTTTTTTACCCATGCTTTGAATGCGGACGGAAAGAAAAGATTTTCCAGCTTTGAACCTTATGCGGCTTATGTTGAAGGAAGAGGAGAAAAGGTTCGTCAGATAGAATGCAGAAATGATTTTTCAGTACTTCTTGTTTTGCCTGGTGTGTCGGTTTCAACGAAAATCGCTTACGGTCTTGTTGACAGGGAGCATGAAAAAAACAGTTCAAATAACTGCAGCTTGGTTCAAGGAGAATCTCTGGAATCAATCTACAGAAAAAAAATAGGCGACTGGAATTTTGTGAATGATTTTACAGTTCCTGTCGCAAGAGAATTCACCCAGGTGGCGGATGCTCTTGAAAAGCTCAGAGACTGCGGTGCCCTGTTTGCAGACATGTCTGGTTCAGGCTCCACCGTGTTCGGTGTGTTTTGTGATGTAAGTGACGCTCTTAAGGCAAGAAAAATGCTGGAACGGTACTATGTAACTGTACTTTCGTGAAATTTGAATTTAAAAGAAATTTATTTCCGAATTTCCAAAAGTCCTGTATAATTAAGGTAGAATGTTCGCGGTAGGATACCGAGACTATTTTACTTCAATTTAAAGGAGAAAAGCTTATGCAGATTACAGACGTACGTATCCGCAAGGTTGAAGCTGAAGGTAAGCTCAAGGCTTATGTTACAATCACATTTGATGACTGTTTCGTTGTCCACAATGTGAAGATAATCGAAGGAACATCTGGCCTTTTCATCGCCATGCCAAGCCGCAAAACTGCTAACGGTGAATACAAGGATGTTGCTCATCCTATCAGTCCTGACTTCCGTAATGCCATCCAGACAAAGATTCTGGACGAGTACAACGCTGGTCATGTTGAAATTGGAACAGGAAGTGCCGACGACTAAGAGTTTCTTTGGTCTTGGAACTTTTTGAATATTTTTAGGCCGTCGTCAAGTGGTAAGACAATGGCTTTTGGTGCCATCATTTCGCTGGTTCGAATCCTGCCGGCCTAGGATTTTATTTTATTATTTTTAAGGAGTTCTAAGATGGAACGTTTCGTAATCAATGCTACAACACGCAAAGAGACAGGAAAGAAGTATGCAAAGGCTCTTCGTGCAGAAGGAAAGATCCCTGCTGTTGCATACAATGAAAAGGGTGAAGCTACAATGCTCGAAATCGCAGGAAGCGAATTCGAAAAGGCTTGGAGATCAATCACAAAGACAACTCTCGTAACACTTAAGATTGATGGTGCTGATAATACAGCATATATCAAGGATACAGAGTATGACATCATCACAGACAAGGTTCTCCATGCTGATTTCCATGTTGTAAGCGGCAACAAGGCAATCAAGGCAAAGATGAAGATTCATCTTGCTGGAACACCTGCTGGTGTACTCAAGGGTGGATTCATGGTTAAGCATGTTTCTGAAGTAATCCTTAAGGCTCTTCCACAGGATATGCCAGAAAAAGTTTCTGCAGATGTAAGCAAGCTTGAAATCGGTCAGAAGTTCACAGTTGCTGATCTTAACCTCGGCGACAAGGTAACAGTTCTTACAGCTCCAGCTTCTGTTGTTGTTTCAATTGCACCACCAAAAAAATGATCTTAACTGAATAAGATGAAGGCTGTCCAAGGTCAACTTTGTTCCTGGGCAGCTTTTTTTATGCCATGAAAAAATTTGATGATAAAAATTTCGAAAAAAAAGTTCTTGAAGGACTGAAATGTGCTCTGTCGTTGGTTGGATGCGGCGTTGAAGGCTGCTCTTCTATCGGTGTTGCCGTTTCTGGAGGTGCTGATTCCGTATCTCTTCTTTGTGCGTTGAAAAATATACTTCCTGAAAACATTGTCCTCAAGGCGGTGACCGTCAATCATAATATTCGTCCTAGTGAAGAGACGTCGGGAGATGCCGACTATGTTGAAGCTCTTTGTGCCAACCTGGGGATTTGCTGCGTGCGCTATGAAATTGAAAGAGGGCTTGTTGGGCTTAAATCAGAGAATGAAAAGACTGGTATTGAAGACAGTGCAAGAAGATTGCGTTATGAAAAATTCAGTGAATTCATTGCCGCTGAAAATATAGATTATCTTTGCCTTGCCCATAACAGGAACGATCAGGAAGAGACTGTCCTCATGCGTTTCCTTCAGGGCAGCGGCGATCTGAGCGGAATTCCTATGGCCAGAGACAAATATATCAGGCCTTTGCTAGATATTACGCGTTCAGAGATAGAAAACTACCTTACTGCCATAAATGTTTCCTATAGGACAGATTCCACAAATCTTGAAAATGACATGATGAGGAACAGAATCAGGAATCTGCTTGTTCCCGTGCTCAACGAAAAATTCGATGGGTGGAAAAGGGCTGTTGAAAGCCTTGCCGAAAAAAGCCGCAGGGACAATCATGCTCTTGATCTTCTTGCCAGGGAATCCCTTGCTGATATTTCCTATGAGGATAAGGCTGGAGCTGTAACTTTTGATTCGGATGGTTTTTATTCTTTGCATAAAGCCCTAAGGGACAGAATTCTTATGCTTGCTGTAAAAAGCCTCAAATCTTCTGCAAGAATTCCTCAGTCTTTCATAAGCCGATGGTCGGACAGGGCTTACGCTGAATCCAGGAAGGTAGAATTCTGTTCAGGCATTCAATTCAGACTGGACAATGGAAAAATTGCTCTGGAAAAGAAAAGCAAAGTAGCGACAGAAGAAGGTTTTTTTGCTATAATAGAAGAACCTGGTGATTTTTTTATTGGTGAGACAGTTTTTAATGCAAGGAAAGACGGGAAAAGTCTGTTGATTTCTTGTGGAAAAAAAAGTATCTGCCTTGAGCAAATGGATTTTCCTTTTGTGTTCAGGAGCAGACAGCCTGGTGATGAAGTAAAATGCAGTGACGGTACCATGAGGAGCCTTTCTGGAATTCTTGATGGATGGAAGACTTCTGGAATGCAGGATAGAATTCCTGTGGTTCAGCAGATGAAAAAAACGTCGCAGAATATAAAATGTATCTGGGGCAGCCTGTGCGGTTTCAATGACTGGATAGTTTTGGACTGAAGGGTGACTTGGTTTACGGGAAAAAAAATGAAAAAAATTTTTAGTATCTTTTTACTCAGTGTTTCATTCTTTGCATTCGCCTTGGAACCTATCAAGTCGGGTGACGCTCTCAAGGACAGCGCTGATTTGGCAAACAGACGTACTGCTTTGAGGTGCCTTTCCAATGCAACCAACTACGCGGCGGAAAAAAACTTCGGTGCTGCAATGAGCCAGGCTCAGCTTGGGATTGCCTATGATGATTCAATCTCTGATCTTTGGTATGTTGTGGCAGCCTGCAGCTCCGCTCTTGGTAATACCAGGGCAGAGATCCTTCCTGTGCTTGAACGTTCACTTGAAATCAACAACTGGGTCAACTATAACCGTGACAATGCCCGCCTTATGGCTGCAGACATTCTTTCAGAGACAAACAGGCTCCATAAGGCCCTTGAACTTCTTGACTCAAAACCAATGCTCTATTCTTCCGATGCAGAATTTGTCCGCGTAAAGATCTACTACAGGCTTGGTGGTTCTGATTCTGTTTCCAAGGCAAGGAATAAGATTGATGGTGCAAGAAGGATATATCCTACGGATACAAGATTTCCTCTTGTTTTCTTTAAGTTTGAGAATCCAGATGATCTTGATGCCAATGCAAAACGTCTTTCTGAATATTTCATTGCGCAGATTGCTCAATATCAAGAAGCAAGTCCTGACAAGGATGCTGAGCTTGAGATCTATGCCGCAAGCTTTGCGCAGGGGGAAGTAAAGAAGCGTCTCCTCAAGTCTTTTTCTGCCCGTGGACTTAAACATCCCCTCTATGCAAAGGAAGCATTGAAAGCTGGTCTCATCGATCAGCAGCATGCCTTTGAGTATGTCTGTATGTTTGCAGAAAATGAAATTGACTATGATATGTTCAAGGGACTCATTTTGAATATAGATGATGACAAGGTCATTGAATATATTTCAGAATATATGGAATCCTTTGAAGGCTCTGTGGTTCAGGATACCGATGGTGATGGAAATTCCAACATCCTTGTAAAGTATGTTCGTGGACGACCTCAGGAAATTTTCTATGACAGGAACCAGGACGGCAAGCTTGAATGGACTGTTGAATGTGATTTTGGTGTTCCTGTATCAGGTAATTTTGAAGAGCGGAAAATGTCCTTTGAATGGAGCCAATTCCCTTATCTCAGCAGCCTTTCCTTCAATTCAAAGGATAAGGATACCCTTGCTGGTGAAAAGTTCACCTTTGCTGGAGAATCCATCATGTGGACTCCTGTACTTATTGAAAACGATGAAGACATCTCAACGAAGACTGGAAAGAATTTTTTCTATCCAGTCCTCAATCCAAAGGTGCCAGAGATTTCCAATTCACAGCTTCTCGATGCTGCTTCAGCCTTTGAGATTGATTCACTCATGAAAAACGGTGAGAAAATTTCCTTTGTGCTCCTCAATGGAAATGTGACACAGGCTATGTACTACAAGGACAATGTTCTTTATGCACAGGCTCAGTTTGAAGGAAACATTCCTGTTCTTCGTGTCGTGGATTTTGATAACGACGGTGTTTTCGAGACGACAGAATTCTATGATCTGGATGAAAAAGGTGACATGGAGGTTCATTCTCTTACTGATGAAAGAACAATCATGCAGAATCTCTATGGAGTTCCTTCGAATGGTGCTGAATTCTATCTTCGTATGGTTCAGATTGATACAGACAGGGATACTGTGCCTGATTTTACTGAAGAATACCTTCCACATGGCGGTAAGATAACTTCCTGGGATACAGATTCAAACGGTAAATGGAATGTTCGTCATGTTGTCTATGCAGACGAAGGAAAAGGAAAGAAAGAGGATTCCATGTTCTATGTCAGCCCTAAGAATCTTCTGGTAAAGGTTGCTTTCATTGATGGAATGCCTAAAGAAGTTTCCTATGGTGTTGATGATCTTCAGGTAACTCCTGGAAATAGCGGAAAACTTTACTGGCTTTCCAAGAATGTAAAGAATCTTGAAAGCAAAAAGTACACGGTCCTTGAATCAAAGGTTTTGGACGTTCTTGATGGTAAACATGAGCAGGGAATCTCTTCCATAGTTGAAGAATCAGATGTGCGTGCCATCTGTATACGCATTGCAGAAAATAACTTTGCGCTCATCATAGAAGAAAGTGATTGGAATGAAAATGAAAAAGAGTAGTGTTGTATATTTTGTGTCAGCTTTGCTTTGCTTTGGAATGCTTTCGTGCAGATCCATCAAGAAGCCTGAAAGCGTCTATGTTCCTGTTGATTATACAGAGGAGGATGCTGTAAAGGATCAGATTGATTATGTCCTTAAGATGTCTGAGAAAGACACTATTCGTGCTGTATGGCGTTCAAGGATTCTTGCTGAAAAGGCATCTGATAATCCCGAGGCAAAAGCAACCTTTGAGAAATGCTGTGAAAAAGCCGTCGAAGACATGAACAAAAAGATCGAGGAAAAGGATTTCTTCAGTGCCCTTAGGATTGCAAGGTCTCTTTCTGCGGTTTCTTATTCAAGTAAATCTATGGTCATGACCGAATCTCAGGTTGAGGAAGAAGCCTACAGAAATGTGCCAGGAAAAGGAAAATCTTCTGGAAGCAAAGAAAATGTTGCAAGGCTTATAAGCGGTACTGTGACTGTCTATGTTGATAAGGGAATAAAAATTCAGCGTGGCGTTGGATATGCTGATTCTGTTCTCGGTAGCGGTTTTTTTATTTCAAAAGATGGATATATCGTTACAAACCATCACGTGATCTCCGATATGGTTAACAAGAAGTATGAAGGATATTCACGCCTTTACATAAAGCTTGCGGATGATCCTGATACAAGAATTCCTGCAAAGGTGATTGGATATGACAGCACCCTTGATATTGCTCTTATAAAAACAGAAGTTGAAGCTCCATATGTATTTGCCTTGGGGTCATCAAGCGATCTTTCCGTGGGAGATAAGGTTTATGCCATAGGTTCACCTTTAGGACTTGAAAAGACTTTGACAAGTGGCATCATCTCTTCTACAGACCGTCAGCTTTTTACTGCTGGTACAGTTTTCCAGATCGATGCTGCTGTTAACTCAGGCAACTCAGGTGGTCCTCTTGTCGACGAGCAGGGAAGGGTTCAGGCAATTGTCTTTGCTGGGGTTGCAAACTACCAGGGGCTTAATTTTGCCATTCCTGTTGAATATCTTAAGAATGAGCTTCCATTTCTTTATGCAGGTGGCGAGAGAAAACATCCTTGGATCGGTGCCTACGGAAAGACAAAAAGACTTCCAGGGGCTGGGGCAAAGAGGGAAGGTGTAAATGTTCTCTATTGTCTTCCAGGCGGAAGTGCGGATCTTGTTGACATAAAGGAAAATGATACTGTCGTTGCCATAAATGGAATGAAGGTTAATTCTCTTGATCAGCTTCATGTTGCCATGATGAAGCTTGAGTCAAACATCATTGTCAGGGTTACTGTTGAAAAGGAGGATGGAACACGGGCAGATAGGCTTGTATATCTTGCAACAAGACCTTCTTCTCCTGGATATGAAGTTTTCAGGCACGATGATTTGGGCAATGCCATGTATCCTATGCTGGGGATGCGGCTTATCAATTCTTCTTCAATGAACAGAAGGCAATACATGGTAACAAAAGTCATTAAAGGATCCATTGCCGATGAAACGGGGTTCAGTGAAAACGATCCTGTGGAAGTACATGATGTTGCTTTTATGGAAGGAAACTCTGGGGCGGTGGTTACTTTGTATGCCAAAAAGAGGAAAAACGGATTTCTTGATGTGAGTGTCAGGGTTCCAGCTCCAATGGACAGCCCTTATTATTTCTAGAACAATTATAGGAAACAATTATGAAAGACTTGAAATACAAACGCAATTTCTGCATTACAGCCCACATTGACCACGGTAAGTCAACCCTTGCTGACCGTCTGATCCAACATGCAAAGATCATCGAAGACCGACAGATGATGAATCAGATCCTTGACAACATGGACATTGAACGTGAGCGTGGAATCACAATCAAGAGTCAGGCTGTTACCATCCCATATCATGCAAAGGATGGCAATGATTATGAGCTTAATTTTGTTGATACTCCAGGTCATGTTGACTTTTCCTATGAGGTCAGCCGTGCCATTGCTTCCTGCGAAGGTGCTCTCCTTCTCATAGATGCAACTCAAGGTGTCGAAAGCCAGACCATGAGCAACATGTACCTTGCCATGGAACAGGATCTTTCAATCGTTCCTGTTGTCAATAAAATCGACCTTGCAAGTGCTGACGTTGAAAGCGTAAAACGCCAGATTGACAAGGATCTTGGTCTTGACAGCGCAGATGCCCAGCTTGTCAGTGCAAAGACAGGTGAAGGCGTCGATGAATTGCTTGAGGCGATAGTGACAAAACTTCCGCCTCCACAAGGAGATGTAAATGCTCCATTGCAGGCCCTGATTTTTGACTGTCACTATGATGAGTACCGAGGGGTTGTAGTCCACATCCGCGTAAAGGAAGGTACTGTAAGGACTGGAGATGTCATCCGTCTTATGAGTACAAATACCGAATACAAGGTGGACAAGTGCGGTATCTTCAAGATTAATTACGAGGAAACGGGTGTTCTTGAAGCGGGTGATGTAGGATACATCATTGCTGGAATCAAGACAGTTAGCGACGTTAAGGTTGGAGATACCATCACCACTGCCGCTAATCCTGCCAGCGCACCTCTTGAAGGCTTCAAGGATGTAAAGCCTGTTGTCTTTTCTTCAATCTATCCGATTGATTCCAATGATTACGAAGAGCTTAAGGAAGCAATGGAAAAGCTTAAACTCAACGATGCTTCCCTTGTCTATGAAAAGGATAATTCCCTTGCCTTGGGTAATGGTTTCCGCTGTGGCTTCCTTGGACTTCTCCATCTTGAGATCGTTCAGGAACGTCTTGAACGCGACTTTGACCAGGTTGTAATCTTTACAGCCCCTAGTGTCCGCTATAAGGTAACTCCAGCAGGTAAAGAAGAATTCTATGTGGATAATCCTGCTGATTTTCCTGATGGAAAAATCAATTCTTCCCAGGAACCATACATCAGGGCTTCCATCATTACTCCAACTGAATTCCTTGGTAACATCATGGAACTTTGTCGCATGAAGCGCGGTGCCCAGACAAACATGAGCTACCTTGATGAAAAGCGCGTTGAACTCATTTACGAAATGCCTCTTTCTGAAGTGCTCTTTGATTTCTATGATAAACTCAAGTCATATAGCCGTGGCTATGCCAGCTTTGACTATGAAGTAATCGATTATCGTCCGACTGACCTCATTAAAATCGATATACTCATCAATTCAAAGCCTGTTGATGCCTTGGCTCAACTTTGCTACAGACCTTCCGCAGTGGAGCGTGCAAAGGTTGTCTGTGAGCGCCTTAAGGGGGAGATCACTCGCCAGCAGTTCAAGGTTGCAATCCAGGGTGCCATCGGTGCCCAGATTATCGCTCGTGAGACTGTTAACCCTGTTCGAAAGGATGTTCTTGCCAAGTGCTATGGTGGTGACGTTACCCGTAAAAGAAAGCTTCTTGAAAAGCAGAAGGCTGGTAAGAAACGTATGCTCATGGCAGGAAACGTTGAACTTCCACAGAGTGCCTTCCTTGCGGTTCTTAAGGAAAAGGAAGACAACTGATAGGTTTTCTTAGGATACTGATCTGTTCTGCGGCCTCAATATTTCAGCCATTTGAGAAAATTATCTATTTCAGCACGGACTCTTTTCAGGAATGAGGAATCTGTGCTGAACCTGTATCCATCTGGAAAGTGCAGGAAAAGATATTCTCGTTGTGAAAGAAGATTCTTTATCTGCTCTTCAATGCTTCCGCCGTCATAATGCTCTGATTCAATTCCCTTTGATAGAAGGGATTTTGCAGTCTCAAGGGCTTCAATTTCATTTCTTATGAATTCCGTTGTCCTTTCAGTTCTGCTTTCTATTTCATCTGGGAATTTGATTCCTCCATGGTTTTGCAAAGCCTTTATTCCCTCTGTTGATTTTTGAGGAAGACCTAAATTCATTCCTGTTGGAGAAGCATCGTAGGTGTTTTTTTCCTTTCCAAAAAGCCTTGTGAACTGCTGAGCATAGGCCGATAGGAGTTTTGTCGTGACGGTTTTTTCCCCGTTTTTGGAAAGGATGTATCCTGCGCCTGGAGCAAATGAAGCATCGGTGTTTTCAACAGGAGTAGTCCTGTTTGTTGCAATCAATCTTCCCTTGTGTGCCATTGTTCCCTTTGCGTGGGTGAAACCGACAGAGTAGCTGAAATCCAATCCTGCGGTGTATACTTCTACGGAGTCATCCTTCCTCAGCCTCAATGCAATATGAAAAGCTGCAAGTCCTATTGAACCCATGGGAAGAATGTAGTTTTTTATCAGACCTTGCCTGATCAGGTTTTCAAAGAATTCACCTTCTGTGTAGCGGGAAGCAAAGAAAACAGTCCTTGTGTCCAATCTGTCGATGATTTGATATCTCGAGGAAAGGTCGGCAAAGAAAGTTGTCTGTGACTTTCTTATTTTCTCTGTGGTTCCTGTGTATGCCTTCTGAATGGCAAACTGGCTTTCCATGCCTGCCACTGCGTCGGGAACTATTCCGCTGTCAAGTAAAGGTGAAAGGGCTGCATCCACTGCAATGATGTAGAAGGCCTCTCTGGCTGTTTTGGACCAGTCTATGGCATCAAGACCTTCTCCAGCACCAAGAACAAGAATTGGCTTTTCTACGGTTTTCTCGACATCTTCAAGAAGATAGGAATGTCCAAGTCTCCCTAAGTTTGAAACAAGATTCTTTGAAAAGAGCCTGCCGAATTTAACCAGAGTAATTCTGTTCTTCCAGAAGGTTCCGATTATATCCTGGATTGCAAGGGCAGTGTAGTCATATAGATCCTTTGAAAACTGAACTCCTGCACTGAAGTCCAGTCTGAGGCTTCTTTTGATTTTTCCTGTTGAAAGGCACTTTTTTATTTCTGTTTCTATGATGGAAGCGTTGTCAAGATTGAATATTTTTATGTCAGTCTCCGTCCACAGTGCTGATTTCCCAAGTTTCATCCTTGCAAGCTCTTCAAGCTTTGGATCTGCTTCAATGGCAATTATGCTGCAGTCTTCAGGAAGCTTTTCAAGAAGCTTATCAAGGCCGTGCCAGAGGAGAGGTGAGAATATTAATATAAGGGTTCCTGGAAGTATTTCTGTCTTTTCAATTAAAGACTCTACAGCCTTCGTCGGATTATATTTCGAATAGAGGAAACGACCTTTATATTCAACGGTGTTTAAAAACGAAAAGCCCTGGCTGGCACTAACCAGACGGGGCTCCTCATTTTGGATAAGATTTTCCAAATTGTTTCCTGACTAGCTTAGTTCTGTCTTCCGCTGCTCATCATTTCAAGGTAAGTTGGGAAGAAGTTGTCCACTACCTTGTCGCTAGACATGAGTGTGTTCTGCATGCTGCTCATATCTGCCTGATACATGGTTCCAAGGAGGTTCAATGCATTTTCTGCAACATCGTCATACTGGATTCCAGAACACTTTGCAACTACGACTGTGTTTCCAAGCACGAAAGGAGCGCTGATTTCGTCCATCTTGAGGGAGAACATGGTCTTGTATGCAGATGCGTTGTTTGCGATAGAAGCGATTTCTTCAACATCTGAAGTCTTGGCATAAATTTCTGTGTTTCCATAGTTCACTGGGAAAGCTGCTACATCCTTTTTTTCTACATTGAACTTGGCACATGCATTGTCGAAAGATGTGATGGCTGCTTCGGAAGTGAAGTCTGCAGCGAGCTTTGTAAAGTAATCTTCAATGACTGCCTTTTCATTCTGCTTCATGTACGAAAGAACTACATTTACTGTCTCTTCGTTGTCGAAGTCTGCAACGATCTTGTCGCCTGTAGCCTTGAAGATTGAATAACCACGCTTTGTTCTGATAACTTCGCTTATTGTGTCCTTTCCAAGTCCTGTGATCTTTGCAAGATCATCAGTGTTGTCGATGGCGCCTTCAACCTGATATGAATATCCGCCAGTCATAGTTCCGTCTGCAGAAGAGTAGTATTTCTGCGACTTTTCGCTTACGGCATCTTCAAATGTGATTTCGTTTGCGTTGATCTGCTTGAGGATAGCCTTTGCTTCTGATTCTTCATCCACTGTGATCACAGCAAGGTTGTACTTTGTGAACTTGTCTGCATTGTTCTTTCCGAATGCTGCTGCTTCAGATGCTGGATAATTCTCTGTGTTGAATGCAGCAACTTCGAATGAGTGCTTTTCTTCACCCATCTTAGCAAGGAACTGCTTTTCTGAATCGCTGTACTTTATTCCGTAAAGCTTGATTTTTTCCTGTCCGTCAACGCCGCTTGTTGCAAAAAGGTCGTTGATATAGCGGGAATATGTAAGCTGACCTTCTGCGTTTTTCTTAAGCTTGTCAAGATCTGCCTGTCCAACCTGGTTGTACATTCTCTGTGAAAAGTTTCCGTTTTCGTCTGTGAATGCAGGGAGGATTGCACGGTTGATTGCTTCCTTAGAAACAGTGAAGCCAGAATTCTTTACAGCACCTGTAACTGCATAGTCGAGAACTGTCTGTCTGAATGCCTGGCTGAGGATGTAGTAGTACATCTGGTCGTTAACCTGATAGCCTGCCGACTGATAGCTCTGAGCAAGGTTTGATGCTGCGTTGTAGAATCTTGAACCTGGTTCGTAAGAAATCTTCTGTCCGTTGTATGAGCCGAATGTGTTGATGTGGCGCTTATTGAAGAAAGATTCGAAGATTGCGCTGGCTCCAAATGGGAGGAAAACGAGGGCAGAGATGATGAGGATGATCACTGCACCGATCTTTGAACTTTCCTTCTTTGATTTTTTTTCTGGGAAATTGATTACTTCACTCATGGAATTAAATCGTCCTTTTATATATTTTTCTTTTTTGATGACCTTGAAAACAAAGATTTCAAAGACTACCTATTTTAACATTGTAGATTTACTGTGTCAATTTGATTTAGGTTGAATGTAAGGAATTGCCTTGTCTCCGTGCACCTATGAATGGATTCCCTCCACTGCGGTTTTTGCCAGCAGCTTTATGGACTCAAAAAGCACCTTCCGTGTCGTTCTGTCCGCTTCGGAAAGGTTTTTTATCAGTGTGAATATCTCGTCATGGCTCATGGACGAAAGCTGGGTGTTTGTCTTGATGCCCGTGTCCCTAAGGAAGCCGAATATGCTTTTGACGAAAACTTTCTTTTGATCCATGTTGAGCCTGTCTATCCATCCGTTGACAGTCTTTTCTATATATTTGCTTTCGCTGTTTGTGTCTTCCGCATATGTAAACCTTGGTCCATATATCTGCCAGCTGAAAGGGTCATGCTGCATAAGGCCTTTTTCCGTGCTTTTGACGGTCTTGTAGTCATCTCCGTGTGAAAAAAGCATTCCGACGATGGAAAGCTCAGGCACAAATGAATTGATTTTGTCTTCGATGGCTTTGAATTCCTGTGTTTGGAGGAATTCAGGACTGAATCCAGGTCCGTCATTGTTGTATACGGCGACAATCCTGTCCTTTGTTTCCCTGGAGGCTTTAGCCGCTGCATAGATCGCAAGGTTTCCTCCCTTTGAATGGCCACCGACAAACAGGGAGTTCCTTGTGGAGGACGCTATCTTTTCAAGGTAATCTAAGGCATCCTCCTGTGCGGGAACCTTTTCCATGCAGGCAAGATTGAAGTCTTCGTTCCAACCCACCATGGTATCGTCGGTTCCTCGTAAAGCGACGAAGCTTAAGCTGTCTGTGGAGAAGGTTATTGCCGAGAATTGCTCGGTCTTTTCAGGGATATATCTGTCGATGAAGGCAGAAAGATCTATGTCCCTGAAGCGCTGGCATGATGCGGCCTTTTCAAGAAGGGTCCAGGTCTTTGTGTTTATGAATGCTCCCTGCGTCTTTCTTTTGTCGGCGTCTGGCAGCAAGGAGAATTTCTTCGGAAGCTCCTTAAGTTGTATCTTATTTGAAAAATCAGAGGATACCACGGAATTGTAGTCAATATAACTCAACTGGCAGAAAATAAGTGCATCTATTTCGTTGATGGGACTGCTTTCAAAGCTGATGTCTCCGCGCCATTCGATGTAATCAAGCAAATCTGACATAAGGTAAATATACAGACAATAGATTTTTTTTTCAAATTTATGGTAAACTTCAGACCAACGAGAATACTATTTTGGAGTTACTATGAACTTGAAGAACCTTGAAAAGACACTTTCTGAGAATGAATATCCTGGACGCGGAATCGTTATCGGCAAGTCTGAAGACGGAAAATATGCTGTTTCTGCATACTGGATCATGGGTCGCAGTGAAAACAGCCGTAACCGTGTTTTTGTGGAAGATGGTGAAGGGCTTCGTACTCAGGCATTTGATGAATCAAAGATGGTTGATCCCCACCTTATCATTTACTGGCCTGTTCGTGTCCTTGGAAACAAGACGATCGTAACAAACGGTGACCAGACAGATACTATCAATGACGGACTCAAGGCTGGAAAGACTTTTGAACAGTCCCTTCTTTGCCGCGAATTTGAAGATGACGCTCCAAACTACACTCCACGTATTTCAGGTCTCATGGATGTTGAAGGCGGAAAGTTTGACTTTGCCATGTCCATCCTCAAGAGCGACAACGGCGATGGATCAAGATGCAATCGCTATACTTATGACTACAGCAACCCAAAGGAAGGGGTAGGACGCTACATCCATACATACATGGGAAACGGTTCTCCACTTCCAAGCTTTGAAGGCGAACCTGAGCTTGTTGAGCTTAAGGGAAACATCGATGAGCTTACAGACAGAATCTGGAACAACCTCAATGCAGACAACAAGGTTTCTCTTTTTGTTCGTTACATTGACATTGCGACAGGCAAGTATGAAAGCCGTATCGTAAACAGGAACAAGTAATTCCTCGATTGGATGAACTGTGTTTTGTAGGGCAGTCAGCTATAGGCCGACTGCTTTTTTTATTCACCTTTGTCCAGAAGGGCAAGCATCTTATGGAAGGCAGAATCTTCCTTCTTTAGTTCCCTGCTGCCTCTTGTGATGTTGCATAGGGAGATGTTGTATTTCTTTGCGATTTCCCGCTGGGTAGTTCCAGCACGAAGCTCCTTTACAAGACTCCATCTTTTTGAAAAGTCGCTCATCTCGGATTTCGTAAAAAGACATCCAAAAAAATCATATACAAGATCAGGATCCTGGCTTTTGACGATGAGTTTACAGATTTCCTTGATCTCTTCTTCCGGTGTAGGTTTGCTGTTGTTTTCCGCCATTGAATCCTCCTGATGTTACAACTTATAGAAACAGTATAAGACAAAAAGGGGAAAGTTGAAAGTGGAAAATGGAAAGTTGCGGATTTCCTTTAGCCAAGTAAAAGCCGGTCGTGTTTCTACGCAAGGCTCAAAAATGCGCGGAGTCAGGGTTCTGGTCAAACTGCGTTTCGCGACCCACGATGAATCTGAGGGCAAAGCCCAAAGCTTTATGAGACTGAAGGGGAGTGCCCTAGCAGGCTTGACCAGGTTCCAGACGGAAGCGCATTTTTGAAGATTACTACAAAAAAAAGACCGGCTGTTACGCCGGCCATGCCATTACTGACAACCAGGTGTCAATGGGTGGGAGGGGATAAAATTGAACACCTGGTACATTATATATCGGCCCTACCTCTGAAAATCTTGAATGGTTTTTTTTAGATTTTTTCAGTCTTCCACTTCGTTGACCAGTGCTTCCATGCTGATGGCGATGTTATAGCTTCTGCCGTTGGAAACTGTCACGGAGCGTACGATCTCGTAGTCGCCTACCATGAATTTTACCGTATGGTCTCCCTGCGTTGTGTGGAATGGTTCGACAGGAGCGGTGTATTCATCATCGTCAAAGAAGATTCTCGTTTTTTCTGGAGCCGCAAGACGGACTATGGGTTTTATGTCTCGGAAAGAAAGGTTGACTTCCGTTGTCTTTGCCTTTTCAACAGTTACGGTTCTCAGTTCATTCCTGTAGCTGTCGCTTACAATGCTTACGTTGTGGTTTCCTGTGTCTGTCAGAATTCCTTTCCCCGCCATTGCTTTTGAATCCACCTGCTTACCGTCAAGGAACACTGAGTAAGGATCAGCCTGTGTTCCCTCTGGAGAAACTGCCTTCAATGTTATTATCCCCTTGTCGATGAGTATGGGTTTTGCGGAAACGTTGAATTCGGCATTGAGAAGGGCGTCGCTTACACCTTTCATGACCAGCTGGAATCTCAGGAATATAAAACCGTCTCTTTTATCTGCGACGAAATCTGCCAGGTGGGAATAGACATCCTTCTTTATGGTGTTGTTCTTGTCCACGGGAACGAGGAGGTTGAGGCTAAGGCTGTCAAAGGTTCCTGTCTCGGCACGGACACCGTTGTAGTCTATGTTCTTTTCGGCAGGCTTTGGTGTCACCGAGGAATACAGTGACCATGCGACGCTATCCCTCCATTCAGCGACGACCTTGGGTACCTTTATGTTTATTTCTATGCCCTGGATGAACGTGGTGTCCTCTGGAAGGATGACCGCAATGCTGTCATTCACCGTTGCCTGGACGGTATTTTTGCTGAAGGAATCCTCCAGCGCTATGACTTTTGCTGCATGGGTACGGAAATTCTCTGCATGGACATAAGACAGGAGGACAAGTGCTCCGTATAGAATGAGGTTTCTTGAAATATCCTTAACTGGTTTCAGTCCAAGCATACTGAAAGTATAATCTTATTGTTTTTTCAAGACTACTTTAAAACCTGCAAAAGACAAAAAAATGTTGAAAAACATAGCTGTTTTTGCATGATTTTACATTTTTTTTACTTTTTTAAGTAGTTTTCAGGGTTCAGGAAGGAACCGTTCTGTGTGATTTCAAAGTGCAGGTGAGGTCCTGTCGTGAGGCCTGTCATTCCTACCGTCCCCAAGGTCTGTCCCGTTACCACCTTCTGATCTTTAATCACGTTGACCGTATCCATGTGGGCATAGAGGCTTTCCATTCCATTAGGGTGTCTTAGGATTACATAGTTTCCGTAGATAGGGTTTCCATTTACAGCCTGCTTGACAAATCCTTCCCGACAGGCAAGTATCCTTGATCCTCTGGCTGCAGCAAGGTCTATGCCTTTGTGCATTTTCCATTTTCCGCTTATGGGACTGACCCTCATCCCGTAGGCTGAAGTCATTATGCTTTTTTCAAGGGGCATGCTCATTCCTGGGTTTAGAAAATATGCCCTTAAGGACATGCTGAATTTCTTTTGCGGCAAGAAGTAGAATTCTCTTCCCTTGCAGCTCACCTTTACCGTCGTTTCCGTTATGTCTGAGGAATGTTCATTTGCAAGAAGGACTTCAAAGGAGTTGTCGGGCTCAAGGGGGATGTAGAGCCCGTCGCAGGATGGTAGAAGTATCGTTTTTCCTCCTATGGGTTCCTTGCTTTCCTGTATTGAATTTATGGTTGCCAATGTGTCCTGCCTTATGGAGCAGCGGGAAGCGACGGAAATAATGGAGTCGTCTTTTCGTGCTTTATATTTATAGAAAAAAACATCAGGCTCAATACCCTTGAAGTAGCATTTGTTTGCTGCCTGTATGTCCTGCTGGTATTGGTCAAAAAGGAAGTTTGATGACTTGAGTTCCTTTATCTCTGGATAGAAGGCATCCTGTGCCGATTCCGCTTTGTTCTGACCGTGGACTGGGCATAGTAGGAATGAGAATATCAATGCTAAGACAGCTAAGGATTTTTCTCTGTACACCATGGATTTAAACAAAAAAAACGGCTTCCGCATACAAGCACAGAAACCGTTTTTCTTTGGGACTATTTGAAGAATTACTCTTCAGCAATAGCTTCACAAGGACATGCACCTGCACATGCTCCGCAAGATACACAAGATTCTGCGTTGATTACGCGCTTGTCGTTTGCTTCGCTGATTGCGCCAGATGGACATTCACCTTCACATGCACCACAGTTGATACATGCATCTGAATTGATTTTGTAAGCCATAAATTTACCTCGAAAATAAGATACCATAAGTATAACATAATGGCCTCATTATTGCAAATTGCAAATTCTGAGGTAATTGTGGTAAAATCACTTGCGAAAACTGAAATATGTTCATAAATTCTAGCAATAACGTGCGAAATTTATTTTTTTACGGTTATTTATATTATAGGTATCTGTAAAGGGCACGTTGTGCATCAGATTCCGTATTTTTTTAGTGGGTAGGATATATATGGCAAAAACAGAAGAAAAAGCTCCTGTAGACATGTCTGAAAAGTTGAAGGCACTGGAAGCAGCCCGCCTTCAGATCGAAAAACAGTTTGGTACAGGCTCTCTCATGAAGCTTGGAACAAAGACTGATTCAACCGCAATCGATGTAGTTCCTTCTGGATCGATTCTTCTTGACGAGGCTCTCGGGGTAGGTGGATATCCTCGCGGACGCATCATCGAAATGTATGCTCCAGAAAGTTCAGGTAAGACCACACTTGCGCTCCATGCAGTCGCAGAGGCACAGAAGCTTGGTGGCATTGCGGCCTTTATCGATGCTGAGCATGCCCTTGATCCTGTATATGCAAAGAACCTTGGTGTAAACATCGATGAACTTTGGGTCTCTCAGCCAGATACAGGTGAACAGGCCCTCGAAATCTGTGAAAACCTTGTTCGTTCCGGGGCAGTGGACATCATCGTAATCGACTCTGTTGCGGCCCTTACGCCTCAGAAGGAAATCGAAGGTGAGATGGGTGACAGCGTAATGGGTGTTCAGGCACGCCTTATGTCGCAGGCTCTCCGTAAGCTTACTGCCATCGTTGGCAAGTCAAAGTGTATCGTTGTCTTCATCAACCAGATCCGCATGAAGATCGGCGTTATGTTCGGAAATCCTGAAACGACTACAGGTGGTAATGCACTTAAGTTCTATTCTTCCATCCGTCTTGAAATCCGCAGAATCGAGACAATCGATGGAAAAGGTGATGAGGAAGCTCTTGGTAACCGTGTCCGCTGTAAGATCGTAAAGAATAAGGTTGCTCCACCATTCCGCAAGGTTGAACTTGACATTTATTTCGGAAAGGGTGTGTCTGCATCCGCTTCCATACTTGACTCTGCCGTTAAGCACGGTCTCATCGACAAGCGTGGCGCATGGTATACACGCGGAGAAGAAAAGGTTGGACAGGGCAAGGAGAATGCCGTCAACTTCATCGAGTCAAATCCTCAGTATCGTATCGAGCTTGAGCAGACTATCCGTGAAAAGCTGTTCCCTGGACAGGTTCTCCGCACAAAGGAAGGAGAGGTTGTTACAAAGGAACAGATCGCCGCTTATGAACAGCAGATGCGCGAGAAGGGGGTAGGTCTTGGTGGCGCTGCTCCAGAGAAAACTGCGGAAATCGAAGCTGCAGCTCCTGAAACAGCACCTGCGACAGCACCAAAGGCGACTAAATCCAAGGCATCATCCCTTGCCAAAGCGGCTGCAGAAGACAAGCCGATGCCAGAGGAACTCTTCTAACCATATGTTTGTAGTTCTTGGTCTTGGTTCAAACAGATCCTTTGAATCTCATTCGTGTATGAGCCTTCTTTCTATGGCAATAGAGAGAATCGGCGGTTTTGTAGACAATCTATGTGTTTCTTCTGTCTATAGGACCGCTGCCATGTATGTTACAGACCAGGATGATTTCTACAACATGGTTGCTGCAGGTGATTTTCGGGGCTCCCCAAGGGAATTGCTGGACAAAATCCATGTTGTGGAATCAGAACTTGGACGCGACAGATCCAGGGAAATAAGAAATGGACCTCGTTCCATTGATATCGATATTGAGATCTTCGGGTCGGAGACTGTGGATGACGGTGATCTTGTCATTCCCCATGAACGATTGACTGAAAGGGCTTTTGTATTGAAACCTTTGCTCGAAATCCTTCAAATCACGGAAAAAGATGCCGATAAACTAAGTACGGATATACCATTTACCGTTGCTTTCCTTGAAAAAAAGCTTGCGGCACTGGGTGACCAGCGTATAGAAAAATTGTCCGTTTAATATTTCAAATACCTGCGGAGTCAGCATCATGGAAGAAGAAACACTTGTAGAAACACAGAAAAGAAAATTTGCAATAGGCGAAGTTTTTGACGGACCTCTTGATTTGCTTTGGAGCCTTATCCGCGAGAATAAGCTTAACATCAATGATATTCCTATTTCTGAAATCACAGAACAGTTCCTTGATTATCTGGACTATGCGGTGGAACTTGATCTTCATGATCTCAGCGATTTTTATCTTTGGGCAGCAAAGCTTTGCAGCATTAAGAGCCGTATGCTTCTTCCTGTTGAAGTTCGTATCAACGATGGAGACAGCATGGAAGATCCTCGTGCTGAACTTGTCGAGCAGCTTATTGAATACCAGAGATTCAAGAAGCTTTCAATGTTGATGGAAGAAAGGGAAGAGCAGAGCGAATGGAGCTTTGAACGCAAGAAAATTGAAAGAATACTTCCTTTTGGTGATGATGAGTCTCAGTGGAAGAAAATGGATACATGGTCACTTTTGGAAGATATGCAGAAGATTTTCCGCAACATTACAAATGTGAATCCTGACGGCTATGTGATCGAAAAGGATCTGGAAATTGCACCTAACGAAAAGATCGCCCTCATGCAGGAGCTTCTGGACAAGAACGGAACATGCATGTTTACGGAACTCATCACCCGCAAAGGTAATGAACTTGACGTAATTTGCGCATTTATGGCAATCTTGGAGGCCGTAAAACTGAAAATGGCAGACATTTATCAGAACAAAATGTTTGGAGATATTAAGATATGCAAGAAGGAAGCAGCGTAGACAAGGTTGAAAATGGAGAAATGAAGGCTGAATCTGAGGTTTCAGCTGGAACTCCAGTAGATAAAGCACCTGCTGATGAAAATACAAAGGCTGGAGATCCTGATCTTGGATTTGCTCCTGCTGAAGACAATAAAAATACAGAAGTAAAAACAGAAGAAGAATTCGAGGAAGAAGAAGATGAAGAGCTTGCTGCCCGCCGTGCAAACCTCAATCTTGATACTGAGACAGCATTGCTTGAGACAGTATTCTTCCTTGAAAGTGAACCACAGACAGTTGAGACTCTTTCAAAGATTACAAAGCTTGCAGTTCATGTTGTTGAAGAATGTCTTGACAGACTGAAGGAAAAATATACCAATGCTGACAGTGGAATCGAACTGTCCAAGATGCTTGGTGGCTGGATTCTTACTCCTAAAAGAGAATGCTTTGATTTTGTAAAGGAACGCTACGGCAAGAAGAATGAAGGCAAGCTTTCAAAATCAGCCATCGAAACACTTTCCATCATCGCCTATAGCCAGCCTATTACACGTGCGGAGATTGAAAGCATCCGCCATGTTAATGTTGACAATATGATGCGTGTTCTCATCGACAGAAAATTCATCTGTGAAAAAGGAAAAAAGGATATTCCTGGCAAGCCTACCATGTATGGAACTACAAATGAATTCTTGGAATTCTTCCATCTCCAGTCAATAGACGATCTGCCAAAGCTGGACGAAAACGAAAACGAGAGGTTCCTCAAACTTGCAAAGTAACAATAAAGCTACGATATTTCAGAAAAATCTCAATGCTCGGAATGCAGACAGAGAAGATATGCGTCTGCAGCAGTATATGGCACGCTGTGGAGTGGCTAGCCGACGTGCCAGTGAAGAAATCATAACCAGCGGACGCGTAACAGTTAATGGTCAGCTTGTGACTGCTTTGGGTACAAAGGTTACCTCAAAAGATACTGTTTGCGTTGATGGAAAAGAAATCTTTCTTGAGGAAACGAAGCGCTATATACTTCTCAATAAGCCAGCAGGGTATGTGGTTTCTTCGTCTGATGAAAAAGGTCGTCCTATCGCACTTGATCTCCTTAAGGAAAAATACAGTGAGAGGCTTTACAATGTAGGCCGACTGGACATGTTCTCCTGTGGCCTTATTCTCTATACAAACGATGGTGATTTCGCTGCCCGCCTTTCACATCCAAGTGCGGAACTGGAAAAGGAATATATTGTTGATACAAGTACACCCATGCCTCGGAACCTTGCTGAGGAATTCATGAAAGGTGTAAGGGTTGATGATGTTTTCTATAAATGCATAGATGCTCGTGAGCTTAATTCCCATAGGATGAGGATTGTCCTTGCCGAAGGAAAAAACCGTGAGATTCGCCGTGTCTTTGAAAGCCGTGAGGTTGGAATCAGAAGCCTCATGCGCATCCGTATCGGTTGTGTCGGTGTAGGTGATCTTCAGTACGGGCAGTTCCGTGAGCTTACGCAGGATGAAGTAAAGGCGTTGCTTAAGTTATGCAGGAATTAGTAAGAATTATCAGTGTTGATTGAGAGGAATAGAATATGGTAGTAGCTATTGACGGACCAGCAGGAACTGGGAAAAGTACAGTTGCACATAGGGTTGCCGAGGAACTTGACCTTACTTTCTTGAATAGCGGTAGTTTTTACCGTGCCCTTACATTGGCTGCAATTGAAGCTGGTGTAAATGTTGACGATTCGGATGCTGTGATGGAGCTTGCAAGAAAACAGCAGCTTGATTATGTTGATGCCCATCTTATCCTTAACGGTAAGGATGTTGATGATCAGCTCCATCAGGACAAGGTCGATGCAAACGTTTCAAAGGTTTCTTCGATCGTCCCTTTGCGTCACCTTGTAAACGACAGGATGCGGGAGATAGTCAAGTCCCTCAACATCATCTGTGAGGGCCGTGATATGACTACTGTCGTGTTTCCTCAGGCTGAATATAAATTCTACCTTGATGCAAGCATTGATGTTCAGGCACAGCGCCGTTTTGACCAGGGATGTTCAGGGCTTACTTTGGAAGAGGTCAAGGCATCCATCATAAAGCGTGATGAAATGGACAGAAACAAGGCTGAAGGCGCATTGAAGAGAGCAGACGATGCACAGTATATCGATACATCTGACTTGACGATAGACGATGTTTGTGCGATAATCGTTAGCAAAATTAAATCATAAAGGGTTTGCTATGGAAAAGGAAGTGGAAAAGAATGTATCTCAGGGCTCAGAGAGCATTCACTCACAATTAGAAGCATCATTAAACAAAATGGAGCCAGTTGAAGACGGTGCCAATGTAAAGGCTACTGTTGTTGCTGTTACAGATGACACAGTATTCGTAGACGTAGGTTGCAAGTCAGAAGGAAAGATTCCTGTATCTGAATTTGCAGGTGAATTGCCAAAGGAAGGCGATGTAATCACTGTTTACCTCGTTAGCCAGTTTGGTAAGAACGGACCAGTCGTTTCAAAGCAGAAGGCAGATGAAAAGCGCCTCTGGGAAGAATTTAAGGTAGCTGCAGAACAGAACACACCTGTTGACGGAACAATTTCTTCTGTTACAAAGGGTGGATATATGGTTAACCTTGGCGGTGGAATCAGTGCATTCCTTCCAATCAGCCAGGCTGACGCACAGAAGGTTGAAAAGGAAGACAAGCTTGTTGGCGTAAAGTCAAAGTTCTATGTTGTTCGCCTTTACAGCCAGGCAGGAAAGCGCAATGTAGTCGTTAACCGCCGCAAGTATCTTGAAGAACAGATCAACGTTAACCGCGACAAGTTCTTTGAATCAGTTAAGATCGGTGACTCTGTAAAGGGTGCTGTTAAGTCGTTCACAAGCTTCGGTGCATTCATCGATCTTGGTGGATTTGATGGTCTCCTTCATATCAATGATATGTCTTGGGGTCATGTTACACGTCCAAAGGATTTCGTAAAGAAGGGTCAGGAAATCGAACTTAAGGTTATCCGCCTTGATCCAGAGGGAAAGAGAATCAACCTTTCGCTCAAGCACTTTGCAGAAGATCCATGGGTACACTTCGAAGAGAAGTATCACCTCAATGATATCGTTGCGGGTAAGGTAACAAAGCTTACAGACTTCGGTGCATTCATCGAACTCGAAGAAGGAATCGAAGGTCTTGCACATATTTCTGAATTCAGCTGGACAAAGAAGATTTCAAAGCCATCTGACATGGTTAAGGAAGGCGATGAAGTTCAGTGTATGATCCTTGGATATGATATTCAGGAAGGTCGTGTATCACTTGGTCTCAAGCAGGTTACAGCTAATCCATGGGATTCTCTTGCTGACAAGTATCCTGTTGGAACAAAGGTTAACGGTAAGGTTGTAAAGATTACTAATTCAGGTGCTTTCGTTCAGCTTGAAGAAGGAATCGATGCTTTCCTCGCTGGAGAGGACCTTTCTTGGACAAAGAAGATCAAGCACCCAGGCAGCGAAATCAAGGCTGACCAGGAACTCGAAGTTATCGTTACAGAATGTGACGTTGAAAACCACAGAATCCGTGTAGGCGTTAAGCAGCTTACAGACAATCCTTGGAAGGCATTTGCTGCTGAATACAAGGTTGGCGGAACTCTCGAAGGTGAAGTTACATCTATCAACGACTTCGGTATCTTCGTAAAGGCTCCTAATGGAATCGAAGGTCTTGTAAACAAAGCAAACCTTAGCGATGACCGTGAAGTTCCATTTGAAGAAGCAGTTAAGAAGTACAATGTTGGTGACAAGGTAAACGTATACGTTGTTTCAATTGATGTTGAAAAGGAACGTGTTGCTTTCTCTGTAAAGGAATACAAGAGGGCACAGGACCGTGCTGAAATTTCACAGTACATGTCTTCAAGCAACGACGATGCTGCATATACAATTGGTGACAGCCTTAAGGATCAGCAGTAAAACTAACTGAAAGCAAAATTTCCAGGGCATGCTAAAAAGCATGCCCTGTTTACTTCTAGGGGAATGTTCCTTTTAGTGACCTATCCCTTAGTAATCAATTTCAATGATCATTCTATAGGGGTATTTACCGATGAGTGAACAGTTTATCACCCTTGACAGACTTAAAACTCTCGTCGAAAAATATTCTGTCGTTAACAGCAGTGTTTCTGATCCAGATATCCTTCTTAACTCTCTTCTTGAATCTGTTAAGCATCTAGTCAACTGTGAAGCTGCCTATCTTCTTCTCGCAAGGCGGGAAACCAACGATTTTGAATTTGGCATCTGCCTTGGAAAGAATAATTCTGAAGTAAGGAAACAGGTTGTTGATGGCAACAGCATTGCTGGTTGGGTGGCCAGGAACAATAAAACTGTTATTGTAAATGATGTTGCTTCTGATCCCAGGTTCAACAGGAAAATCCAGGAAAAGACCCAGTATATAATTCATAACCTGATCGGATTTCCTTTGACCATCGAAGGTGTCTGTTTTGGCGTCATTGAGTTGATGAACAAGCTTGATGACGAAGAATTCACCGAAGAAGATATTGCTCTTGTTGATATTTTTGGACATCAGGCTTCCATAGCCTATAAGAATGCTGTCAACCTTAAGAAAAGCAGGGATCAGCTTTCTCTTTTCAAGAATGCCTTTGAGGCTGGAAAAGAATATCATCCATTCATAGCAAAAAATCCTGTCATCATTTCTCTTATAGAAAGCATAAAGCAGGCATCGGCTATAAATTCATCGGTTTTGATAACTGGCGAAAGTGGTGTAGGAAAAGAACTTTTTGCAGAACAGGTTCATCTTCTTAGCAATCGAAAGGATAAACCTTTGGTTCGTGTGAGCTGTGCTTCTCTTAATCCAACATTGCTTGAGTCTGAGCTTTTTGGTCATGTTAAAGGTGCTTATACGGATGCCCATTCAGATACAAAGGGGCGTTTTGAGACTGCCAATGGAGGAACCTTGTTTCTTGATGAGATTGGCGAACTTCCATTGAATCTTCAGGCAAAGCTTCTGCGTGTACTTCAGGAAAAAAAATTCGAGCGTGTAGGTTCATCTGAGACCATCTGTGTCGATGTGCGCATCATTGCCGCTACAAACAGAGATCTGGAACAGATGATTACGGAAGGATCCTTCAGAAAAGACCTTTATTTTAGACTGAATGTTCTTCCAATTGCAGTTCCTCCTCTGAGAAACAGAAGGGATGAGATTCCAGACCTTGCCATGTACTTTGTAAATAAATCTGAAACCCATAAAGGATTTAAAGGATTTTCTGAGGAAGCTAAGAAGGCTATGCTTAAATACATGTGGCCTGGTAACATCCGTGAGCTTGAAAACACCATTGAACGTGCCTGTATTTTTGGAACCCCGCCTCTTATTAAAGTGGAGGATCTTCGTCTTCCTATGGATAATCCAGTGGAAGAAACTGATGGCAATGTACCTTCTGCAGGTGGAAGTTCCTATTATCCAAAAGAAAAGGTTTCTGCCATGCAGACTGCGATGGGGGAAGACAGGACGTTGAAGTCTGCCCTCAATCAGTTCAAGAAGGAATATCTTATTAAAATTCTCAATGAGACTGGATGGAACCAGACGGCAGCCGCAAAAATACTTGATATCCAGCGTACTTATGTATCAAAGTTGATGACAGAGCTTGGCATCAAGAAATAGGACAAAGAATTTCTGGTCTTGAAATAATAAGACCATTCATATATAATGTTTTAACTATTTGAAAACAAAAATGGAGTTGAAAATGACAGATACAAAGAAGGATTCAACAAATACTAAGCTTGAGAACTTTATCTTCAAAAATAGAAAGGCAATCATCGCAGTCGCATGTGTTGCAATCGTTGCTGCGGTTGTGGTATGCGTAGTTGTTGGTATCAGCGACGCTCAGACAAAAAAAGGACTTGATGCAATCGATCAGATTGAGTTTACATACACAGCAAAATCAATCAGCATTTCGGATTCTGAGATTTCGGCAAGACAGGATAAGGCAATTGCCGATGTTGCACCATTGTGCGAAAAGAATGGAATTGTTGGAGTTCGTGCCAACATGCTTGCTGCTGATGTTTATTATGCAAAGAAGGACTATTCTTCAGCACTCAATGCATATCTTGCTGCTGCTGACAAGGGAAAGAAAATCTATACTGCATCAATCTGTAAGTATAATGCTGCTGTTTGCTCTGAAGAACTTGGAAATAAGGAAGAAGCTGTAAAATATTTTGTTGCATCTGCAGAGGATAAGGATTTCTTGCTTTCAGCACACGCTCTTTTCAACGCCGCAAGAATCCAGGAATCTCTCGGTCTCCTTAATGAGGCTGCAGAAAACTATAAAAAGGTTGTAGACGGCTATAACAACGATACATGGGCAAGTCTTAGCCAAAGCAGAATCATCGATCTTCAGGCAAAGGGTAAGATCGACTGATAAGGTCTTTTTTGACTTGACAATAAGGAAAGCAGATATGTGCGGTGGTGTTTTATGAGAAAATTTTCTCCCGTTACAGTCTGCTTTTTTTTATGCTCATTTCTTTTTTGTGCCTGTGGCCTTGAGACCCTTTATTATCTTGATGAACCGAGAGTAAAGCATAGACCTGAAATAGGTGAAGACATCCAGAGAAATTATTTTGAATTCCAGACTGGCAATAATTCTGAGTATGAAGGTTCTGGTTCTGAATTCACTCTGTACGGTACTGAAATATATTACATGATTTTTGCCAATGAATTTGACTGTGAATCTTCAAGCAGCTCCATTCAGAATTCAAACAGTTCCAGTGATGTATCAGCGGCAGCAAACTACATAATCAATACAAAAAAATATATGCCTTTGGTTTCTCAGGAAAATTCCGATAGACCTATTGTTAAAGGCAACGATGTAAGCGTAAGGATCAATCTTCACAAAATATCCGATGATATATTGCAGGGCATATATTTCAACGGCAACAGCTATCATCCAAGAAGGTTTTATACAAACGGAACTAGGATGCTTGGATTTGAATTCAATAAAGATAAGAACACTGATGATAATCCACTTCCACAAAAATCGAATGAAGATGTATATTGGCCTGATGCGAGCACTCATAGTGATGGAGAATGGTTCATTGATGTCTGGGCTTTTACTTCTGGCAGGGACAACAGCTATACGCCATCCTACAGCAGGGCTGTGAATTTAGGAAAAATCAAAATCAGGGAATCCTATTTCGACTGAAATCGCATTTTCAAAGTTGTTCCTAAAAATTGCAATGTTTAGGGACTACAATTGGTCTGAACTTTTAAAATACCAACGAGCTGTTTCAGGTTTTACATTTTGATTTCAATTCCTAAGAAGTTCTTCTAGCCACCTTGCCGCTTCTTCCATTTTTTCCTTGAGCATGTAGGGTGGATTCATTATGAACATTCCGCTGCCATACAGGTGTGGACCTGCTTCTTCATTCATATCTTCAGGATTGCAGACTGTAAGCTCAACCTTAAAGCTTTCGCAAGGGTTTGTTCCAAGCTTCCCAAAATCTTCAAGTTCAGTAAGCATCTGGATGGTTTCATTTTTTCGGCGTGTAATCAAAGGATACCAAAGGGCAATGATGGCGGTATTCCACTTGCGGCGTGCTGTCTTGAGTGCTTCGATGACCTTTTTGTAATCCTCTCCATCCTCGTAGCTTGGGTCGCATATTATAAGCCCTCTCTTGATCAATGGAGGAGTAAGGGCTGTTACGGTCTTGTATGAATCCTGATCATGGATGTTAGGCGTTATGGAAGCCTTTGAAAGACCGCCTTCTACATGTAATGGCATGTCCATGTTGTTTTTAAGGTTTTCAATTGCCTGAGGATGTTTTTCTATAAGGTGTAGCTTGTCTCCTTTACGGGCATAGAGTCGCTCCAGTTCTGGACTTCCTGCATATAGTCCCTGGGCAAGATATGGAAGTTCTTTCTTAAGGTATATTCCAACAGCTTCTGGACAGCTTGTGAGTGTAAGGGAATTAAGATATTCGATACCTCTCTTTGCTTCACCAGTCTTTAGGAGACGTTCATCATTCAGGTCAAAGATTCCCGCTCCAGAATGGGTGTCGATCACAGTAAAAGGCTTCTCTTTTTTACAAAGTGATTCAAGGATCATGCATAGGCAGGAATGCTTGAGTATGTCTGCATGGTTTCCTGCGTGATATTCGTGCTGATAGCTTAACATAGATCTTCACATTCCTTTAGCCAGATGGCTGCGCTTGCATCGCTTGGCATTCTCCAGTCGCCACGGGGTGAAAGGTTTACGGTTCCGACCTTGGCACCATCTGGCATGCAGCTTCTCTTGAACTGCTGGGAGAAGAATCTTTTGTAAAATGACTTAAGCCATTTTAGTATTATTTCCTTTGTGTAGACAAGTTCAGTACCATCTGCCTTTTTACCTTCGAGGGCAACACAGGCAAGGTAGAATATTTTGCTTGGAGTGAATCCCCAGCGAAGGACATAGTAAAGGAAAAAGTCGTGGAGTTCATAAGGTCCTACAAGTTCTTCTGTTTTCTGGCTTATGGTTCCGTTTTCCGGAGGTAGAAGTTCAGGACTTACAGGAGTGTTCAGAATGTCGACCAGAACCTTTGAAAGTTCTCCATTTCCTCTTTCGAGAACGTCATCTGCAAACCAGGCAACAAGGTACCGTACAAGTGTTTTTGGTATGCTTGAATTTACTCCATACATGGACATATGGTCCCCGTTGTATGTGCACCATCCAAGGGCAAGCTCGCTTAAGTCGCCTGTTCCAATGACGATTCCGTTTGTCTTGTTGGCATAGTCCATGAGTATGTAGGTCCTTCCTCTTGCCTGACCGTTTTCATAGGTGATGTCGTGCACATTGATGTCGTGTCCTATGTCTGCGTAATGCTGGGTAACGGATTTCTTGATGTCTATTTCCCTTAGGGTAGCGCCGACTTTTTCTGCAAGCAGGCATGCGTTTTTATATGTCCTGTCCGTAGTTCCGAAAGCAGGCATCGTGATGGCATGGATGTTCTTGCGGTCCATGTTGCATTTGTCAAAGGCTCTGGCTGTAACGAGCAGTGCAAGGGTACTGTCCAGTCCTCCGCTTAAACCGATGACAGCACTTTTTGCGTGGATGTGGCGAAGTCTTTTTGCAAGACCTTCCGACTGCATTTCAATTACGGCAAGACAGCGCTCCTGTCTTTTGTTTTCATCAGAAGGAACAAATGGATGAGGATCTATAAAGTCATTGAGCTTTTCTTTTGATTTTGGACCTAGTTTATTATCATCAAATTCCGTGTAGACGATTCTATAGTCTCCGAAGGTCTGGTCTGCACCTTGAGTGAATGTAGTCGACTTGAGCCTGTCCTGCATTATCTTTTCAAGGTCAATGTCGGCAATAAAAAGCTTGTCGGTATCATTAAACAATGTACTTTCTGCTTTTACGGAACCGTTAAGGCAGATAAGATCATGTCCGCTGAAAACCATGTCAGTTGTGCTTTCATCATGTCCTGCATTAGCATAGATGTAGGCGCTGATGATTTTTGCTGAATGTGCCGAAACAAGCATTTTCCTGTAATAAGCCTTTCCTGCGACTTCATTGCCCGCACTCAGGTTTGTGATGATCGTTGCACCGTATAGGGCATGCCTTGTGGATGGTGCGAGTGGAACCCAAAGGTCCTCGCAGATTTCGCAGGCAATCTTTATCCTGCTGTCTTCCTTGTCCTGTATGATCAGGTCCGTTCCAAAAGGAATGGCTTCGAATCCTTTCCCCAGTGAAATTTCAGTCGTGCTTCTGTGCCAAGGTGTGAACCATCTGGCTTCGTAGAATTCTCCGTAGTTTGGAAGAAATGATTTAGGAATTATGGTAAGAATTTTCCCGTGATGTACAAAGGCTGCGCAGTTGTATCTGTCGCCTTCAAATGAAATTGGCAGTCCTATTGCGAAAAGAACATCTGTCGATTTTGTTTTCCTGCAGATTTCCTTAAGGGCTTCGATTGCCGAGTTTTCCAATGTCTGTTGCTGGAAAAGATCCTGGCAAGTATAGCCCGTTATGGAGAGCTCTGGAAAAACAAGCAACTTGACACCTTTCCCATGTGCCTTCTTGACGAGTTCAATTATTGAGTCTTTATTGCTGCAGGTATCTGCAACAGTAAGGGAAGGGCTTGTGCAGCCAACCCTGAAATAACCGTAATTCATACGGCAATTATACTGTTTAGATGCTATCTTGCAAAGTGAGAGACAATGTCATCCTTGCTTGCTGCAAGCAGGTCGTAAACATCAGGACGGAAGGCGTCTCTGTCTTCGTCGATCTTGCTCATTGCCGCCTGGTAATCTGCGGCAGTAGGATCCTCTCCTGTTGTAGGGAAGAAGTTCTGGCAGAATTCGATGGCGATGGCTGTCATCTGAGTATAAATATTGTTGATTGTTGTCTTGAGTCCATGTGGCATTCCACGACCGTCGTAGCGTTCATGATGATGCATGCAGATGTCGGATGCGGTCTTAACAAAGAATGCGACATTAGGGTTGGAGTTTACGGCTACAAGATCAGCGCCTGCGATGGTGTGAGTTGCAGGAATTTCATCTATGTCTGCCTGTGACACGACCTTGAATTTTTCCTGGTGGACAATGGCGCGGCCGATATCGTAGAAATATGCAGCCTGGCTTATGATCTCAATTCCCTCTGGCGTAAGGTCACGGGGAGCCTTGATTGCAAAGTAGTTTTCAAGAAGAATATGGACAATTTCGCTTACATGGATATAGAGCTCGTCGTTTTTCTTTTCTGACATAAGGTAAGTAAGATATACACGGCGGAGCTTCTCGGCATAGACAGCAGTCGCACGAAGTTCATTGTCTGTGATGGCTCCGTTTGTAGTGGTGCTGGCTGCAGCAGGTGTAGCATCTTTCTTTGCGTACAGTGCCTTGAGCTTTGTGAGTACCTGGTCCTTATCGTAAGGTTTTTTAAAGAAACCAGAGCATCCAAAGTTTGCTGCCTTGATGATATTGTTTTTCTGAGCTTCCGCAGAAATAAGGAGGATGTGCATGCCTGCGTGGCGTGATTTGTCCAAAAGACTGAGAACTTCAAATCCTCCAAGTCCAGGCATGTTTATGTCAAGGATGAGTCCATCTATTTTAAGGGTTGGATTGTTCAAAATTTCAAGGGCCTGATAGCCAGAACCTGCTTCAATTACATTGTAAAAAGATGCCAGAATGTTTTTAAGGATGGCGCGGTCAATTTCTGAATCATCAACGATAAGTAAAGTTGTCATATCTTCCCTCAGTCTTCAAATATAATGCGATATTTTCAAATTTCAACTTTTTGCGATGAATTTAGATACTTTCAAACAGTATAGCAGAGATTTTAGAGAATTAGTAGTAAAAATCTTAAAAAAATCTGAAAATTGACGAAATCAAACTTTAATAGCTAATGTTGTGGACTTTTTTGAAATTTGATATAGTAACTTACTTCTTTTTATATAGGAATTTTATATGTCAGACGATTTGTCAAAGATGAGAAACATCGGAATCATGGCTCATATTGATGCCGGAAATACAACTACAACAGAACGTATTCTTTATTACTCAGGAAAAATTCATAAAATCGGTGAAATCGATGATGGCGCCGCAACCATGGACTTCATGAAGCAGGAGCAGGAGCGCGGAATCACAATCGCTTCTGCTGCCATCACCACGGAATGGAAAGGCTACAAGATTAACATCATCGATACTCCGGGCCACGTTGACTTCACTGCAGAAGTTGAACGCTCCCTCCGTGTTCTTGACGGAGCAGTTGCCGTAATCTGTGCCGTAGGTCATGTTCAGCCTCAGACAGAAACAGTCTGGAGGCAGGCTGATGAATTCAATGTTCCTCGCATCTGTTTTGTAAACAAAATGGATAGAATCGGTGCGGACTTCTTTGAAGCAATGGCTGATGTAAAAACAAAATTCGGCTGTGAAACAGTTGCCCTTGAAGTTCCAATGGGAGCAGGACAGAACTTTGAAGGCGTCATCGATCTTTTTGAAATGAAAGAAATCCGCTGGAATGCGGAAGACGACGGCGAGACTTTTGAAGTTACTGATTTGAGCGATGCAAACAAGGCTCTTGCAGAAGAATGGCGCGAAAAGATGATCGATGCCATTGCTTCCGTTGATGATGATCTTGGAATGCTTTACCTTGAGGGCGAGACGATTACAAATGAACAGCTTAAGACTGCCTTGAGAAATGCTGTAATCGCAAGAAAGATAGTTCCTTTCCTATGTGGATCAAGCCGCCACAATCAGGGAATCCAGCCTTTGATGGATGCAATTACAGAATATCTTCCATGCCCAACAGACATTCCTCCTGCTAAGGGAATACAGATCAAGAAGCACGAGGAAACTGAAGTTGAGGTTCCTTGCGATCCTGATGCAAAGACTCCTATCGGCCTTGTATTTAAAATCCAGTACGATAGGGAAGCCGGAATTCTCTGCTTTGTGCGCATGTACTCAGGAAAGATCACTACAGGTTCACAGATATACAATGTAGCAAAAAAGAAGCGTGAGCGCGTCAACAGAATCCTGCGCGTTAATGCAAACCACATGGAACAGATGGACAGCGTGAGTGCAGGTGACATCGCCGTATTCGTTGGCCTTAAGCTTGCCCAGACCGGTGACACCATCGGCAGCGAAGGAATGCCAGTTCTTCTTGAAAGCGTAAACTTCCCGGAACCTGTCATTTCCATTGCCATTGAACCAGAAACTTTAAGTGACAGCGACAAGCTTAAGGAAACTCTTGAAATCCTTAGCCGCGAAGACCCGACATTCACATCCCGTGATGATGAGGAAACAGGTCAGCTTGTCATAAGCGGAATGGGTGAACTCCACCTTGACGTTCTTGTTACAAGAATCCGCGATGACTTTAAGGTTGCCTGCCGTGTAGGTGCTCCACAGGTTACTTACCGCGAAGCAGTTACAAGTTCTGCAGATTACACAGAAGAATACAGCCGCGTACTTGCAGGAAAGGAAAATGCCGCTGGCCTTACAGTTCATTGTGAACCTCGCGAAACTGGCAGCGGTAATCTGTATACATGTGAAGTCCATGACAACTCCATTCCTGATGAGATATATGATGCCATCCGCAGCAGCATGGAAGCCTGTTTCGCATCCGGAATCAAATGGGGATATCCTTGTACTGATACTGGAATCACAGTTACTGCAATCAAATACGATGAGGCGACTGCTTCTGAAGTTGCATTTTCAGCAGCTGCCGCTGAAGCCTTTGATAAGGTCTGCTGTTCCGCAAATCCTGAAATGCTTGAACCTGTCATGAACGTTGACATTGAAAGCCCAACTGAATTTGTTGGTGATGCCATGAGCCAGGTTACTCAGCGCGGTGGCATGATCCAGAGCATGGAAGACAAGGCTGGCGGTTCCGTTGTTCACGCACAGGCTCCAATGGCTAAGATGTTCGGATTTACAACAACCCTTCGTTCTGTAACCCAGGGACGTGCAAGTTTTGGCATGACATTCAGCCACTTCCAGAAAAAGACTAACTAAAAAAAATATACAAATCTACCAGGGAGGAAAAACATGAAAAAAACTGTTCTTTGTGTTACTGCCCTGGTAGAAACTTCTCCTCAGGCACTTCCTTTGGGAGCGGCCTGCATCTGTTCTTCAATAAATCATTCTAAAGAAACTAGGGATATTTTCTCTGCAAGACTCTTTGACTTTTCTCTTGAAGAGAAATATGACCTTGGAAAAATTGCATCGGATATTTGTGCAGACAAGAATCTTTTTGCCATTTGTTTCAGCGTCTATGTCTGGAATAGAAAAGTCCTTGAAGAATTAAATTCTATTGTAAAAAATCAGCGTCCAGAAATTGTTACCATGGCTGGTGGTCCTGAAGTAACAGCTAATCCTTTCAGCTTCAATTCCTTTGACTGGCTTACTGCAGGTGAAGGGGAATGTTCCGTTGTAAATCTTCTTGCTTCTCTTGATGCGGACAATGAAATTGACATTCAGGGAGTTTATAAAAGTGACGGGGAAAAATTTGTTGAATCCTATGCAGGAAAGGCCTTGCGTTCCATGCCTTGTCCTGTTGAAAACCTTTCTTCTCCATACCTTGACGGAACCCTTGATGTAAAAAAATATGGTGGGGCACTTTGGGAACTTGCCCGTGGCTGTCCTTTTAAATGTTCTTATTGTTACGAAAGCAAAGGGGAAAAGAAAATAAAATATTTCCCTATGGAACGCATTGAAAAGGAACTTGATTATTTTCAGCGCAACAAGGTTCCTCAGGTTTTTGTTCTTGATCCAACATACAATGCAAGCAAGCAGCGGGCCCTTGAAATGCTTAAGCTCATCAAGAAAAAGACGCCTGATACTTTTTACTATTTTGAGGCACGTGCGGAATTTATTGACCGTCAACTGGCAAAAGCATTTGCGGAAATTCCATGCAGCCTTCAGTTTGGACTTCAGAGTGCAGATGAAGAAGTCCTTAAAAAAGTAAACAGAACCTTTAACAAAAAAACTTTTCAGAAGAACATCGGTTTCCTCAATGAAACTGGAGCAATCTTTGGCTTTGACCTTATCTATGGTTTACCAGGTGATACTTTTAAAGGATTTAAAAGCAGCATAGATTTTGCATTGGGGCTTTATCCAAATAACCTTGAACTTTTCTGTCTTGCAGTTCTACCGGGGACAGACCTTGCAGATCAGGCAAAAGAATTAGGACTTACCTGGCAGAATGAGGCTCCTTATCTTGTTACTGATTCATCAAGCTTTCATTCTGAAGGACTCGAGAGAGCAAGAAGCCTTTCTTTGTGCATAAATTTTTTCTACAATGATGGTCGTGCTGTTCCTTGGTTTATGAATTTAATTCGTCCGTTGAGATTAAAGCCTTCGGAATTTTTTACAGAATTTGAAAAGTTCTGCTGGCAGAATGACATCGATTGCGAGTCAAATGATTTTGAAAAGATTACTCAGATTCAGATTGATTTTGTTTCCAAGATTTATAAGGACCGTCATCAGGAAAAGATGATCCCTGCAGCAAAGGATTTGATTTCAATGAACAACGCATTGAGTCTTGTTACTGCTGAAGGAAAGGAATCTGTGGTTGAACTTTCCTATCATCCAGACGATCTGATGTGTGAATACGGTACGGATATTGTTTTCTTTTCCCAAAATGCAGGACGTTACAGAAACCGCACAAAAGTTTTTGCCAATAAAAATGGACCTGACTGGCAGGTCCTTAAAAAATAGTTTCTAGTAGTTGTACCATCCGCTTGCTGTCTGGTCTGCCATCTGAAGCAGAAGTACAAGTGGGTTTTCAAGAAAGTTGGAATAGTTCATCATTTCAGTATCAGTTACATCACTGAATCCCATGTGGCGGCTTACGGCTTCGATTACATGACGCTTTTTTAAGTAACTTGGCATTGTTTCAAGCAAAAGTAGAACCGATTCGTTTCCGTGTCCAAGGTTTCTGTTTCCGTCCTTAACAGTAAAGTAAGGTGTCTTCTTCCAGTTTCCAAATATGTCCTTTGTGTTTCTGAAGCTTGTCTGGTAAAACCCTGCCTTGCAGAAGTCGTGTGCAATTGCTGAAACAAAAATGTCTTCTGCTGTAAACGAATATTTTTCTGCATGATTTGTCTTCATAAAATCAATGAAGAAGGCTCCCGTAAATTTAAGGGCCTGATATGCCACCTGAAGTGAATGAACGCAAAGTCCGCCGTCAAAGTTTCCGTGGAATCTTGTGGACGCTGGGGAAGTGTAGTATTCGTGTTGTTCCATCCACTGAAGGAAAGCTGCGCATTCTTCCTTGTTTTCAATGCATTTTTCTGCCATAGCTTTGATTGTGGCCTTGATTTTTTCAATGTCATAGCCTTCATTTGTTATTGGCATGTTGTTTTCATATATTGAAATAAGGTCGTTTACATCGCATAAAAGTTTTTCAAATTCTTCTTTGTTCATCTATTTAACTCCATTTTAGATAAATATAGTTTAAAAGAACTGTTTAAGCAATTTATGTAATGGAGCTTGTTTGAATTTTTTTTGCCTATATGATAAATTGGTATATAAAATTTGGAGAATTCTATGTCTTTGTCTGATTTGTATAGAAAAGATTTTAATATATTCAAGGCCCCTGAAAACGAAGGTGTCATTTACCTTGATAATGCTGCAACTGCTCAGCGTCCACAGTGCGTCATTGATGCAATTTCTGACTTTTATAATAAGGACAATGCCAATCCTTTGCGCGGTCTTTACGGTTTAAGTGTCCGTGCCACAGATGATTATGAAAATTCAAGGGCTGTTGTAGGACAGTTCATCAATTCTTCCCGTGCTGAAGAAATCATTTTTACACGCAATGCTTCTGAAAGCCTTAACCTTGTTGCATATACTTATGGAATGCAGAATGTAAAGGAAGGTGATGAAATCGTCATCAGCTGTATGGAACATCATTCCAACATCCTTCCTTGGCAGATGGTTTGCAAGGCAAAGAATGCGAAGCTTGTTTGGCTTGAATGTGATGATCAGGCAGTCATTTCAAAGGAAGAATACGAAAGCAAGATTACTTCAAGGACAAAGATTGTTTCCATTGCCCATGTAAGCAATGTATTTGGAATTACAAATCCTGTAAAGGAGATTGCTGAATATGCCCACAAGGTTAACCCTGAATGCATAGTTGTTGTTGACGGTGCCCAGAGTACTCCTCACATGAAGGTTGATGTTCAGGCATTGGGGGCAGACTTCCTTGCCTTCAGCGGTCATAAGCTTTGCGGTCCTATGGGGATCGGTGCCCTTTACGGACGAATGGAGCTTCTTGAAAAGATGCAGCCTTTTTTACGCGGTGGAGAAATGATTGAATATGTTACCCGCGAGGATGCAACATATGCGGAAGTTCCTCACAAGTTTGAAGCAGGTACTGTAAACGCAAGCGGTGCTGTAGGACTTGCTGCTGCAATCAAATATATTGAATCCATTGGCCTTGAAAAAATTGAGGAGAATGACAACAACCTTGCAAAGATCATCATGGAAGGCCTTGCAGAGAATCCTTTTGTTCATGTGATAGGAAACAAGGATTACAGAAAGCACTGCGGTATTGTTACGTTTACAATTGATGGTGTTCATCCTCATGACATTTCATCGATTTTGGATTCTGAAAAAATTGCAATCCGTGCAGGACATCACTGTGCTCAGCCTTTGATGCAGAAACTTGGAGTCGGATCAACAGCAAGAGCCAGCTGCTATTTCTACAACACAGAGGAAGAATGCCGCAAGTTTGTAGAAAAAGTTGGACAGGTCCGCAAATGGATGGGATATAAGTAATTTATAATTAAGAATTAATAATTATGAATTAATAATTATGAATTATGAATTATGAATTATGAATTGTGAATTATGAATTGGAGTAAATATGGATCTTAAAGCACTTTATCAGGAAATACTGAACGAACATAATCTTAACCCAAATAACCGTGGTGAAACTGCAGATGCAAACTTTGTTTTACGCGGTGTAAACCCAAGCTGCGGTGACGACATTACACTTAACCTTAAGGTTGATGACAATGGAATCATTACAGGCGGAACTTTCGCAGGTTCTGGCTGTGCCATAAGCCAGGCAAGCGTTGACATGATGCTTGACAATGTTATCGGTAAATCAAAGGAAGAAGCCCTTCGACTTGCATCACTTTTCATGGACATGATCAAGGGAAAGGCAGAAGGCGATGCTTTGGAAGATCTTGATGAAGCCGCAAGCCTTCAGAATATCAGTACCATGCCTGCCCGTGTAAAATGTGCTGTTCTTGGGTGGCACACAATGGAAGAAATGCTTAAGAACGGAAAAACAGAAGCAAAGGGAACAGCAGAACACTGTTCTACAGAAGGAATGTAATATGAATCCAAATATAACAAGAGTATTGCTAAAGCCAAAAGAGGATAGGGAAATCAATCAGGGCTTCCCTTGGGTTTTTGACAACGAGATTGCTTCTGTAAAATACAATGCAAAGGACGGAACAGGTGTAAAGACTTCTTCCCTTGCAGAATGTGATGTTGACGACGGTACAGTTGTAGAAGTATGTACAAATGCCGGTGGATTCCTGGGTACAGGTGTAATCAACAGAAAGTCTAAGATTACAATCCGTATTTTCAGCCGTGAACATGCCGATCAGATTATGGCAGATACCTATGCTTACTGGGACAAGGTAATTCGCAATGCCGTAAATATCCGCAAGTTGAATTTTACAGAAAACGACAGCTATCGCCTTGTTTTCGGCGAGGCTGATTTTGTTCCTGGTCTCATCTGTGAACGCTATGTTGACGACGGAAATGTTTACATCGTAATTCAGTTCCTTGCCCTTGCCTGTGAAGTATTCCGTAAGGAAATTCTCAAGGCTATTGAAAATGCCTGCAAGCCTTATGCAATTTTTGAAAGAAGTGATGCCGGTGTTCGCGAAAAGGAAGGCCTTGAAGAACGCTCTGGTTGGATTGGAAGACATGGAAAGGAAGTCATTACAATCGTTGAAAACGGAATCCAGATTGAAGTTGACATTGCCCGCGGTCAGAAAACAGGTTACTTCCTTGATCAGAAATTCAACCGCGCCCGTGTTGCTGAATTCTGCCGCGGGAAAAAAGTTCTTGATACATTTACACATACAGGTGCCTTTGGTCTTAATGCTTTCAAAGCCGGAGCCAGGGATGTTACAAGCGTAGATATTTCAGAAGACGCAGTAGAGCTTGTTAAGCGAAACATTAAGAACAATGGTGCAGAAAAGGTTGTAAAGGCTGTCTGTGCAGATGTTTTTGATGTTCTCAAAAAGTATGAGACAGAAGGCGAAAAGTTTGATGTAATCATACTTGATCCACCTGCTTTTACAAAGAAGGCAAAGGCCATAGAAAAGGCTTACGGCGGATACAAGGAAATAAACCTTCGTGCCATGAGAATCCTTAATGAAGGCGGAATCCTTGTTACATGTTCATGCTCCCATTACTTTGATGAAAATACTTTCTATGACATGATAATGCATGCCGCAAAGGACAGCCATAGAAGGGTACAGGTTCTGGAAAAGCGAGGTGCTGCTCCTGATCATCCTGTTCTTCTTGGATATCCAAAAAGCGAATACCTTAAGTGTGCCATATGCAGGGTTCTGTAAATACAGTTGTGCTTCTTGGACCTACAGCCGTCGGCAAAACTTGGCTTGGGGTTCAGCTTGCACGACATTTTGGATGGGAAATCATCTCCGCTGATTCAAGACAGGTTTACAAAGGCCTTGATCTTGGCAGCGGAAAGGATATCAACGAATATTCGGAAGGTGGGTCTCCCGTTCCATATCATCTCATTGACATTACGACTCTTGCAAGCGAATACAATGTCTTTAACTTTCAGCAGGACTTCTATAGTATTTTTTCTGAAAAACAAAAACGAAATGAGATGTCTTTCATCGTCGGTGGAACAGGCATGTACATTGATTCCGTTGTCCGTGACTATGAATTGATTCCTGTTCCTGAAAATCCAGAACTTCACAAGCAGCTTTTGGATACTCCCCTGGAAGAACTTGCAAAACAGTTGCTTTCTTTAAAACCAGACCTTCACAATAAAAGCGACCTTGTTCTTAAAGATCGTGTTGTAAAGGCATTGGAAATCGAATTGTTTAAAAGATCTCCTGAAGGAAAGGCAGTCCTTGAGGAAAAGAATTCCCGTCCAAAGGTAAAGCCTTTTGTCATCGGGACTACAATTAACCGCAATGAACTTCACAGTAACATAGAAAAGAGACTCTTTGAAAGAATCGATCAAGGAATGATTGAGGAAGTTGAAAAGCTTCACGAGGAATATTCCTGGGAACGCCTTGAAAAACTTGGACTTGAATACAGGTATGTAAGTTTTTTTCTTGAAGGAAAGATTCAGTCTAAAAAAGAAATGGCAGACGAGCTTTATCATGCCATCTGCCAGTTTGCCAAACGCCAGGAAACCTGGTTCCGCGGAATGGAAAGAAAAGGTGTAGAAATTCACTGGCTGCCTGAAGATAATGATAAGCAGGTTAAGCTTAAGGCTGCCTTGGATTTACTTTCTTAATAGTAATCTCGATTGCATCGCAATCGAGGGGCGAAAGTTAGCTCCGCAGTAAGTAACTTTTTAAGCAAACGCTTTCGCCCTAGATGTTTGCTGCCATTCTGTCTTCTGCAGTTTCAATCTTTGTAAGATATCCAGTTCTGATGCATGACTCGAACAATGACTTTGAGATGAAGTCTGTTGTGATGTCATCGTATCCGTCTTTGTCGCGAACGATTCTAACCACATAACCGTCTTCTGTTTCCTTGATGATTGTCATGTAGTCGCCTGAATTACCGATGCTTTTAAGTGTGTAGTATGCCATATTTTACCCCTCTGACAGGAAACCTGTTCTGAAACATGTCCCCAAAATATTAGCTTTTATTCCATAGGTCACTTAATAACCTTATACTTTATTTTCGGTATTTAAGTTGGATTGTTTAGTTTTTTTTCCCTTTAAGTTAAAATGTTGGCATTATGTATTTTGATGCTCATTTCCATCTTGTTCCCGCTGTTGAACAATGCGGTTTAGAAAAACTTCTGGAATTCTATAGATCCGAAAACCATGCAATTACCTGTGCCCATAGCGTGGATGAATTTGAAAAGCAGGATTCCTTTATAAGGGACAATAATCTTGAAGGAGTGATTCTTCAATCTTTTGGTATACATCCGCAGCTTCCATTGGTTTCCAATGCAGAATATCTTGAAGGATTGCTGAAAGAAAAGCGTATAAAATTAATTGGTGAAACTGGACTCGATTTTTTCAATGAGGAATTGAAATGCAAAAAAACTGAACAGATGGAAGCATTTCACATTTGCCTTGAACTTGGCCTAAAGTATAATGTTCCCCTTGTAATTCATAACCGGAAGGCCTTGGACTTGATGTTCACGGAAATAAAAAGCATTTCAAAACTTCCTTTGGTTCTTTTTCATTCCTTTGCCTTTTCAACTCGGGAAGCACTAAACATCCTTAAGCGTAATGTAAATGGTGTGTTTTCTTTTTCAAAACAGATTCTTAATGGCAACAAAAAATCAATTTCATGCCTCGAGGAGCTTCCTATGGATAGGCTCTTTATGGAAACCGATGCTCCTTTTCAGACCTTAAAGGGAGAGGAATTTACTTTGATATCGGATATAAAAAGGGTTTATGAAGAAGGAGCTAGGATAAAAAAAATGTCCCTTGAAGCTTTCATGGAAGAAACAGGGGACAATTCTAAAAAACTATTTTTTTGTTTTTGAAACCTTTGCCTTTTCTGCGGACTTAGTTTCTTTTTTTGTCCTTGTCTTCTTAACATCCTTTTCTACAGGCTTTGCCTTTGCCCTTGTTGCCGAAGCTTTCTTTTCCGTCGTCTTAACGGCTGGCTTTTTAGCTGGCGTTTTCTTGACTGCCGACCTTGTTGTTTTTACAGCCTTCTTTTTTGCTTCAATGGCAGTAGATTTTGCTTCAGTTGCATGCGGCACTTTATCTTCCTCAGGCTCTATGTTTATTATCCTGCGGTTTGCTTTTCTTGATTCGATGAAATATGGAATCCAAATTCCGCATAGCACATATGTATTGAAGGCGATGACTGAGAGCAACAGGAAAATGACAAACCAATCTCCGCATCTTGAATAGATTGTAGCCTTTCTTTCGTATATTGGAATGGAGTAGGCAAGTGATCCTTCTTCAAATAAAGGAAGGTCTGCAAGGATTTTTCCTGCAGGATCCAATACGACCGTGTAACCTGAATTTGCGCAGCGTACAAGGGTTGTCCTGAATTCTGTCGCAAGGTAGCTTGCTACGATGAAATGCTGTATTTCTGATGATCTTGTCTTTGACCACGAGTCGTTGGTAATGTTTAGGAAAACCTCACTGCCCATGGTGTAAAGATTTCTGCAGATGTTAGGAAAAGCATCCTCAAAGCATATGGGGGTCGTAAAGCTTATGAAAGTATCGGGATTTTGAGCGGCTCCGTTTATGTACTTGTTTGTTTTATCTGCATTTGAAAGGCCTGAGCTGTCTAATTCAATGGTCTCAAAAACCTTATGTCCTGTATTCAAAGGTGGAAGATCTGACATGTATGACTTAAGTGGAACCTTGAAAAGAACATACTGAAAGCCTGAAGTAAAGGTTGAATTGAATCCGACAAGATTTGTCATAAGGGCATGCATGATGGGATTGTCATAGTATGGAATTTTTTCCGCAAATGGGACCAGCTGAATTTTGCTGTAAAATCCTGAATAGGTGCCTTCCCTGTCAAAAAGGATAGCGCTGTTTGCAAACTGTCTTTTTCTGTGGTTTACTTTTGTTGCACCGCCGATTAGGAAAGGAACCTGTTTGCTTCTGATGAAATCTGAAAGGGATTCATCTTCTGGGAAACGGGAATAGAAATACCTTGCTCCTGGAAAATTTTTAGCAAGGACTCCTTCGCTCCAGACAACAAGGTCGGTTTCCTTTCCTTCATTTAGAAAACTGTCGATTCCCTGCAGCGTAAGTTTTTTTGAAATCTCTATGGATTCCTTGTCACCTGATTCCCAAGGGTCTACATTCTGCTGGACAAGGACTGCATTGAAATATTTTTCAGGAATCCTAGGTAGAAGATATTGGAATATTCCGTAAACTCCAGAAAGGGTAAACAATGCTACCGTAAAGCAAAGTGCCTGCCTGTAATTTTCAATGGCCTTCTGTTGTGCGCCTGAAGAAATAAGGTTGATTCCTTCTGCAAAAAGGGATGAGAACACTGCGTAGATGAACGATATTCCATAGACACCAGTTACATCGGCAATCTGGGTGAACAGTTTCCAGCTGTATGCAGCCATTGAAAGGGTTCCCCAGGGGTATCCCATGGCTCCAACGGATTTTTCGTATTCAAAAAGTACCCATATCGCTGAAAACCATAGCATCCTTTTGAATGGTAAATAACAATCTGTTCCAGATCTTTCTTTTAGCTCATGGTTTCTATCAAAGTTTGCTGGCAGTGCATAGGCAAGGACTCCCATAAGCCCACCTTGAAAGGCTGTTCCTGCTGCGCTTGCGCCGAGGGTAAAGGCTGCAAAACCATGGAAGTTGGCAAGCCAATAGCTTGAAATCAGATGAACGGTGAGAACCTGTATGAAAAATATAACAAAAGATTCTTTGTAGGACTTGCTTTTATAAAGAGCGATGTAAAGCGGTGCCAGACAGAAAAGGGCAAGAAAAGGTGAACCATAAGGTATAAATTCGTTTGCGATCGCAAAGCCCTCTATGACACCGGAAAATACAGCATAAAAAACTTGTAAAACCGTAAGATTCATTGTATTATTTTAGTAGTATATATAGAAAATTTCAACATTTTCCATATTGAAAAAAGTGGGGAGGGCCCATCACAATGAATAAAATCCTTAGTGATAATGTTCTATGCGATAAGGTTATTGAAGAACATAAAAGAGAATACGGCAAGAAGCCCGATGTAATAGCGCAGGCGCCTGGACGGTTTCATCTATGCGGTGAGCATTCATGGATGTTCAGGGACAAGACACTTTCTATGGCGGTGAATCTTCCTGTTTATGTTTCTGGTTCACTTCGCGATGATACCACATTCAAATTCAATTTTGTTCAGCTTGAAGAAAAGAAGCATGCGAATCTTTCTTCACTCAAGTTAAAAAAAGAAGATAAATGGGCAAATTCCGTAAAATCTGTTCTTTACGGTTTTACCAGTGGGAATTTCAGCCTTAAGGGAATTGACTTTACAATCTACACCGACATACTTCCATCGGCAGGTTTCGGAATCACGACAGCAATAAAGATAGCTTCAGCCTGGGTAATCAAAGAACTTTGTGGATTAAAATGCAATCAGGATCAGATGCTCATGGTTCTGGACAGGGCAAACCGCAACTACTATGGAACGGACAATCACTGTGCAGATACATATTCCGCAATCTTTTCAAAGGAAGACAGTCTTGTCCTTACGGACTATGCGGAAAAATCATGGGATATCGTTCCCTTTAAGTTCAAGGACAAGACCATCATCCTTACAGATGCAAGTGTTCCTCGCATCGTAACCTGGAATGAGGACAGTCTTATGCAGCCAGAAAATGTTCTTCTGCTGGGAGAGCTCAAGGCTCGCAAGGTAAATGTCTATGGCGGTTGGCAGTATGAGGAAAGTCCTGCAGAGCTCAATGAAGTCCTCGGAGTGGTCAATGAGGATACGAAAAGAAGACTGGGCTGCATCATGAGGGAGCATAAATGTGTCCTTGACTGCATCTCTGGAATCCAGAAGGATGATTTTGCGTCTTTTGCCCGTGCCGTCAACAGAAGCCACGACAATATGAAGGATTATGAAATTTCCTGTCCTGAAATCGACTGGATAATAAAGCGGGTTAGGAACCTTGATGAAAATCCTGATGACCTTAGAACACCTGTAAACTGTGGAAGGATCACAGGAAAGGGGTTTGGCCGTGGAATCTATGCGGTGCTCAGAAACGAGGATGTGGATAAGTATAAGGAGCGTCTTGCAGAATACGAACGCATCTTTGGCTTTTCTGCCCGTTGCTATGAAGTTAAGCCTTGCAGAGGAGTTCACCTTATATGAGAATTCTTCTTGCCAATGATGATGGAATCCATGCACCTGGGATTGCTGCCTTGGCTAAAAGGTTCAGCATGGAGCATGAGGTTTTCATTGTAGCACCAAGCTCCAACAGATCTGGGGCTTCATCTTCCATAACAGTTGCCGTTCCTCTTGCATTGGAAAAAAGTGAATCAGAAGATTTACCTTCAAAGGTAGCCTACGGACTTGCTGGTTCTCCTGTTGACTGTGTTCTCTGTGGAATAAACGGAGAGCATATTCCAGATGTGGATGTGGTAATCTCTGGAATCAATGATGGTCCAAATGTTGGGACCGATGTTATTTTCTCAGGGACCTGTGGGGCGGCGAGATATGCTAGCATGATGGGAATTCCTGGAATAGCCTTGAGCGTTGACTGCAATTCCTATAGGGATCCAGATGATAAAAGCGATGACCTTTACTATGATTCCATGGCGGATTTTGCCTGCAAGAATCTTTCTAAGCTGATTGGGCTTTGTGGAGAAAGAAAAAAGTACGGAGATCGGTATATCTACGATTGCTTTGTGAACGTCAATTCTCCGTGCCTTAAGGAATACAAAGGTGTCAGGTTTACGACCCCTTGCTTGAGGCGTTATTTTGACAGGATCGTTCTTGAAAAGAATTCCGACGGCAATATGGTTTCCAAGTGTATTGGAGAGGCAAAGGTCTTTAGCCATGGCGATGAGACAGCTGATTTCAGGGCGACTGAAAGCGGTTATGTTTCCGTTAGCGCGGTCTACACGGAAGTTGCAGCCATGGACTTGAGAGGAATGGAAAATAGTTTTATTCTATAATAGAATATTCAAAGAAATACTTGAGTCTGTTATTTTTGGGTGGGAAAAATATGGCAGAGAATGTTTTAAACGAAGGTCTTTTACTCTATAAAAGCGGGGACTATTCCAACGCCCTGGCTTATTTCATTTCATTGCCTGACGATTGTGGCGCAAATCCAATCGACCTTGCATATTATCTTGGACTCTGCTATTCAAAGCTTAAGCGCTATGATGATGCTCTTCTTTACCTCGAGCAGGTTGTGACGGATTCCAATGATAAGAAGACTCTTTCTGAAAAAGAGCAGGACAGGGTTCTTCAGTGTCGATATCTTCTTGCCGTTCTTTACTGTCTTAGCGGTCGAAAAAAGCTTGCTGATTTTGAACTGAACAAACTTCTGGACATAGGATATAAGCCTGCTTCTGTTTATGCTTCCCTTGCTTATATTGCATGGGAGCAGGGGAATTCTGGCTTGAGCTGTGAATATTATGAAAAGTCGCTTTCCTACGATGGGTCAAATCCTACAGCCCTTAATGGCATGGGATATGTGCTTGCCTGCGAGGGTGCCGATCTTACAAAGGCATTGAGCTGCTGCAAAAAGGCACTTGATATCCTGCCCGATAGTGCAGCCTGCCTGGACAGTCTTGGTTGGGTGTATTATAAAATGGGACTTTATTCAGAAGCAAAGAAATATCTTGAGCGCGCAAGAAAAGAAGACAACAGCAATACCATCATCATGGATCATCTTTCAGAACTTGCCAACGCTGAACAACTTTAAATTAGGAATAGGATTTATTTGACATGAAAAAAATATCAGCCATATTCACTTCGATCTTGCTTGTCGTTGTGGCATCCTTTGCTCAGGTCAATCTCAAGGATACTGCAAGGGAAGAAAACCAGAAGACAAGAACTGCAAATTCCGGTTTTGCAGAAGAAGAATTCCGCCGTGGTGTCCAGAGCTACTACAGAGGTGCTTTCAATGAAAGCATCATGGAATTTGAAAAAGCACTTTCCTATCTTCCTGGAGAACCTCTTATTCTTGACTGGCTTGGAAAGGCATATTACAGGGCGGGAATTGAAGGGGCTGCCCTTCAGCAGTGGAACTATGCGTTGGATTCAGGCTATGGTGGAATCCTTCTTCAAAACAGGGTTGAGGTTGTAAGCAATCGTCGCGTCACAGAAAGTGAATACGGTTTTACACAGCGTTACACTGAATCTGGTTCATATCCAAATACGAGCGGTAATAATCTCATTTACAGTCAGCCAGTTTCATCTCTTGCCAATTCTGATGGTTCCATCTGGGTTGTCGCATATGGTTCAAATGAAATCCTCAGGTTCAACGCAAATGGAATCGTCGTAAAAAAAAGCGGTGGACCTATCAACGGCTTTGACCGCCCTATGGACATCATAAGGCTTAAGGACGGAAATCTTGCAGTAAGTGAAAGTGCAGGAGACAGAATCTCCATCCTCAATCCCGATGGAGGTTTCATAAAATATGTCGGAAGCAAGGGACGTAAGATAGGTCAGCTTGTTGGACCTCAGTATCTTGCGGAGGATGAATTTGGAAATATCTATGTAACTGAATTCGGCAACAACCGAGTGTCTGTCTTTGATTCAGAAGGTAACGGACTTCTTTTCTTTGGTGGCAAGACATCTGATTTTCCAGGCTTTAAGTCGCCTACAGGTATTGCTGTTGTTGATGGCAGGATCCTTGTTGCCGACAGTGTACTTGGTGGAATTTATGAATTCGACAGAGCTGGAAACTATACAGGAGTCTTTGTCAATGATAAGACTTTCGCACGTCCTGAAAGCCTTAAACAGTGGGGTACGCATCTTCTTGTTACTGATAAAAACAAAGTCTTTGCTGTAGATGTATCTGACGGTTCCGTTTATGAAAATTCTGTAGTTGGAAAAGGCAGAAACATGCTTACAAGTGCGGCAAGTGACAGAAACGGTAACATCATAGTGACTGACTTTAAGGCAAATGAGATCTATGTCATGTCAAAGATGACTGAACTTGTCGGTGGATTCTATGTCCAGTTTGAAAGGGTCATTGCTGATAAATTTCCTGAGGTTACGGTCGAGGTTCGTGTTGAAAACAGAAGACGCCAACCTGTCATCGGTCTTGAACGCTCAAACTTTTTCATGACGGAAGGAAAGAAGCCTGTTGAATTTGAGCTTGTTGGACAGGCCAACAATAATGATGTTGTTGATATAACTGTTCTTATTGATAGAAGTGTTTCCATGAAGACTTATGAAGAACGGCTCAATGCTGCTGTTCGTGAGATAACTGCATCGATGAATGGAAAGGGAACTGTAAGGGTTGTCAGCGCAGGAGCTGTTCCTGTGCAGGAATTTACTGGTAACCCAGCACAGCTTGCAGATTTTTCTGCAAAGGCGCTCAAGTGTCCATACTCTGATAATGTTGCGGCTGATCTTGCCGTCAGACTTGCATCCAACGGTCTTATAAATGGTGAAAAGAAAAGAGGAATCGTGTTCATCACTGCTGGTGAATCCGACAACCTCACATATACACAATACAGTCTTTCGGATCTTACTACATATATGAATAACAATGCGATTTCATTCAGTACGATTCAGCTTACACAGACTGCCTTGTCGGATGAAACCACATACATCACAAGTGATACAGCAGGAACAAGTTATTTCATCTACCGTCCAGAGGGACTTTCCAATGTCATTTCTGATATTGTAGGTCTCCCTTCTGGGCTTTATCAGTTGAAGTATACCTCTGGCCTTTCTACGGAATATGGAAGAAAATATCTTCCTGTCGAAATAGAGACATACCTGCTCAACCGTTCTGGTCGTGATGAAACTGGATATTTCGCACCGCTTCAGTGATATAGAATCTAATTTTTAGTTTCATCGTTTTTAGTACCAAGGTTTCTTCTTTCAATATCTATGAGCCTTGCCTTCCTTAGCTTGAGGGCAGGGTTTTTATTTTCCATGTTGAATATGGCTTGCTCTACCTTTGCTTTTTTTGCATCGCCAAAATCAAAAAGGAATCCCTGTGTCGGTTCACTGGACTTTTCGACATTTGAGACGCAGACTCCAAGAAGTCTTATCCCTTTGCTCCTGTCATATTTTTTTTCAAGAAGCCTTCTGCATCTTTCATAAAGGTCATCCGCGTTGGTCACTGGATTTTCTGATGTTTCCTGTATTGAGACTGTCTTGAAATCCTCGTATCTTATTTTTATTGAAATGGTCCGTGACCTTACGTTTTCCGCATGCATCCTCCAGATCAGCTGGTTTGCAAGATCCATGATTGCGGTTTCTATTACATAGAGATCCGTAAGGTCATAGATAAAGGTTGTCTCTGCACTTAGTGAATGGTTTTTTGGATCGTCTCCAAAGATCATATCCTTGTTGCCACGGACTGCATTGTAAAGAAAAGTTCCTGTGGATTCGCCAAAAAGGGTTACAAGCAATGGTTGCGAGGTTTTGTAGATGTCTTTTGTAGTTGTTATTCCGCAAGCCTTCATTCTTTCCAGTGTCTTTGATCCTGCTCCCCATAGCTTGTCCAGTGGAAGCGAAAGCATAAAGTCTGTTTCTTTTCCTTTGGGAATCAGGGTAATTCCGTCTGGTTTATTATATCCAGATGCAATCTTTGCTATGTACATTGTGTAGGCGATACCAACGCTGACAGTGAGTCCAGTTTCCTTTCTGACTCTTTCCTTGATTTTCTTAGCGGTTTCCAAAGGCGTGCCGAATATGTGTTCCGTTCCAGTGATGTCGATAAAGGCTTCATCAATGGATATTTGGATCACAGTAGGAGAAAAGTCTCCGAATATGTTCATTATTTTGTCTGAGATTTCACTGTATCTTTTGTAGTTGCCTCTTGTATAGATTCCGTTAGGACATAGCTGAACTGCCTTGAAGGTAGGCATGGCGGAATGGACTCCGTATTTTCGCGCTTCATAAGAGGCAGTTGAAACTACTGATCTTCTGTCCCCAGGAAGTCCTCCGACGATCACTGGTTTTCCACGATATTCAGGATGGTCCAGCTGTTCCACAGAGGCAAAAAAAGCGTCCAGGTCAACGTGAAGGTAAACCTTGTCAAATTGCTTTTCCATCGCTCATTTTTCCTGTAATGTCCAATTCCTTTGTTTCATGGATTGCATTGAATTCATCCGTCAGAATGTAGAAGTCCATTTTTGCGTGGATCGGTACTCCGTAGTCGGCGCTGAAAATCAATGACAGTGTTCCTTCAACGCCGTCAGGAATTTCAATTTCCGCTTCTGTTGTAGAAATCATAGTGTAGTTGAAGTTGCATTCATAGAGAGGATTTGAGTCTGCGCTGAGTGTCACCATACACCTTAGGATTCTTCTATCTTCTCCACATGATATGTCTATTCTGTGCGTAACAAGGTCAAAATTGTCCGTAGTTGAATAGAAGTAGTCTAGTTCTTTCCCAGTGCCGTTCTGTGTCGAGATGATTCTGTGGTTGCCTTCCTTTGAAGTTTTTTTTGCGATGAACATTGTGCCTGAAATGAAGGAAGCAAAAAGCAAGGTCGGGCAGATGATTGAGACGGCGATTGCATATAAGATGTTGTTGATTTTATTGCCGCCACTTGTCCTATCCTTCAAATTGAACAGGAGTATGCATCTTATCCATTGGAATGCTATAGGAATAAGAAGAAGTGAGAACAGCAGGTGTCTAGCATATGTGGATGTAAAAAGTTCGGAAAGCCTGTCTTGCCTTATGTTCATGAAAATACTTGTCGAGGGCTGCAGGAATAGTGCGACCATCATGAGGAGTACGATGACCGAGATTGTACGCCTGTTTGTTTTTCTTGCCATCAAAGCAATGATGTATTCAAGGATGAAAACAAACATGAGGGAAAGGTCAATGAATGCAAAGATAAAGATGTTGAGGGCGCAGAGTATTAGTATCTGAAATGATATGGATGCAAGTGAAATCCTGAATTTATAGTAATGCTGTATTGTAGAAACTATGAATAGACAGCATAGCGAAAAGATCATTTTCAGCGAAAAGTATAGCAAGGGGGAGGATCTCGCTGCGGTGAAGACCCACTGGAAAACGGTCAGGAACAACGCAGAAAGAAGAAGGTATGCAGGGGCAAGAAACCAGGTTCTTGAAAGATCTTTGAATATGGCGATGTTTCTTGCGTTCTGTGCAAAGGATGAAAAGCATACCGTTACCAGGGCTATGATGGCAAAGGTAAGATAGATTACGGCAAGGAGAGATTCATTTATCCAGATGGAAAATGTCCTTGCTGAAATCACGTTGTAAAGAGTGTTGCCACCTTGTTTTCTTGATGTGATTATTTCTTTTTCCAACACATCAAGTATGTTCAGATCCGACAGGCTGTGTCCCAGGGGAAATGCTGTGCTGATGATTTCATTTTTATTGAAGGCAGCAAGACGTCTGTTTTTTTTAAAGAGATCACTTTTGCTTAGATAAAGTATGCTTTGCTGCACGCTTACATATTTTTGATTTGCCTGAAAGGCCCTTTGTACTGAACGGACGATCCACATTGGAGAGATGTGTCCAGCACCAGTGGTTTCGATCTGAGATGAGAAAAAATCCTCATCGTTGATTATAAAGGCACAGATGTTGTTTGTTTCATATAACCTGTCTGAATAATAGTCGCTTGCGCAGGGAACTTCTTTTTTTGTTTCGAGTATTACCTTTTCATCGTCGCTTGTCAGAAGAATAGTACATGCATATGGGAGCTTGTTTTCCCTTGTCTTTTCAATGAATGAAACGATGAAGTCTGGATCCTTTATGAAAAAATCCTGGGTAAAAGAAAAAATTACCTGGTCGATGGTGTCTTCTGCTGGCTGTATGCCTTCTTCTTCCACTGCAGGAATTTCTACCGTTATGTTCGAAGGGAATAGACCCATGTATTCTGGAACGATTGTGCTTTTCTGGGCTTCGATGCCTTTCCCCAAAAGGTAGTTTTCTGTATAGGTGGAACGTTCGTATCTTGAGAAACTATTTTCTGAATAACAGGGCAGTCCACAAAGGATGGAAATTAAGGATGTTATAAGGACTACCTGAATTGGATTTCTCATATTCTATGATTTTACTGTAATCAACTGGAAAATGCAATTTATAGAGGTTTCCTTGGCTGTTAGATCAAGTTTGTTTATGAAGCAGTAAAAAAATCCCGTTTTTTTTCATATGGTTTACATTTGCCACTTGTTGATGTATAATTTACCATGTAGGTGGGGTGCTTTAAAAGCAAAGGAGCTTAACATAGAATGTGTGCGGAAAAAAAGAAATTCATACTCGATTTACCGCTTAAAGTAATTCTTACAGAGGAAGGAACTTCTCATTTTCTCAGTCATAAAAAGCAGCTTCTGAACCTTAAGCTTGCCGACAATCGTTCTGCACACGGAGTAAGCATGGAGCATTTTTCTCCAGGTTCCCTCCAGAACATGATTCTTCTTGACTATATTTCAAAGATGGAAATTTCCATGCCTGAATTTGTTTCTCATCGTCAGGAAGTAATGGACCTTTCAAAGCTTATAGTTTTTTCAATTTTATATAAGCAGTTTGACCGTGAAATCTATGGACAGATAATTCAGTGTGAGTGTGTCCGTCTTTATAACCGCTCTCATCCTTCTGCGTTGATTGATGAGAAAACACAGATTCCAGAAAAACAGTTGAGGGCAACCCTTGCCATGAAGGATTCCTTGATTCAGGCTGCAAGAAAGACAATCCTTGATCCAGTCTGGAAAAGCATCATGGCAAACAATGAATATTCTCCAGAAGAAAAGAATGTGTTCCTTCTTATGACGGAAAAATTCCTTAACCGCCTTAGCCTTATGAACTGGTATATCATCATCAAGTTCTACAAGGAAGATGGTTTTACGGAAATTCTTTCGATCCTTAGACAGCAGCTGGCAAATTACATGACAAAATCCAAGGTCGCAGAATATATTTCCGTAATGGTGATGGAACTTGCGCTTAATAATGAAAACAACAATGTCAAAAAGGCTGCCAAGTATCTTTATCAGGGAATTGATAATGCCGATACATTGATTTTTGATCCTAAGGTTCGTTCTGAAATTGTCAAGGAACTTCAGCGTAGACATGAGCTTGTATTTATCTCATGGACTCTCGGTGGTGGATCAATGTCCATCGGTAAGCAGGGCCTTCTACAGATTACATTGTTCAATAAGGACGATGAGTTCCAGGAAGTAAAGGAAAGCATTGAAAGCAAGATGGCGTCCAACAACAAGAAAAAATCCCTTATTGATTTCTATCGTCAGATGCCAGAAGGACAGGAAGGTACAGATCTTGGTCTTTACTATCTTTCTTATCTTGAAGATGCCTGTAAAAAAGTAAACATCAAGTTTGAATCTCTTGTTAACCAGTCATCTGCTAGTGACCTTACAATCATCAACTTGAAATTCAACTTTTAAAGAATGAGTAGCTTTCCCAAAAGACTGAGCCCTTTTTTTCTCTTCCTTATTGTTTTTTTCTTTTCCTGTGCAAATGATAATCCTGAATCTTCATTCGTTGACTACAGGGTTGTCTATGATTTCAGTGACAATGAAGTTTCTCCTGAGTTGAAACTTTCTGTTTTTGTTTCTGTTGAAAGCAATGTCCGTATGGGCTCATCATTGAAGCTGATACATGAGGACAGTGGTCTTGAATGGAAATGCAGTTCCCGTTGTCTTAACAAAATCGATATGAACAGCAATAAGTGGATTGGAAGCACAAACTTCATACCTGTTAAAAATGATTCATTTCCCAAAGGAAACTATAAGGTGATTTATGAGGATATGGCAGAAAGGGAATGCGATGTTTCTTTCAATATGCTTTATCCTGATGGTATACTTGAATGTACTGCAAAGGACATTCCCACCGTGTTCAAGACTCCAGCTGTAAAAAAAATAGCTGTTTATTCCAATGAAGATGTACTGCTGTATTTTGGCGAAGAACCTTCTCATTGGAGAACGGGAGAAGATATCATTATGGAATACAAAAATGCATGGTGCACCAGGACATGCTATACACTGAACAAGGATTCGGTGTATTGCCTTATGCCTCCTGTTGAACTTGGCAATAAAAATTATGTAAAAGAATCTAATAGAGAGGAAAATTAATGCCCGACAACGTCAATGAAAAAATGGACATGAATGAAGACTATCCGGCGGATGGTGAGAAATCGATTTTCAAAAGACCTATCAAGACTTTCGTCATACGCGCAGGAAGAATGACTGGCAGCGAACGCAGATGCTATGATGAGCTTCACCATGTATGGTGCATTCCATTTGAGCACAAGACCCTTAACTACACTGAAATTTTCAGCAATACAAATCCTGTCATTATGGAAATTGGTTTTGGAATGGGAACTGCTACAGCAATGATCGCAGAGAACAATCCAGATACAAACTATCTTGGAAGCGAAGTTCATGTTCCTGGTGTAGGCAAGCTTCTCGGTGAAATAAAAAACAAGAACCTTAAGAACCTTTATATCATTGATCATGACGCCTTGGAAATCCTTGAGACAATGATTCCTGACAATTCTCTGGCAGGCTTCCATATTTTCTTTCCTGATCCTTGGCCTAAGAAAAAGCATCATAAAAGAAGAATGCTTCAGCGTCCTAGGACAGACCTACTTGCAAGAAAGCTTGCTCCTGGAGGCTATCTTTATTTTGCAACAGACTGGCAGGAATATGCTGAAAGTGCCCTTGAAGAATTGAAGCTTACTGAAGGCATTCATAATAAGTACGACGGTTTTGCTCCCCATCAGGAATGGAGACCGCGCACTAAGTTTGAGCAGAAAGGAATTGATGCAGGACGTGATATTTACGAGCTGTATTTCATAAAAGACGAAGAGGAGTAGGACAATATGGATCTTTTTGATATTGAAGCTGCCGCAAAAGAAAGCGATAAGGCCGTAAAGGAAGCCAGGAAAAAGAAGGATTTCCTTGATCGTATCAAAGAGCTTGAAAAACTTATTGTCCGATATCAGGATTCCTACTACAACGGAGAAAGTGAAATATCCGATGCTGAATTCGATAAGCTTTGGGATGAACTTAAGTCACTTGATCCTTCAAATCCTATACTCCATAAGGTTGGTGCTGACAGCGGAAACTTTGCCAAGGTTCCCCACATAATGCCTATGGGCAGTCAGGAAAAAGCTGCGACTCCAGAGGAATTCAAGGAATGGGCGACTAAGCATTCCTATGGTGAATACCTTATTGAATATAAACTAGATGGTGCAAGTCTTGAACTGCAATATAACGGAGGAAAACTTCTCCGTGCCGTTACAAGAGGTGACGGTGTTATGGGCGATGTCATTACTGACAATGCTGTTAAAATGCACGGTGTCGTCAAAGAGCTTTCTGTTGATTTTACTGGCGGTATTCGCGGTGAAGTCATAATGACACATCAGGTACATAAGGAACTTTATTCCGACAAGGCAAACTGCCGCAATGCTGCCAATGGGCTTATGAAACGCAAGGATGGAGAGGGAAGCGAAAACCTTAACCTTATTGTCTATGATGTATGGGCAACGGACGGAGAACAGCCTTTCAAGGATGAAGAAGGAAAACTACAGTTTCTTAGGGACAATGGATTTGATGTTGTTCCCCTTGAGATTGTCAATACAGCAGATGAAGTAATTGGCTATCGCGAAAAGGTAATGGAAAAACGCAAAAACCTTGATTATGATATAGATGGTCTTGTCATCAAGGAGCGTGCCGTTGACCACGAGGATGCCAGCCGTGACAGACCTGAGCGACAGATTGCTTTTAAATTCAGTCTTGAGGAAGCTGTTTCTGTTCTTCGTGAGGTTGAATGGGGGGAGACAGGTGCTACATATACTCCCGTTGCTATTTTTGATCCTGTTGAACTTAATGGAACTACTGTAAAGAGAGCGTCCCTTGTAAATACTAATCTTATCAATTCCCTGGAACTTAAAATCGGTAGCCATGTTGTGGTCGTAAAGCGTGGTGAAATCATCCCTAAGATCATAAGTGTTGTTCCTGCACTTTCAAATGAAAAACTTGAGGATATCAAGATTCCAAACAGATGCAATACATGTGGAACAGAACTTGTCGATGAAGGCACAAGACTTTATTGTCCTAACAGGAACTGTGGGAAAAAGGTCCTTCATCAGCTTTTGAAGTGGGTTTCTGTTGTCGATATTCGTGATCTTGGGGAAACCCTTGTAACGGAACTTTTCAATTCTGGAAAAGTGAGATCCATTTCTGACATATATCGCCTTACCGTTGAAGACCTTACTCCTTATTTCCTTGATGAGGAAAGTCTTAAGGCTGGAAAGAAGTCCTTAGGCGCGGAGAAGGTTTTTGCTTCAATCCAGTCCCATAGGAAGGTTTCACTGGCAAAGTTCATTGCTGGTTTTGACATTGAAGGAATCGGTGAAACTGTTGTGGAAACATTGATGCAATCTGGTTACTCAACATTGGATAAGATGATTTCTGCCAGTGAACCAGAAATTGCTTCGGTCTATCGTTTTGCGGAAATTCTTGCACATACTTTTGTAAGCGGCATTCAGGATAACAAGGATGAGATGCTTTCGCTTGTTGAGGACGGAGTCATAAACCTGGTACAGGGTGAAAACGCAGGAAACCTTTCAGGTCTTTCCTTCTGTTTTACAGGGGAACTTAAATCACTTAAAAGAGCTGATGCCCAGAATCTTGTAAAGGAAAAGGGCGGTTCAGTCAAATCTTCTGTAGTAAAGGGACTGAGCTATCTTGTTACCAATGATACTACAAGTGGCTCCTCTAAAAACAAAAAGGCAGCCGAGCTCGGCGTGCCTATTATCAATGAGGAAGAATTTCTTAAGCTAGTTCAATAGGAATCAGCTTTTTTTCTTTCCAAGGTAAGCTTCCTTGACACTTTCGTTTTCAAGGAGTTCCCTGCCGCTTCCAGAAAGAACAATGTTACCTGTTTCAAGTACATATGCAAGGTCTGCTGTCTTAAGTGCCATGTTGGCATTCTGTTCGATAAGAAGAATCGTAACGCCAGCCTTGTTTACTTCCTTGATGATGGTGAAGATGTCCTGAACGACCAAAGGTGCGAGACCAAGGGAAGGTTCGTCCATCATCATTAGTTTAGGACGGCTCATCAAGGCACGGCCTACGGCAAGCATCTGCTGTTCTCCACCAGAAAGTGTACCTGCATACTGCCAGCTTCTTTCCTTTAGACGTGGAAAAAGTGAGTAGACCCATTCGATGTCCTTTTCGATTTCTTTCTTGTCTTTTCTAAGATATGCACCGATCTTGAGGTTTTCGGCAACTGTAAGGTCTGTGAATACCTTGCGTCCCTCTGGAACAAGGGCAATTCCTTCGCCTACAGTCTTATAGACTTTGTTTCCAACGATGTTGTTTCCAAGAAATTCAATTGAACCTGAATCAGGAGTGACAATACCTGCTATGGTCTTGAGCAATGTGGATTTTCCTGCTCCGTTTGCTCCGATGAGAGTAACGATCTTTCCTTCTGGTACTTCCAGGCTTACATTCTGGAGTGCCTTGATTCCACCATATGATACGTTAAGGTTGTTTATTTTAAGCATTCCGTGTTCCCCTTATGATACTTTTTCTTCGCCAAGGTAGGCAGAGATTACTACAGGATCGTTCTGGACTTCCTGTGGCGTTCCCTTTGAAATGAGAGCGCCGAAATTAAGGACGTAAATTCTGTCTGAAATGTTCATTACAAGATCCATGTGGTGTTCTATCATGAATACGGTCAGCTTGAAATCATCTCTGATCTTGTAGATGAAATCAGTAAGTTCCTGTGTTTCCTGAGGGTTCATACCCGCTGCAGGTTCGTCGAGCAAAAGCAATGATGGATTTGTTGCAAGGGCTCTGGCAATTTCAAGACGGCGCTGAAGTCCGTATGGAAGTGAAGTACATTTTTCATTGCGTACGTCATAGAGTCCAAGGATGTTTAAAAGTTCTTCAGTTTCCTGTTTCTGTGCTTTTTCTTCCTGTGCATTCAATCTGAAGGTTGCTGTGAAAACGTTGCTTGTTCTACGACAGTGTTTTGCGATAAGGACATTGTCAAAGACGCTCTGACTTTTCCAAAGACGGATGTTCTGGAATGTTCGTGCAATGCCAAGCTTTGTAATCTTGTCTGGAGTAGGTTCAAGATGACCTCTGTAAAGTCCATTGTTCTGACCTGAGTAGAGTTTCTTCATCTTGCCCTGTGGATGGTTTTCAATGATCTTTTCACCGTTGAAAAAAACAGCTCCGTTTGTAGGGGCATAGACACCAGTTACGACATTGAAGGCTGTTGTCTTTCCTGCACCGTTTGGTCCAATGAGAGACACGATCTCGTTTTTGTTTACTTCAAGAGAAAGATTGTTTACTGCCACAACACCACCAAACTGCATTGTGACATTTTCCATGCTAAGTACATTATCTGACATTTCTATTCTCCCGTCTTGGCTTCTGCCAGTTTCTTGTTTTTTCTGTTGAAAAGTCCCTTGAAGAACTTGATTATACCAGCAAGATTGAATTCATTTTCACCCATGATTCCCTTCTGATAGAAAAGTACGATAGCCATGATTATCACGCTGAATACAACTTTTCTGAATCCTGGTTTCATGAATCCAAGATGAAGTCCGCCTACGAATACATTGGAGTTGTCAAGGAAACGAAGCCACCATTCAGAACATGCAATGAATAGGAAGCTTGAAATGCAGCTTCCAGTTACTGAACCCATTCCACCGATAACGACGATGAGAAGGATTTCGTAGGTCATTGCCGATTTGAACTGGTTTGCCTGGATTGTGGTCTGGAACATGGCAAGCAGTGCACCTGAAATTCCTGCAAAGAAAGAGCTGATCACAAATGCAAGACGTTTATGATGTGCAAGATTTATTCCCATTGCTTCTGCCGCAACTTCGTCATCGCGGATTGCTTTGAATGCACGGCCATAGGTGGAATTGATGAGAAGAACGATCATAGCTATGCATACTGCTGCGACTGCAAAAGGGAAGAGGGTTGAGCGGAATACTGGGTAACGGCGAAGGAGATTTGAACCGTTTGTGATGACTCCAAGTTTGTCCCACTGGAAAAGGGCACGGATGATTTCTGCAAATCCAAGAGTTGCGATCGCCAGGTAGTCTGACTTAAGACGAAGAACAGGAAGCCCAATGAGGAAAGCAATGAAAGCTGCTATAAGTCCTGCAAGTATCATCGCCGCAAACAATGGTATTGTAAACTGGATGAGACCGCCGTCAAAGTACTGATAGACCTGTGCGCGGGAAGCCACAGGAATTGTGAAAATTGCATAGGTGTATGCGCCAAGAAGCATGAAGCCTGCCTGTCCCAAGGAGAACAGTCCAGTAAAGCCGTTGAGAAGGTTCATGCTGACTGCAACCAAAGCATAGATGGCGCCTTTCTTGAGAACTGTAAACAGCATTGAAGTTCTTGGAAGAACCTGCTCAAGAACGGCTACTGCCACAAAAAGCAGTGCCAGAAGACCAAAGCTTATGAATGTATTCTGGTTTTTCTTGATATCGATCATTTGCCTGTCTCCTTATACTTTGTCCGTCTGTTTTTCGCCAAAGAGTCCTGTTGGCATGAACATCAGGACGATGATAAGAAGAACAAAGGTAAAGGCATCGCTGAATGTTGTCCAGCCAAGACCCTTGATGATGTTCTCGCAGATACCGATGACGAATGCACCTATGACGGCACCAGGAATCGAGCCGATTCCTCCGAAAACTGCGGCGACAAATGCCTTTAATCCAGGCATACCACCTGCAGTAGGAGTGACTCCTGTGTAGTTTGAAAAGAAAAGAAGGGATCCCGCAGCGGCAAGAACGGATCCGATGATGAAAGTTGTGCTTATTACTCGGTTGATTCTGATTCCCATGAGATGGGATGTTTCAAAATCCTTTGAAACCGCACGCATTGCCATTCCGATTTTTGTATATTTGATGAGCATTACAAGGGAAACTACAAGGATGACTGTAAGGAATGGTGTGATCACTGTTACACGCTTTGTCATTGCCGAAGCAATCTGAATAGGATCAGAAATCCAAGGAATCGGTGGATAATACTTTGTAAGACCACCTGTTATGTAAAGAGCGATGTTCTGGAGGAGATATGACATACCGATGGCAGAAATCATGATTGACATGCGAGGTGCTTTTCTCAAAGGCTTATACGCAACTCGCTCAATTGTGAAACCAAGAAGGGAAGTCAAGATGATGGTGAATGGAATCGAAATGTACAAAGGCATGCATGTGTACATATAGACCATGATGAGACCTGATGCCATAAAAACATCACCGTGGGCAAAGTTGATCAGGCGAAGAATACCGTAAACCATCGTGTACCCAATGGCAATGAGGGCATATTGTCCGCCAGTTGAAATACCTGCAAGGATATACGGCAAGTTAGCGTTGAAAAAATCCATTTTTTTCTCCAAGAATTTTTATTGGTTATCAATAATGGCTGAAGTCATTAAGCTATGGTTGCTGACCAATAAAATTCATTGCGAGCCTTGAATTACAAAGCTCGCAACGAACATTATTCATGAAATGAATAGATTAGTTGATCTTCTGAATAGCAACGAATTCCCATGAAGCATCGCTATTGTTTGCGTGCTTGATGTATGCACCGTCACGCTTTGCATCACCTGTTGCATCGAATTCGATGAGACCTGTGATACCTGTGTAGCTTACATTTGGAAGTGCCTTCATGATGTCTTCGCCCTTTGTAGAACCAGCAGCCTTGATAGCTTCGAGTGCAACATTGTATGCGTCGTAAGCCATAACAGGGTTTGCGGCAACGATATCGTTTCCACCGTTGTCTGTAAGGTATTCATTCTTTGAATTGATCCATGAGCGGAAGTCCTTTACAAAGTCTGCAACCTTTGCATCTGTAGAACCTTCTGCGAAGAATGTTGTTACGTTGATGTCAACGTTTGTTCCCTTTGCTGCATTGAGGATAACGTTGGAATGCCATGTATCGCCAGCGAGGATTGGCATGCCAAGCTTCTGTGTGTTTGCCTGTTCGATGATGAGGGCTGCAGCTTCTGTAGAAACTGGAGAGCAGAATACGTCTGCACCCATGTTCTTTGCATTTGTTACATATGCTGCAAAGTCGCTTGTTCCTTCTGGGAATGTTTCGTAAACAACTTCTCCACCAAGCTTCTTGAAACCTTCGATGAAGTAGTTTGCAAGACCAACCGAGTAGTCGTCACCAAGCTTTGCAAGAACATAAGCCTTCTTTGCATTGAACTTGTCGTGTGCAAGAGATGCAAGAACTGTTCCCTGGAATGGATCGAGGAAGCAGATGCGGAAGTAGTGGTTGTTGCCGAGAGTAACCTGTGGGTTTGTACATGTGATGCCGATGGCAGGGATACCTGCAGAAAGGAATGTGTCGCTGGCTGCGATTGAAACACCTGAACCGTATGAGCCAAGAACGATTGAAACGCCCTTTGAAACAAGTTCAGAAGCGGCTGTAACAGCCTTGTCGTTTGAAGATTCATTGTCTACGCGTACGAGTTCTACTTTGTATTCCTTTCCAGCAATTGTAACTGTTGGAATCTTTTCGTTTGCATAGATGGCACCGAGAGTTTCCTGCTTTCCACCTGCACCGTTGTCTCCAGATGCTGGTTCGTAGATACCGATCTTGACTGTAGCTGCCTTTGATCCGCCACATCCAGTAAGAGCAAAAGCCATAACAGCGGCTGCCATTGCCATTACAATCTTTTTCATAATTAACTCCTTATGTAGAAAAAAGATAACGTATTATACTATATACTAGATATTTTATTGAATAACTAATTGTAAAAATGCGAATTTAATTGCCTGCAACTTCAGATGTAAAATTAGACAGGAAAAAGTCTGGACTGACTGCTTCCATATTCAATCTCACTTCCCAATGCAGGTGAGGTCCTGTTGCGAGACCTGTCGCCCCAGAATAACCTATGAGGGAACCTGCCTTTACTGTATCTCCTTCCTTTACCTTCATTTCATTCATGTGGTAGTAAAGGGTGTATAGACCTGGAAGATGCTCTATGACGACGCTCCATCCTGTTGAAATTCTGTCTTCCGCCATGACTACCTTTCCATCGGCTGCGGAACGTACTTCAGTTCCTGTAGGCACTCCGTAATCTATGCCAAGATGAAGGCTTGTCGATGATTTTCCTGTTGTGTATTCAAAGACCCTTCTGTCACCAAAGTATGATGTACGTCGTGTTGATTCAACTGGGGGAACGAATGCTTTTGTAGTATAGACATTCTGTGGATTGGTGGTCTCAAGAATTGAATTCAGCTTGGAAATCTGTTCCATTCGTTTTGTGCTGGTGTCCGTCTTAATTGCCGTGTTGGAGTCGTTTAGCTTGATCGTCTCTGAGATAAAGGACTTGTTTGTCAGACTGAATGGAAGGCTGAATTCCTTTGTCTCGTTGAGTATTTTGTAGGTAATCTTGAGTGAGCATTTATTTTCCTTTGTCCACCATGAGGAAAGTGGAAGACCTGTAAGCATTGTCTTGTTTGCTTTTGATGCTTTCCCAAGTGAATAGAAATCTGAGGATCGGACGCTTTTCCCGTCTACAAGAAGCTCTAGTTTTGCTTCTGCCGTTGATATGTCGGACTTTATGTTTTTAGCCCTGGCAATCTTCATTCGGACAAACACAGCATCACCTGGAGCAGCGGATTCATTGTAGTTAAGGGAAATGTTGTAGTTTTCTCCGCTGAAGGCTGCCTGTCGTGCATAGGCGAGTGAAACAAAAGACAGAAATAATGCAGAAATAAATGTTGCGATCTTTTTCATAGGCTTTTCCTTAGTTCCTTGATGTTTAATTGAAGAGATTCTGTACCGTTGAATACATTTCTTTCCACTCCAAATAGAATGTCAACCTTGTCTCCAACCTCAATCTCATTGTGTAGAAGATTTCCTGCACCCCAGTACATGGCTGGCCATTTTGTCTTGCCGCAGTCCAGGGTAAGCTTAAGGTGAGTCTTGTCGGTCTTGCCGACAATCTGTGCGGACATTATTGGAAGATTTCTGGACATAAAAAGAATGTTCTCGTTTTCATTTCCGTATGGCTCAAATCTATCGACTATGTTTATGAGTTCAGGCGTCATGAAGTCTGCAGGTACCTCTGCGTCTATCGATTGCCGTGATTCCTCTTCTGGAAGAAGCGTAATGCTTGAGGCGTTTTCTTTTATCATTGAAAGATATTTTTCAAGGTTTTTTCGTTCAAGTGAAAATCCTGCCGCAAAGTCGTGGCCTCCGTGGCTGATGAAAATGTCCTTCATGTTCTCAAGAAATTCGGTCACATCAAAACCCCTGCAGCTTCGCATGGAACCGACAACGACATCACCAACGGTAGACATTACGATGGCTGGAATTCCAAACTGTTCGACATAACGGGAAGCTAGTATTCCTGAGACTCCCTTGAAGATCGATTCATCAAACACGACGCAAAGCTTTCCGCTATAGTTTTCAATTGAACTCTGTGCCTGCTGGATGGTGGCATTTTCCGCTTCGTTGGTCAATGTCTTTCTTTCTTCGTTGAGCTCAATTATTTTCTTTGCCATCTGTTCCCTAAGGACAGGGTCTTCTGAAGTGAAAAGTTCCGTGGCGATTCCAGCATGTCCAAGTCGACCCGCTGCGTTAAGCTTTGGATCAATGGACCAACCGATGTCCTTTGAAGTGATACGCTTGCCAAGAAGATTTATCTGCGAAAGAAGTTCGATCAAGCCTTTTCGTGCTCTTCCTGCGTTGAGATATTCAATGCCCTTGCGTACAAAAATCCTGTTCTCATCAACCAATGGCATAATGTCCGCAATGGCTGCAAGGGCAACCAGTTGAAGTTCCTTTTCCTCTGAAGAAACGAATGTTGGGTTTTCTTTTTTAAGGCTTTGCTGGACATAGGTTACAAAGATGTTGTAGAAGCCTCCAATTTCAGTAGGCAGATGATCTCCGTATTTAGCGATCTTTGAAAGGGTCTTGATTTTATCAAGGTTTGAATTGCGAAGGGAAGGAAAGAATCTAGAGATTTCATCCTGCATGCCAAGCATGTTGAATTCAGCTCCGTTTCCGAAAGCCTGTTTAAGGAGCATGGATGTTTCCTTTACGTTCCAGCAGAGTATCAACTGGCCTTGAAGATATTTTGGAAGCTTTGTGTCCGAGATTGATTTTTCTCCAGGGACAATAGTTTCAGTGAGTCTTCCCATGGGCACAAGATTTCTTACTTTTATGCATTCGATCACAAGGTTGTCATCTTCCGTTCTGGCATTGAGCAGTGCTACATCGGTTTTATACCATTTGCTTTTTGCAAAACGGAGTGCGCTTGCAAGCTTATAGGTGAGGGCACATCCTGAAATTTCCTGAAACGGATAACCGCTTCCTTCTGTCTTGGCATCCAGGATGATGGCGGGAGATGGAAGCGTTCCCTGTGGATTGTGGTGGTCCGTTACGATTACATCGATTCCCTTGTCCTGTGCATAGGCAACTTCATCTACGTTTGCAATTCCGCAGTCAACAGTAATTATTAAAGATCCGTATTGGGAAGCAAAGTCATCTATCGCTTCAATGGAAAGACCGTAGGCATCGTCTCCTTCAGGAACCCGATACTGAACATCCACTCCCATGGAAATCAGACATTCATATAGGACCGTTGTCGCTGTCACGCCGTCAACATCGCGGTCACCAAAAATCAGTACTTTCTCGCTATTTCCGTTTTCATCTTTTTCTGCCGCCGCCAGAATCCTGTCCACCGCGTCTTCCATTCCGTTGAAAAGAAAAGGATTGTGCTGATAGCGAAGGTCATCTTCAAGGAAATAAAAAATGTCGCGTCCATTAGTTATTCCGCGTCTTATAAGTATGCTTGCAGTGATTGCATCGACACCGTATTTATGCTGAATCGCTTCAACATCGGATTTTAGCACGTTAGTCTTGTTCCAGTTCAAATTTTTACCTTATATATGAAAATAAATATTTACAATAGAGTCATATAGATTATACAGGAATATCAAAGAAATTACAAAATTCCAGCACCACTTTCCAAGGTCTCTAGCTTTGTTCCACAGGATTTTTCTATCATGTGGTAAAGAAGCCTTTTTAGCCTGTATGCAGATTCCGCAGGGAGAATCAGTTCCCGTACCTTTCCTGGCGACAGTTCGTTGATGGCTGCAAGATAGGTGATTGAATGAATGTCGGTCGTAAAAAGGTTTGCTTCATGCTGAATTCTTCCGTCGCTATATGGAAGGCAATCTCCACATACAAAACCGTTATGGCTTTCTACATATGAAGATTCATGCTCCTTTGACAATAAAGAATTTCCACAGGATGAGCATTCCCTTACGTCAGGCTGAATCCCAAGTAAACCTAAATATCTCCAAAGGAACCTGAGCATTCCAAGACGGGCTTCATCTTCATTTACGGCATCTATTCCATCTAAAAGGGCGGAAAGAAGAATGTATGCCTTTTGAGGATCTCCAGCACATTTTGTCTTAAGGACGATCTCAGCACCAAGAGAGGCTGCCCAGGACTTGTAGAGGTTTTCCCTCAGTGACATATGGATTTTTTTTGCGTCAAAGTCAACTATTTTAACAGAATGTTTTATATTGTCTGTGTAGAGATAAAGGTTTCCTCTGTTAAAGGGTTGAACCATGGATCGAAGCCTGCTTTTAGGACCGCCATATAACACGCAGTTAATTATTCCATGATCTGGTGTAAGGATTGTAACGATGCGGTTCTGTTCTCCCTGTTCCTTCAATGAGAAAATGATTCCCTGTGTTTCCCTGTTCCTGTCACCCATAGGTATAATTTAGAACGAATCCGAAATTTTTGCAAATAACAACGTAACGATGGGGACAGACCCCTGACGAAAGCTTTATTCCCTAGAAGCCTATGGCTTTATTAACTTTCGTCACAAGAATTGCGGAGGCGATTCTTGAACACTGGGGACAGAGCGTTTGATGCTCTAGAAGTCGAAATTTTCCTCGTTGAGTTTATTTTTTTCTTTCAATATAATGCCTATTATGAACGTTTTTGACGGTGATAAAATATGTATTCAGGGTGCCCGCGAGCACAATCTTAAGAATATTTCAGTTGAAATCCCACGCAACAAGCTGGTTGCTGTTTCTGGTCTTTCAGGTTCAGGAAAGTCTTCCCTTGCTTTTGATACTCTCTTTGCAGAAGGTCAGCGCCGATATATGGAAAGCCTTTCTTCCTATGCCCGCCAGTTTCTTGGACGTATGGACAAGCCTGATGTTGACCTTATAACAGGCCTTAGCCCTGCAATTTCCATTGAACAGAAAACGACCCACAAGAATCCAAGATCTACCGTTGGAACCGTCACTGAAATATATGACTATTACCGCCTTCTTTTTTCCCGCATTGGAAAGGCTCATTGCCCTGAATGTGGAAGGGAGATCAAGGAACAGTCTGTTGATCAGATCATCGATACGATTCTTTCCTGGAGTGAAGGAACTAAATTGACTTTGCTTGCCCCAGTGATCAGAGGAAAAAAAGGAGAGCATCAAAAGATCATAGACGATGCAAAGAAAAGTGGTTTTGTCCGTGCCCGCATAGATGGCCTTATGGTTGAACTTGAAGATTCCATTAAGTTGGACAAACAAAAAAAACACACCATTGAAATCGTTGTTGACCGTATTGTCCTAAAATCTGATATAAGGAAGCGTCTAGCAGATTCAGTTGAGACTGCCCTTAATTCATCAGCGGGAATCGTCATTGCATTGCGCCGAGTCAACAAGGGGGATGATGCGTACAAGGAAGTCTGTGAGGCACTTGACCTTAAGGGGACAAAGTATGACCGTGATGCAGATTACATAGAAGAAGAAGTTTTCTTCAGCCAGAAAAATGCCTGTCCTGACTGCGGTATTTCAGTACCTGAGCTTCAGCCAAGACTGTTTTCCTTCAACAATCCTTTTGGGGCCTGTCCTGACTGCACTGGTTTAGGAGAGAAGATGGAATTCGATATGGATCTTATTTGTCCTGACAGAAACCTTAGCTTCAATGAATATGCCTACGGACCATTTAATCCAGAAAGCAACTGGAACAGCGCTTTGTTTGGGGCTGTTTTTGATGACATCGGCTTTGATATGAATTCCCCTGTAAAGGAAATGAATAAAAAGCAGATGGACATTGTCTGGAATGGAACAGGAGATCGTGCCTTAAAATGGGTCTACCAGAAGCAGAGTGGCGAGGGCATGAGCACATACAACAGACCTTGGCCTGGAATTTTTTCTGAGCTTCGTCGCCGCTATGCGGAAGCATGGGGTGATAATGCCCGTGAAAACCTTGAAAAATTCATGTCCCATAAGGAATGCAAAAGCTGCTCTGGTAAAAGACTTCGCAGGGAAGCACTTGGTGTCACTGTCGGTGGAATGAACATCTGGGATCTTACCGAGCTTTCGGTTAGTGATACCATTCAATTCTTTGAAAACCTTAAGCTTACTGAAACAGAAAAAAAGATTGCAGCCCAGGTCCTCAAAGAAATTACAAGCAGACTTTCATTCCTAAAGAATGTTGGCCTTGACTACCTTACATTGCAGAGAAGCGCAGCAACCCTTTCTGGAGGGGAAGCACAGCGAATTCGTCTTTCCACACAGATCGGTTCAGGTCTTACAGGAGTCATGTATATTCTTGACGAGCCTTCCATAGGACTTCATCAGAGGGACAACCAGAGACTCATAGATTCCCTTACTTATCTTCGAGATCTTGGCAACACGGTCATAGTGGTTGAGCATGATGAACAGACCTTGCTTACTGCCGACTGGCTTGTGGATATTGGTCCTGGTGCAGGTGTCCACGGTGGAACGGTCATGGCATCTGATACCCCAGAAAATGTCATGAGAAATCCAGACAGCATCACAGGAAAATATCTTGCAGGTCTTATAAGGATGCCTATTCCCAAAAAACGCAGGGTAGGCAACGGCAAGATGATTTCAATTCAGGGAGTGACGGAGCATAACCTTAAGAACATTTCATGTGATATTCCATTAGGAACATTCACTTGCATTACAGGTGTATCGGGCAGTGGGAAATCAACTCTTCTCAACGATGTGTTCTTTCCTGCCGCCAGCAATAGGATCATGAAAAGTGAGCTTGCCGTAGGTGACTACAAGAAAATTTCAGGACTTGAAAATATCGACAAAATCATCAACATAGACCAAAGTCCTATCGGTCGCACACCACGAAGCAATCCTGTTACTTACATCGGTGTCTTTGACAAGATCCGCGAACTTTATTCTTCCATGCCTGAAGCAAAGGCAAAGGGATACAAGCCTGGGCGTTTCAGTTTCAATGTAAAGGGAGGACGATGTGAAAACTGTCAGGGGGCAGGTACCATCACCATCGAGATGAACTTCCTTCCTGATGTTTTCATCCAATGTGATGTTTGCCATGGAAAAAGATTTAACCGCGAAACTCTTGAGGTTTTGTATAAGGGCAAGTCCATAAGTGATGTTCTTGAAATGACAGTTGAAGATGCCGCTGATTTCTTTGCAGGGATTCCCCATATCCAAAAAAAGCTGGAAACCCTAAAGAACGTAGGTCTTGGATACATAACCCTTGGGCAGAATGCTTTGACCCTATCTGGAGGTGAGGCACAGCGTGTTAAACTTGCAGCTGAGCTTGCCCGCCCATCAACAGGAAAAACACTTTACATCCTGGATGAACCTACTACGGGTCTTCATTTTGTCGATGTAATGAATCTCATGCAGATCATCCATGCTCTCGTCGAAAAGGGCAATTCAGTCGTCATGATTGAACACAATCTTGATGTAATCTGCCAGGCCGACCATATCATTGATCTTGGACCAGAAGGTGGAGTTGGTGGAGGTCAGATCATCGCTACAGGAACTCCTGAGCAGGTTGCAAATATAAAGGGCAGTTACACTGGAAAATATATCGGTGAAATGCTTGAGCGGGAAAAGCAAAGGGATTTAAAGTCAAAAACTGATAATTGAGAGTTGAAAGTTGGAATTTGACAAAGGCATCAGAAAATTTAAATTCCTCATATTGTTCATGGTTTTCTTTCTATGCGGAGCATTTGCATTTGCAGTGGATGAAAATACAACTGTCATCACCATCGATGGAGCCGACAGTTCCACATACAGAAAAAATGAAAAGGACAACACTGATGAAATTTTTCTTTCTGGAAATGTCGTGGTTTCCGTTGAAAAAGGTGGTACCAAGCTTTCGATCAAAGCCGATGAGATAACTTATAATAGAACCACTGAAACACTTTTTGCAAAAGGAAACATTGAGCTTGTACAGTCAGGTTCTTCTGAAGGGGAACAGACCATTACTGCAACCTCACTGCTTGTAAATACTTCGACACTTGAAGGTGTTTTCGATAATGGACGAGCCGTACAGACTCAAAGCGATGCCTTGAACCTACCGTCGGGTTCTACGCTCATCGTTGCCTCAAAGATTTTTGGCCGCGATTCATCAAGTACTATAGCATTCAAGAAAGCTGAACTTACTTTCTGTGATGATGAGAATCCTCATTGGAAAATCCGTGCCTCAAGAATATGGCTTTTACCAGGTGGTGAATTTGCTTTCTTAAATGCCGTCATTTCAATCGGTCATGTGCCAGTACTGTACCTGCCTGCTTTTTACTATCCAAAGGATGAAGTCATCTTCAATCCCTCATTTGGTTACAAGGAGAGGCATGGCTATTATTTTCAGACCACTACATATATCTTGGGAAGAAAACCGCTGGAAGAAAAGGACATAAGCGCAAGCTCTTCGACCTCTGGAACATCGGGAGAAGACCTTACTAAGGGTATCTTCAATTTCATGAAACCTTCTGTCCTCAAGGAACAGAAAAGGGAAGGTCTTGTTCTACATAACCTTGATGAAGATTATAAGGGTGATACTTCACATTACTTAAAATTGATCGGTGATTATTACACCAATCTTGGTACGGTCGTCGGAGTAGACGGTGTTTTTGCTCCTTCAAATGAATATATCTCGGCAGTTACAGCTTCTGTTCGTCTTGGATTTACAAACACGGTCTTCTTTGCTGGTGGAAAATATATTCCATATTCATCTACTGGTGATAAATACAAGGACAGTGCCAATTTCATGGGAGTACATACTCCTTTTCGTTATGGAGCAAATTTCAAGGCTGATGTTTCAAAGCCTTTGGTGTTTCATCTTTCCATGCCTATCCTCAGTGATCCATTCTTTACGGAAGATTTTGATTCACGCTCTGAATCCCTGGACTGGATAAGTTTTTTCATGAACAACAATTCAAAGGAAAAGACAGATAAGGAAGATACAAGTACGCAGACTACATCCTTCACCTGGGATGCTAGTACTTCATTCAAGATTCCTATGCCTGATTTTGTATATCCATACATAACCAATGTTAATGTTTCCAATGTTTCTTCATCTCTTATTTTCAACACCAAGATTAGAAATTCATCTGATCCAAGCTGGATGGCAAATCCTCAAGATTGGAGGGATAAAACTCCAGAGCGTGCATTCTTTTACCCATCCCAGGTTACTCCTGTTAAAATTTCAGGAAAAATCGAAGGTACCCTTTATCAGTATCCACCGGTGGAACCAAAGTCTCCACCGACACCTTCATTTGTCACCAACCTCAACATACCAGAAGAATTGCTGACAGAGGAAGAAAAGGAAAATATAAGGAAGAAAAAGGAAGAAGAACAGGCGAAGAAAGAAGCTGAAGAAAAAGGAATAACCTATGTTCCACCTGAAAAAAAAGAAGAAAGCAATGGTGATGAAAAGTCATCCGAGTTTACTTTTTCAGAGCTTGATATCCAGAACAGTGTAGGTGTAACAAAAATCAGGGATGTTGGATATTCCCTTACTTATGACATTGCGCCCCAGTATACATCACAGCTTAACTATGATGCAGCAAAGCTTGAGAATCCTGAGGATTTCTCATGGTCCAATCTTTATTCATCATATTATCAGGTCCAGGTGCCGACCACAGTTTCCAGTAAGCTTAACCTTAAGGAAGGATTCATTTCTTCAACAAATAATTTCCTCTTCAATCCTGTGATTCAGCAGCATCCTAATCTTGACGGCTATGAGTCGGAGTCCTCAAAGAATTCTGTAATTCTTTCAGACTACAAGTCACGAAAAATGGATGTCACAAACACAAACGCAGTATCCTTCAAGCCTTTTGGTTATACTGACTATTTCAAGGAAACTGGGCTTGAATGGAATACAAGCATAAAGCTTATTAAGACCAATTTCATCGGTGATGCTGAGAATCCAGAATGGGAATACATTACAGCTGACCTTACTGATGAAGAATGCATGACTGTCCACACGATGAGTGCCATTCTTGCAGCAAGGGAAGATGATTTTTCTCAATCCTTTACGATGAGCTCAAATCTTCCTCCTCAGAAGGATGAATACAACTGGACGCTTTCTTTAGGCTTCCCGTATTTGACTACAACCGCATCGACAGGTCTGTATAAAAAAACAAAGGAAGATGACGACTTTGTATGGAATCCTTTTAGACAGTCCGCTACCTTGAAGTTCCTTAAGGGTGATCTTTCTTTTACTGAATCCTTTAACTATGAAATGGAGGAACGGTATAAGGATTCATTCAAGCTTTCTGCACAATACAAGAATTTTCAAGTTGCATATACCATGCAGTACACGACCACCTATGACTTTGACAAGGAGCATGGATGGACTGCAAATGAAGGAAAGGAATTCGTTCCATATAATGTTAGCCTGGCTTATGCAACCCAGAACAAGACATATCGCTATTGGAAAAGAAGAGTTACCTGGGCACCTGCTTTAAGTTCAAGTCTTGTCTACGACTGCGTCCGTCCTACAAACAGCTATTTCCGTTTTGTTCCTTCCATTTCCTTTAAGATTCATGATCAGTTTGAGCTTAGCTTCAGTTCTGAATCACAGAACAATGTCATCTTCAGGTACATCCAGGATTATGTTGGCTATGAGGATGCTGTTGCGGGTGAAAAGAATATGTTCAAGGATCTGTATAATTCCTTTGCCTTCTGGGGAAATGGTCAGCTTTGGGATGGTGGCCAGGAAAACCGAAAGAATTCTGGCTTTAAGATCAAGAACTTTAAGATCAGTGTCAAAAGACTTCTCCATGACTGGAGCATGGAAGGAAACATTACCTTTAAGCCTCGTTATGTTACTGAAAGTGATGGAAGAAAGAACTTTGACTATCATCCATATATAACCTTTGCTGTCTCGTGGCATCCTATGCCAAGCATGAAGACCAATCTTGTTGATGATTATGGTACTTGGTCTCTTAATCCATAAAAAAAACTTGAAATAGTAAAATTAATGATTTAGACTTTTCTAAGGAGGATTTTTATGGCTACAAAGAAATCTGATTCAGACAAGACCGCTGTTTTCAAGAAGGAACTTAAGGAACTTCTTAACAGTGGGTTGAAGGCTTCTAAGAAGGGACTCAAGAAGGCTGGTGAAGCTATCAGTGAATTCGGTGATGTTTCTGTCATCAAGATTGACATTACCAAGTACAAGGTTAAGCTTGAAAAGAAATATATGGAGCTTGGTAAGCTCTGTGCTTCAACTCTCCTTGACAAGAAAACTTCTTCCATCACAAAAAAGACAGACGGCGTTGAAGAGATACTTTCTTCAATTGAAAAGCTAAAGAAAAGCATTGCCGCTGAAGAAAAAAAGCTTAGGGGAAAGGGCAAGGAAGATCAAAAAAAGAATTCCGCCGACAAGACTGTGGTGGCTGCACCCGCAAAGAAATCTGCTGCAAAAAAGTCTGCAACGGAATCTAAGAGCGTAAAGAAACCTGCCGCAAAAAAAGCTGCAGCTAAAAAATCTGAAGGAAAGACTACAAAGAAATAAAAATGGTTTAATCCAAATGTTTCTTTATTTCAGCAATGGCTTCGGACAGGTCCTTGCTGAATGTCTCGTTCAGTTCCTTGAGGCTGCCCTGGGATTTTCCTCTCAGTACATCCTCAAGCCTCTGTCCAGAAAATGCGGCTTTTTCTGCTGCTATCTGTCTTGCGGCTCCTTTGAATGAATGGACATATGCTGCCGCCTCTAAAGGATTTTCCTTCTCAAGTTGTTCAAGCTGGTCCATGCTGAAAATCTTATCATAGACAAAGGAGTGCTCAAGCTCCTGAAGAAGCTCTTCTTCATCTCCAACCATTTCCAGGGCAAGTGATCTGTTAAATACTTCCATATATTTATAGTAACACAAGGAATTTTCTGTTACAATGAATATATGAAAAATTTGACTTTGACTTGCAGGATCAATCTTGCTGTATCTGCTTTATTTACATTGTTTTGTTTATCCTTCAGAGGGGATGTTTCCCTCGCTGCTTTTCCAATTGCCGCTTGCTTTACGGCCATCATGTATTTCTATACTTATAAGACCCTGATCGTTAAGTCCGACATTTCACATCTCAATGCAATTAGAAGATTCTTTCAATATGAACCTTTTGTATATATCACGGCTTTTGTCTTACAGCGTTCTGGTAATGAAGGTTTTCCTTTTTTCTATGATGCGATCTGTTCCCTGGTATGGGTTGCCATCCTTGTCATTTCCTTTAGAATTCAGTACATCATTTCGGAAAAAAGGATTGATGCTGTTTGCGTCGAATGGAAAGAATATAGAAAAGCCAATCCTGTCGTAAAGGCTAAAGGACCAAGAAGAGTTGTTTTTGAAATCCTTGAATGGGTAGATGCTCTTTTTCAGGCCGTTTTTACAATCATCCTGTTGAATATTTTTCTTTTTCAGCTTTACGAAATTCCATCGGAAAGCATGGTGCCTACATTCCTGATAAAGGACCGAGTGATTGTTTTCAAGACCTTTGCTGGACCAAAATTTCCGCTTACGGATTTTGGCCTTCCATACCTTACAAAATACAAAAGGGGAGACATTGTCGTTTTCCGTAATCCTCATTATGGAACCGAAAGAAAAAGCGAGGTAAAGACTTTTTTCAGCCAGTTCATCTATATGTGTTCCCTCACTTTGCTTAAGACAAATACCGATGAAAACGGTGAGCTTAAGGCTGATCCTCTTGTTAAGCGTGTCTGTGCCTTGCCTGGTGAACAGATCTACATGCTTGATGGAACAATGTATAGAAGGACCAGGGAAGACAATGAATTCAAGGCGGTTGAAGCTGATGCTGAATGGGCAGCCTGGGATTTGAATTCTCTTTCTGAAAAAACAAAGTCAAAGATTCAGCAGATTCCGTTGAATAAAAGGCAGGCTGCTGAATGTCTTGAGGTTGAAAGAATGAGACGTGAACTGGATCTTGTTTCTGCTAAGCTTGAATGCCAGAGCCTTGCAAAGGAATTCTATCGCCTTTCAAGCAATACAAATAAAAAGAACGGTGGCAGTTCACTTTTTACACCAAGAGAACTGATGGTCTATAATCTTTTCAGCAATGTGAATAATGAAACCATTACGCTGATGACCGCAGAAGGTGGTGCAGAATGGTTCGACAGTTTTATCAACGGCTGGTCTGACAATTTGAAATTTGATGACAAGTATGAAGAATGTTGTTTCAGGCTTAACGTAATGTGCAAGCTTGTTTTTGCACGTCTTGTCGTTCGTACCGCTGATCTAATTTACAGAGGTGTTTCCGCTTCTGAATGGGGCGATGATCCTGTGCGTATGGAATGTTTTGAAAAGGCACAGATGCTTTCTGACTATGTTTTTGAGATGGATTTGAGGAATCTTCCTGTGTTTCCTGCAAGCAACGAAGATGGCACGGCAAATTACATTCCAGAAAACTGTTATTTCATGATGGGGGACAACCGCTACAATTCACTTGATATGCGCCACAGCTACGAACAGGTTCTTAAGCCTCTTTCAAAGATGGATTCTTCGTCCGTTACTTACTATACAAATATTGCTCCACAATGGGTCAACAGGAACCGCATGCTGGGAAAAGCCTGCTTTAGGTTCTGGCCATTAAGCCGTGCAGGAGCCCCTGGTATTGGAATGAGGGAAATACGAAAGTAGGTTCCTGATTAAAAAAAAGGGGTTGTCCAATTCATGCCAGGGTCATTGTATATGGCAGCGAAGCTTCCATAAAGCCGCCTGTCGAAATGCCCAATGACACTATCGTGGTGGTTTCGCCTACGCTCAACCACCACGAAATTACTTTTGCGATAGCCCCTTTTTTCATTGATTTTTTATAGATTACATTCCGCGTCCGTGGCAAGCCTTGTATTTCTTGCCGCTTCCGCATGGACAAGGATCGTTGCGTCCAACCTTTGGCTGGCTTCTTACGACTGTAACTCCCTGTCCCTGGCGACCGCTCTTCATTGCGCTGTCTCTTGCACCCTGCTGAGCCTGTCTTGCATTGAAGGAATTTCCTGGGTTGTTTGCCGCAGCCATTGGAGACTGAGATGCAGCATCCTCGTGCTTTGCGTTCATCTGTGTCGGCATTACGCGCTTTGGAGCTGGTTCTCCATTGATCTGGATCTTAACCCTGAATATAAGGCTTGAAACTGTATCACGGATGAATCCGAGCATTTCGTCAAAGGCATCGAAACCATCGTTCTTGTATTCCGTCAAAGGATTTTTCTGTCCGTAACCACGGAGGTGAACCGATTCCTTAAGACCGTCAAGGAATTCAAGCTGGTCAAGCCACTTCTTGTCGATCATCTGGATATACTGGTATCTGATGAACATGTTGAGCTGCTGCTTTCCAACTAGCATTTCCTTCTGAGTAATGTCATCCTGAAGGATTGCCTTTACCCCCTCTGGAGTAAGGCGGTCATATTCAACGTTCTGACCGAATGTCTCACGTATCTTGTCTGCAAGCTGGCTCTTTGATGCTCCCTTAATCTTTCCAAACTGATCAAAGATTCCGTCAACAGTCTCCAGGGCATTGTTGAGAACACGGGTGCTGAGATTTTCATCAACAAGAATGTCGTCTCTCTGTCCGTAGATGAACTTTCTCTGCTGGTTGAGAACATCATCGTAGTCAAGGAGGTGCTTACGGATTTCAAAGTTTCTTTCTTCAACCTTTTTCTGGGCCTTTTCAATTGAACGGTTGAGCATAGGGTGGTTGATAGGTTCTCCTGGCTGCATGCCGATTCTTGACATGATTGCCTTCATTTTTTCTCCACCGAAAAGTCTCATAAGGTCATCGTCCATGGAAATGTAGAACTTGGAACGTCCTGGATCTCCCTGACGACCTGAACGTCCACGGAGCTGGTTGTCGATACGGCGGCTTTCATGGCGTTCAGAACCGATTACATAAAGACCACCGAGAGCCTTTACTTCATTGCAGTCTGCAAGCCACTTGTCGTATTCCAGTTTGCGTGCTTCTTCAAGCTTTTCTTCTGAAGCATCTGTCCCTGCGCGTTTCTTTGCACGGCTTTCGAGTGAACCACCAAGCTTAATGTCTGTACCGCGACCTGCCATGTTTGTGGCAACTGTAACGGCACCCTTTGCACCAGCGTTTTCGATGATATGTGCTTCACGTTCATGGTTCTTTGCGTTCAAAACTTCGTGAGGAATTCCGCTGCGGGTAAGGATTGTACTTAAGTGTTCTGACTTTTCAACTGAAACTGTACCGATAAGAACTGGCTGTCCCTTTGCGTGTGCTTCCTTTACTTCCTTTGCGATGGCAACCCACTTGTCTGCTTCGTTAAGGTAAACTTCATCGTCTTCGTCCTTGCGTGCGACAGGTCTGTGTGTTGGAATTGCAACAACATCAAGCTCGTAGATCTTTGAGAATTCAACTGCTTCTGTTTCTGCAGTACCTGTCATGCCTGAAAGCTTGTCGTACATGCGGAAGAAATTCTGGTATGTGATTGTTGCGAGAGTACGGCTTTTCTGAGCTATCTTAAGGTGTTCCTTAGCTTCGATTGCCTGGTGGAGTCCGTCTCCGTAGCGGCGGCCTTCAAGGATACGACCAGTGAATTCATCGACAATCTGAACCTGTCCTTCCTGAACAACGTAATCAACATCGTTGTGGTAAAGTGTGTGGGCACGAACGGCCTGGGTGAAGTAGTGTACATATTCAAAGTTTTCAGAATCGAAAACAGTCGTTCCTTCTGCAATCAGGTGCTGTTTTAGGAGTATGTCGTTAATCTTGTTCATACCCTTGTCTGTAAAGGAAACGCGCTTTGACTTTTCATCAAGCTTGTAGTCGCCTTCAAGGGCTTCCCTCTGTTCTGGAGTCATGTCGACTTCATCAGGGTAATCGTTTGTCTTTGGATCCTTTTCAACTTCCTTGAACTGTCCTACATATTTGTCAACTTCGTGGAACTTGAAGGTGTCGTCTTCTGCCTGTCCTGAAATGATGAGAGGTGTTCTTGCTTCATCAATAAGGATGGAGTCAATTTCATCGACGATACAGAAGTTGAATCCGCGCTGTGTCTTTGCGGACATTTCAATCTGCATGTTGTCGCGAAGATAGTCAAAGCCGAATTCGCTGTTTGTACCGTATGTAAGGTCGCAGTTGTAGGCAGCTTTGCGTGCTTCGTTGTCCATGTTTGCAAGGACACAACCTACTGTCTGTCCAAGGAACTTGTATACGCGGCCCATCCACTTGCTGTCGCGTTCTGCAAGGTATTCGTTTACTGTAACGATGTGGACACCTTTGCCTGAAAGGGAATTGAGGTAAGCTGCGCAGACACACATCAATGTCTTACCTTCACCTGTCTTCATTTCAGTAATCTTTCCTGAATTGAGGACGAGGGAACCCATGAGCTGGCAAGGGTATGCGCGTTCACCGAGAACACGGTTTGCAGCTTCACGGGCAAGAGCGAATGCATCTACAAGAATATCATCAAGAGTTTCACCCTTTGCAAGGCGATCCTTCAAAATCTTTGTCTGTTCAGGGAATTCTTCATCCTTGAAGGACTGTGCCCAAGGTTCACGTTCTTCAATTGCTGCTACGATAGGCTCAAGTGCCTTAACTGCACGGTCATTTGCCGAGCCAAATACAAATGTCAATACTTTGTCAAACATAATAGATAATAATACACAATAATCGAATAAAATTCAAATATTGCAAAATATCTTCTCTTTATGTATCTTTTTATTATGAAAAATTTGGTCAAGATTGCGGTTTCAGTGGTAGCTTTGCTGCACCTAGCATCCTGCTCAAGAAGCCGTATTGTATCCAGTGTAGAAAGAGAAGATCTTTTTTCCCTTGAATATGGAAATTTTGAGGATGAACTGAATCTTTTTGATTTTGGTCATCCTGGTGAGATAAACACAAATCTTTGCATGCGCGATGGCTTCTTCTATATCATGAACGGAGAGGCAAAGAAGATAATGGAGATGAACAGCTATGGAAATCTGCTCACACTCTATTACAACGACGAGACGAATCCACATCCATCTTTTGCAGGTGAAAGCAATGGCGCAAATTCGACAAGGAATGCCGTTCCTTATCCTTTCAATGACATTTCCCTGATTTCCGTTGATTCAAGAAAGCATCTCTATGTCGTTGAACGCCTTCCACTTGAGCGGCAGGAAAATGATGCTAAATCCAAGGTTTCTCTTAGTCAGGTTGTGCTCCATTTTGATGAAAACAAGAAATTCGTCAGCTATATTGGACAGCAGGGACCTGGGGGAACTCCTTTTTCATACATAAAGAACATCTATACAACCGATAGAAATGAACTTGTAGTTGTCTGCACGACCCAGAAGGGAATGACGGTCTACTGGTATTCAGCTGATGGATTCCTTCTTTATACCATTCCAGTCGAAAAACAGAATATTCCAAATCCGTTTGTAGAGGAAAGCAGCGATTATTTCTATTCGTTGGATAATATTGTACCTGATTACAGGACAAGAACCATTTATCTAAAGGTTGATTATTTTTCAAGCTATGTCGATGCTTCTTCAAGGGTTCAGTCTGGAATTGAATATGTAACAAGCCTTATCCATCCTTTCAAGGTTGAAGAGAATGCCTATGAAATGGCTGTGACGATTCCCCCATATAGTGAGGAAATTTCCGAAGGATTCAGCAAGGAAAGCTACGACATTCCTTATGATTTCCTTGGAGTAACTGAATCAGGTTGGCTTTATTTCATCGTAAGTACACAGAGCGGTTTTACGGTACAGATGGTCCAGTCTGACGGACAGAGAATCCTCAAGAGGAATGTGGATCTCAACAGGGAAGCAAATCTTTACTATTCATTCAATCTGAGTCGCGAAGGAATTATTTCAGTTCTTCTTGTTGAAAGGGAAAAGGCAAGTGTTGCATGGTGGCGCGCAGATTCCCTCATCCAGGCTGTCATCAAGAACTAGATTCTTCAAAGATAAGGAAAATCAATGGCAGATATTATTGACGGTAAACCAGTTGAAGAAATCAATCCAGAAGAAGAGAATCTTGTCTTTCATTATGAAAGGGGAAGCTTTCGCAACAGGGAAGACCAAAGGACAAAGGATTTTGCTACAGGCAAGATAAAGATGAGTCCAGGCTTTTTCAAGGCACTTGTTTCCACAAAGGGCAACAAGATTGTTTTTTTTACCATGCTTATCTGCATCGGAGTTGTTGTTTTTCTTGGAATTTTCAGGAGACCTGAAACCGATGTCGTTTCTGGCATTCGCTGTGAAATTACGGCGTTTTCCTTTGCTGGAGAAGTTTATGCCAGTCTGGAAATGGAAAATGCTTCAAATAAAAATGACAACGTTCCTGTTGTTCTTGAAGTGCTCCTTGAATGCATAAATTATGAGGGCGCTGTTGCTGATAAATATTCTGAAAACTGTTCATATGGGGACTCTGGTAAGCAGTATGTCAGGGCAGTTTTCAAAGATTATGACCTTAAGCAGATAAGGGCTTCCATCAGGTGCGGAGAAAATGAAAAAATCCTTATGGCGCGAATTAAACAAAGGTAAATTGCGTTTTTCGATATTTTAGATTATTCTATAATAAGAGGTAATTATGGCACAGTTTTACTTTCTTTCAGTTCTGATGAATATCCTTGCAGGTCTTGTACTTGTTTTTGGGATCAATCTTGTTTCCCAAAAACTTGATGGTGATCTTGATGATGATTCCTTTGGCGATGAAACTTTCGACGATGACCTTGGAGCCATTTCTTCTGAAACTTCCTCTGCTTCCAAGGTAAAGAAGACCTTTGGTGAGCTTGGCTTGGACAGTCCAAGTTTCCGTATGGTCATTGGTATTCTATGTGTTTTTGTTGCCGTAATGAAAATCCTTTCTGTATTCAGAAATGATGTGCCAGTTGTAGGTGATCTGATTCCTGCCATCGCAGGTCTTGCGGGTGGAGCTTCTGTTCTTCTTGAATATTACATCTCTACTACAGATACAGAAGTTGGAATAAGTGAAAACGTGCAGAAGGTCTTCATTGATTCCCGTAAAGGAATCGGATATTTCTGCTTTGTGGCAGCATTGCTTCACTTTGTTTTTCCTCAGGTTCTTTTCCTTTAGACAGAGGAGTTTCTTATGTCCAATGTTTCCATTGCTTGCATCGCATTTAATCAGGAAGGAAAAGTTCTCATCGCCCATAGAAATCCTACAGGACAGATGGGAAACCGTTGGGAATTTCCTGGTGGAAAGGTAGAGGATGGAGAAGAGGAAACTGTAGGAATCGTCAGGGAATTCCAGGAAGAATTCGGTGTGGAAGTCAAGGTTGGGGAATACATCGCAGATGCTGAATTCGAACATAACGGAAAAAAAAGGCTCCTCCACGCCTATAGAATCTATGTTCCCCATGACGGTATGACTGAAAGGTATGTGCTTACGGAACATACTGAATACCGATGGGTAGATCTTGCAGAAATTGGTGGCCTTGACTTCGTGGATTCCGATCTGCTTATTTATCCTGCAGTAAAGAAATACGCAGAATCTCTTTAGGAGTTCTTCTGATGAAAAAGATTTTTACAGTATTTGCTTCATTTGTGTTTTTTTTCCTTTTAGGCTGCTCAAAGGAAAGGACAATAGATTTGAATTCCTCTGATTCTCTAAGCATTACTCCAGATCAGGAATGGGCTGTCATAAAGGTTCCCTATGCTGCATTTCTTCAGGACTGTGACTATTCATCCATTGTAAGGGCCCATGCCAGAAGTGGTGATGTTTTTCTTGTAAAAGGGAAAGAGTTCATCAAGAAAGAAATTGAAGAGTCAAATTCCAAGAGAAGAAAGAAAAATGTAGAGGAATTTGAACTCTGGTACAAGTTTGAGGAAGGATGTCTTTCCGCAAGTCTTGTCGATATCTACGATACAAAATTAAAGGCACAGACCGCTTCTGAAAAGCTTAAGAAGAATTAAAAAAAAGCTATGTACGAAAATACTGTTGCTGCACCGATTGGACATGGCAACGTAGTTTCCTTGATGCGCCTATCGAAATCAAGCAAAATCCACAAGATATGTGGTAGTTTCGAGAGCCTCGACCACCACATATCATATAGCAACACTTTCTACGGACACAGCCTTTTGTTTGAAAATTTACCCCTTGATCTTGCTTACGGCTTCTTCAACAGAAATGTCTGCAAACTGCTCGCGTGTCTTAAGGTTCTTGAGTGTAAGTTTGCCCGCTGCGGCCTGTTCCTTGCTGATGAGGATGCCCCATGGCATTCCTTTCTTTTCTGTAACAGTGTACTGCTTGTTCATCTTTACGCAGTCAGGGAATACTTCAACTGCAACTCCCTTTGCGCGAAGTGCGCTTGCAACACCCTGATAGTGGGCTGCAAGTTCCTCATCTCCGTTGAAGATTTCTGCATCAAGGTAGCTTCCTTTTGCTTCTGTAATTCCAAGTTCAGTAAGGCCTGCAATAAGGCGGTCAAGACCAATTGAAGCACCAACTCCCGGAAGCTTGTCTTTCATGTAAAGGCCTGCAAGGTTGTCGTATCTTCCGCCTGAACAAACGGATCCGATTGATGGAAGATCATTGAGGAATGTTTCGTAAACAACGCCTGTGTAGTAGTCGAGTCCGCGTGTAATGCTTGGATCGAGAGTATATGTTCCGTCGATTCCTGCAGCCTTCATCATGGCATAGATGTCCTTCATGCGCTTTGAATCAAGGTCTTCTCCGCCAGCAAGATTTTCGATGTTTGCAAGTGTCTCTTCAAAAGAACCGCATGGCTTGATGTAGCCTAAGATTTTGTCTGCGCTTGAAGCATCGCCTGTAACTTCTGTAAGTTCCTTCTTTACTTCTTCTTCGCCAACCTTTGCAAGCTTGTCAACGATTCGGAGGATGTCATCAGACTTTTCCTTTGCTCCGATTTTTTCAAGGAAGCGGTTGAAGATTCCGCGGTGGTTTACATGGATTGTGATTTTTTCAACGCCAATGGAAGCAAGGGCAGCCTTCATCAATGCAAGAACTTCAAAGTCTGCTGTTGCACTGTCTGTTCCTACAGTGTCAAAGTCACACTGGATGAATTCACGGTAACGGCCTGCCTGTGGCTTTTCTCCGCGCCAAACCTTTGAAATGTGGTAGCGTTTGAAAGGGAAGTAGAGTTCTTCCTTGTGCTGTGCTGTATACCGTGCAAATGGAACCGTAAGGTCAAAGCGCATTGCAACATCACGACCACCGTTGTCCTCAAAGCGGAACATCTGCTTTTCCGTTTCGCCATTGCTTTTGCGAAGAAGAATTTCTGTATATTCAAGAACTGGAGTATCGATAGGAACAAATCCGTATGAACGGTATGTATGTGTAAGCTTTTCAATCAAGTCAGAACGCAAGATTTCGTCCTGTGGCAAAAAGTCTCTGAATCCTTTCAAAATTTTTGGCTGAATCAAATCCATAAAAATATCCTTATTTTCTTTATGTTGAATTTATAGTAAACTTATTTTATCGAATAACTTTATTTATGGGAATATAAACGCATATGCTTTTTGCTGTAGACATTGGAAATACAAACGTAGTCATCGCGGTTTTTGATGGAAATAAAATCATCCAGCAGTGGAGGATCAGTTCTGATACAAAGCGAACTGGTGACGAATACACTTCTACAATCCTTACTCTTTGCCGTGATGCTGGCCTTGATACAAACTGCTTCAGCAAGGGAATCATAAGTTCCGTTGTTCCTGCGCTTATAGGTCCCTTTGTTATTGTCTGCCAGCGCATCGTAAAAAAACATCCTTTTGTCATCAAGTCCAACCTTGCTTGCGAAGGTTCAATCCTTCCAGTGCATCTTACGGGCCACAGCTCAAGGGAACTTGGTACAGACCTTCTTTGCAATGCTGTAGGAGCATGGAACCTTTTCCACGGGGCAAACATCGTGGTTGATTTTGGTACAGCTTTGACTTTGACCTGCACTGATTCAAAAGGAATCATTCATGGAGGAACGATTTCTCCTGGTCTTGGAACAGCCGTAAAGGCCCTTGCAATGAATACAGCCCAGCTTCCTTTTGTTCCTCTTGAAGCTCCTAGAAAAGTTATCGGTAATACAACTAAAGAAGCAATCCAGAGCGGAATCGTTCTTGGATATAAGGGCCTTGTTGAAAGCCTTGTTGCTCAGTGCAAGCAGAATCTTTCAGAAATAAGCGGTGACTGTGTGGACGACATTAAGGTTGTTGCAACCGGTGGCCTCAACAGCGTTCTTAAACCGTTGACTGACTGCTTTACCATTGTTGATAAGGATCTTACTGTCAAAGGTTTGAAGCTTATTGCAGATCTTGTCTAAGGTCTTCTGGAAATAATTATGAATAGAAATGCTTTTTTGATTTCAATGTTTCTCTTTGCCTCCTTTGTTTTCACAAGCTGTATGCAGGTGGTGGAATATATCACTAAACCTATTGTTTCTTTTGAAGATGGTGGAATTGTCGTTAATGAGTCTGACTATTTTGCTGGTGGAAAAAAAACTTCAGACTGGCTTTTCATCATGTATATGGATGCAGAAGAGGGGAAAATTTCATCATCTATCAGAACTGACTTTGATGAAGTTGAAAAAGGTCTTGCCCATATTATGAATTCTGACAGAAGTCCAAAGTATGGCTATTCGTCAATAAGGGTTGTTGCTCTGTGGGATAGTATACAACCATCGGATACGAGAATTTTTGATTTAGGCCCAGATACTACTTTGGGTGGTGTTGGTGCTTTAACTTACAATATTTCAAACTTTAATAATTTTAAAGTTAGTGAATCTGATTCTGAGATTGTTGACATGTCTATTTTTAATAGCAAGGAAGTGGATATGTCTAGTAACATTACTTTATCCACTTTTTTGAAATGGGTTAATAAACATTATACGGCTACGAATGTCCTTTTGCATATTGCAGATCATGGTACAGGACCTGGAAAAAATGCAAGGGCTATGTGTTATGATTTTAGTAATTCCAAACAATATATGTATTCTGATACATTCTCTAATGCTTTGTCTGATGCTGGTTATGGATTTGGTAAGAAAAAGTTATCCGTTTTGCTTTTAGATGTTTGTTTTGGTGCAAGTATGGAGGATGCCTATCAATTCAGGAATTGTTCTGAATATATGATTGCGTCTCCTAATTCTACACCAGGACCTGGATTTAATTATGAACTTATAATGCAGTGTTTTAAAAGTGGAAATAGCGCTAGAACGATTTCTAAAACCATAGGAGAAAGTTATGCAAAGTACTATAAGGATATGGCAGGTCTTTCTGTCGTTCCTACAACAACAGTGATTGACCTTTCCAAAATTGATGCATGTGCAAATGCTATTGATTCACTTGCTCAGAATATAAAAGATAAAAAAAGCTCTTATTCGAATTATCTTATGCCAAATCAATTTAATATGTATTATAAAGGAACTATAAATTATCTATTTGATATAGGATATTTTTCTTATCGGATTAGGAATACTGAGTCAGAATTGTCTTCTGCGTTACAGGATGCATTATCTGAAGCAATTGTTTATTCGTGGCGTAGATCCACGACAAATTCTTTGCCTACTAAAAACTATTATGAAGAAAATAATTTGGTAGGATGTGGGATTACAATCTGTGGGTATGCTGTTGGAGATGGACGTATTTCTGACTGGTATAAGACGGATTTGGATTTTGGAAAGAGGAATAATGGCTGGGCAGATATGATTACTGATTGGTTTGGTGTTTATTATTAAATATGTTGAATAGATTTTACACGCAGCTATGATTAATGTGGTAATGCTCAAATATCGAAAATTACTAGGATATCTTTGAATATACGGGAAGAAAAGGTAAACGACAACCGAGCCGCTTTGAAGGTTGGCAAGCACTTTTGCATGGCAAAAGTGCGCAGTCCGATTCCATTTACCTTCAACCGCGGCGAATTGTCGTGCGTTTTCTAGTAGTACATTCAAAAGAATTTTTAGGCTCGATATTTGAGCATATCTTTATATCTGTTATTTTTCAATAAAATCTTCCAATCTTACGCCTGCGCCATTTTCAACATCTTTTGTTAAAACCGCACCTGTCACAAGTTCTAGGAATTCAGGACCAATACCTGGCGTTAGGATTTTTTCTGTACGGAGGACAGATATGTCTGCTGTTCCTATCTTTTCTCCTTTTTTCATCGAGCGCATGTAGTGAAGGCTTCTGTTTGTTCTGCCGTAGTTTGATTTTTCTGCAGGTGCAAGTTTCTTTACACCGGTACCAAGAATGGATTCCAGTTTTTCCCGAGGGTATTCATATTCAAGCTGACGGTATATTTCATTTTCACCGCTATGTCGTAATACTGCTTCAGCCTGATGTACGCTGTGTACCATAAGCTTGAACATTTCAGGTTCAAGGGCAACCGGATCATCAAGTCCGCTGTCTTTCCGGCTGAGGGTAATATGCTTTTCTATCATGGTGCCACCCATGGCAACTGAAAGGACAGGAACAAGAACAGGATCCATGCTGTGGTCACTGATTCCGGTTGGTACTCCGAAAATCTTTCCCAAAGTGTTCACGCAGCGGACGTTGTATTCGTCTTCTGGAGCCGGATAAAATGTCAGGCAGTGGAGGAGTGTAAGGACTGGCATTTTCATAGGTGCGCATTCTTTTTTTTCTGTGCATTCAAGAATGTCAATTGCCTTTTCTATGTCACCAAGCTTTGAAACTCCGCTTGAAAGTATCAGTGGAATCTTGCCGTAAAATTCAGAGCAGGCATTCAGCATTGGGTAGTGGTTTACTTCAGGGCTTGCGATTTTAATTGCATCGGGTTTGAGCTCTGCAAGTTCCCTTAGTGATTTCAAACCGAAAGGCGAACATGCAAAAAGGATGTTCTTTTTTCGTGCATATTCCATGCACTTAGCATAAAATTCCTGGTTACATTCCAAAGTCTTAAAGTTGTCGTAGAGTCTTGTCCTCCCGTTTGGCAGATCCACAAATCCTGTGTCGGGATGGAGAATTTCATCTGCATATACCCACTGGAATTTAACGCAGTCGGCTCCTGCTTCTTTAGATGCATCTATGAGTTCAAATGCCTTGGTTAGGTCACCTGAATGTGCTGTTCCAATTTCTGCAATGATCGTCATGGGTTTATTGTACGGGGAAATCCAATAAAATGCAATTTTCCAATGGAAAACAAAAAAAAAGGTGAGGTGGTCTGGAAACCGCGGCTTGATCAAAAGAGATAGACTTCCTCCCGATGATTAAGTTCCTCACCATTAAAAATTATCAGCCTTCATTGCTTTGTGTTGCGAAAAAATACTGATTCCTAATTCATTAAAAACAATTTCCAGTTGAAATTATGAAGATTAGAGTTTTCTAATTATTATGAAACTGTGTTGTCCATATGTATTTTTAGCACTATAGTTTTGATATAGTATTTTTTTACACTAAAGGGGTATGATATGAAAAAATCTATTGCATGTATTGCCAGCGTAGCTGCTGCATTGTTTATTGTTTCTTGTGGCTCGACACCAGAACCAACAAAAATTTCATCAAAGGAAAACAAGGCTAAGTCTGCTGCCAACCACGCAGAATACATTGACTGGCAGGGACTTGCTGCTAACGGTGATCTTCCTGACTGGTATTCACTTGTTCTCAATGCAAGAAGCGAAGCCTCACTTCGTAAAGCACTTTCTGAAGAAGGTGATGACTACAGCAATTACCGTCTGTGGGCTGTAAATGCAACTGGAGAAAATCTTGAAGCAATCAAGACAATGACTGATTCGTTCAACATCCAGTCTGCTGTATCTGCTTCAATTGCACAGAATGTAGCACAGGTTGCTGACAGACAGAGGGACCTTGAAGGACCAGGATCTTCAATTACAATGGAATCCAAGGCACAGGTCGTTGATATGATCACAAAGAATGTTACCCTTAATGGACTTGAGCGTGTTACAAGCTATTGGGCTCAGTACGAAATCCAGAACAAGAAAGGTGAAGTCGTAAAGCCTGCCGTATATTCTTATGTTCTTGTAATGGGTATGTCGCAGGAAAGATTCAACGCTCAGCTTGATGCGGCCATGAAAAAGGTAGAATCAAATACAAATCAGGATGAAAACCTTAGAGCTCTTGCTTCCCTTGCCATTGCAAGACTGCGTGATCCAGAAGCGATAAATGCTACCGTCAATGCAAACCTTGATCTTACAGGACGTGGAAGCGTAAAGTTTGAAGCTGCAGAAGAGCCAGAAGCAGTACTTTACTAGTTCTATCTATATACTAAACCCTCTGATTATGATAAAATAGAGCAACTTTTTTATTATTTTCAGAGGATTTTATGTACAAGAGTGTTGATCCAAAAGCAGATTTTCCAAAACAGGAAGAAGAAGTTTTAAAGTTCTGGGAGCAGAACAACACATTCAAGAAATCATTGGACCAGAGAGAAGGCTGTGAAGAATATGTATTCTTTGACGGCCCACCATTTGCAACTGGTCTTCCACACTTCGGACACTTTATTCCATCAACAATCAAAGATATTATTCCTCGCTATCAGACAATGAAGGGCAAGAAAGTTGACCGCCGTTTCGGTTGGGACTGCCATGGTCTTCCAGTAGAAAACCTTATTGAAAAGGAACTTGGAATCAACTCAAAGCACGAAATCGAAGAATTTGGAATCGACAAGTTCAACGAAAAGTGCCGTGATTCCGTTTTGAAATATACAGCTGAATGGCGCAAGACAATCACACGCATGGGACGCTGGGTAGACTTTGACCGCGATTACAAAACAATGAATCCTGATTTCATGGAATCCATCTGGTGGGTTGCAAAGTCACTTTGGGACAAGGGACTTATTTACGAAGACCAGTACATCCTTCCATATTGTCCACGCTGTTCTACAGTTCTTTCTTCTCATGAAATTGCTCAGGGATATAAAGACAAGCAGGATCCTGCAGTTACAATCAAGTTTGCTGTAAAATCATTGCCTGCAGCAATCGGTGACAATGATCTTGAAAATACATACTTCATCGCATGGACAACAACTCCATGGACATTGCCATCAAACCTTGGTCTCTGTATGGGACCGGAAGTTGAGTATGTTAAGCTTAAGGACAAGTCAGACGGTACAAGATACATTTTTGCCAAGGCTCGCGTTTCTGCATACTTCAAGAATGAAGAAGACTATGAAATCCTTTGGACACACAAGGGTAGTGAATTTGTAGGTGCAACTTACGAACCATTGTTCCCTTATTTTGCAGAACTTGCAGATTCTAAGGTTTGTTCTGAAAAGTCTGGACAGCCTTGCTCGGCTGGTGCGTTCCGCATGTTCAATGCTGCATATGTTTCTACTGAAGACGGTACAGGTATCGTTCATATTGCTCCTGCCTTTGGTGAAGAAGATAACAAGGTATTCGCAGGCAGTGGTGTTCCAAATGTTCAGCCTTTGGATGCAGAATGTAAATTTACAAAGGAAGTTCCTGACTATCAGGGTATCTTCGTTAAGGATGCAGACAAGGACATCATGGACCGCCTTAAGAAGGAAGGCAAGCTTGTAAAGCGTGAGACTGTTAACCACCAGTACCCACACTGCTGGCGCTGTGGTTCACCTCTCATTTACCGCGGAATCGGTTCATGGTTCGTAAAGGTTGCAGACCATCACGATGCACTTCTCAAGGCTAACAGCCAGATCAAGTGGCAGCCAGGTCACATCAAGGAAGGCCGCTTTGGTAAGTGGCTTGCAGGTAGCCGTGACTGGGCAGTAAGCCGCAACCGTTACTGGGGTAACCCAATCCCAATCTGGAAGTGTGATGATCCTGAATGTAACCACCGCCTTTGCGTTGGAAGCCGTCAGGAACTTAAGGATCTTAGCGGAACATATCCAGAAGACCTTCACAAGCAGTTTGTCGATAAGATCACATTCAAGTGTCCAAAATGTAACAAGGGCACAATGAAGCGCATTCCAGAAGTTTTTGACTGCTGGTTTGAATCAGGATCTATGCCTTACGGACAGCAGCACTATCCATTTGAAAACAAGGAATTCTTTGAAAGTCATTTCCCTGCAAACTTCATTTCCGAAGGTCTTGACCAGACCCGCGGATGGTTCTATACACTTACAATTCTTGCAAGCCACCTTTTTGACAAGCCTGCATTCCAGAACTGTATCGTAAATGGTCTTGTTCTTGCATCAGACGGACGCAAGATGTCAAAGTCACTCAAGAACTACACTGACCCTGTAGAGGCAATCAACATGTTTGGTGCCGACGCACTCCGCCTGTTCCTGATGCACTCTGCAGTCGTTAAGGCTGATGACCTTAAATACAGTGATGATGGTGTCCGTGAAGTTATCAAGTCGATCATCCTTCCTTTGTGGAACTCATATTCATTCTTTGTTCAGTACGCAAATATTGACGGCGTTACTTGTACAGGTCACGAATTTGACAGCAAACTTCCTGACAATCCTCTTGACCGCTGGATTCTTTCAGTTGCTCAGAAGATGGTAAAGGACGTAACTGCAGCCCTCGATGACTATGATCTTAGCGCTGCAATCGATCCAATGCTTGATTTCATCGATTCTATCAACAACTGGTACATCCGCCGCAACCGCCGCCGTTTCTGGAAGTCTGGAAGTGACAATGACAAGATGGAAGCATACGGAGCACTTTACAGCGCACTCAAGACATTTGCACTTGTAGCAGCTCCATTCGTTCCATTCATTACGGAAGAAATCTGGCAGAACCTTAAGACTGCAGAAGACAAGGATTCCGTTCATCTTTCTGACTATCCTGTTTACAACGAAAAGTTCCGTGATGAAACATTGGAATTCCAGATGGCTTCAGTTCAGAAGGCAGTTTCAATGGGACGCTCACTCCGCAACACATTCAACCTCAAGAACCGTCAGCCTCTTGCAAGCGTAGCTCTTGTTACACGCAATGCAGAAGAAAAGAAGGTCCTTGACAGCATGCGCGATACAATTGCAGAAGAACTTAACGTTAAGGAAGTAATCTTCCACGAAAAGGAAGACGAACTTGTTGAATACAGTGCAAAGGCAAACTTCCGCGTCCTTGGAAAACTCCTTGGCGGAAACATGAAGCTTGCTGCCGCAGAAATCACAAAGCTTACAGGCGATCAGATTGCTTCAATGCTCAACGGTTCAAAACTTGTAATCAATGTTGCTGGTACTGATGTTGAGCTTACAGAGGAAAACCTGATTGTTGAACGCAAGGAAAAGGAAGACCTTAAGGTAATCAACGAAGGAACCCTTACAGTCGGTCTTGATACAAAGATTACTGATGAACTTAAGAAAGAAGGATATGCCCGAGACCTTGTACGCGGTATTCAGAACCTCAGAAAGGAAAGCGGTTTTGAAATCACAGACAGAATCAATCTTTCTGTTGGTGGAGACGCTTCCCTCAAGGCTGCTTTCGAAATGTTCAAGGACTTCATTGCAGGCGAAACACTTTCTGCAAACGCACAGTGGGTTGACGGCCTTAATGGCACTGAAGTCGACTGTGAAGATGCAAAGTGGGTTATGAGCGTAGTTAAGGCTTAGATTTAATTCATATCAGGGCATGGAGGGGATGGACATGAAAAAAATTCAGGTAGTTGCCGTTATGTCGGCTCTTTTGTTGGCTTTTATGGCAGGCTGTAAATCTGCAAAGGTTGTGGAGCAAGAACCACCTGAAGCATATGTGCATCCTCTTGCAATGCTTTCAGACGATCTCAGCATCTATATGAGTGTTCCTGTAAAAGAACATAGGGAGCTCATTACAAAGATTGTCTCTACAATGATGGATGGTATGACTGAAGAAAATGCAGGTAAGATCTGTGACCGCTCCGAGACTTTGTATTCTGGTCTAGGAAGGGTTAAGGACCGATCCCATCTTGAGACTGCCTCATGGACTTCTGTTCCAAAGATTGCTGTCAGTTCCCTTATGACCAAGAAAAACGGTTTTGAAAAGGAAATCGTGCATTTTGATGAAGGTGATATGGCAAAATATAAGTCTTCTGCCAGTGGTTTTGAGGTAGCTTTTCCTTCGACAAAAATACTTTGTTTTTCGCAGAATCTTGATCCTATGCTTGAGAAATTTTCTAGGCTTGAACCAGTCTCTGACGCTGAATACAACAATTGGATCAACAGGGAATCTAAGGACATCCTTTTTTATATTACCCGTCCTGGACAGTATCTTAGAAATTTGATTGGGCAGAGCATCAATATAGGAACAGATAAAATTTACGGTAGTCTTTCCTATAAGCCTGATCCTAAAAAGCCTGGACAATATTCTGGAAGATATAATCTTTCATTCTATATACATCTTACGAATAAAAAGGCTGCCTCTGCCTTAAAGGGATTGCTTTCGCTTTCATTTTCTATGATGGGAGGGAGTGTGGAGCAGACCGATGCGGAGACTCTCTATCTTTCTGGTATTGAAGTTTCTGACAATCAGATTAAAGATCTTTTTATGCGTGATCCAATTACAGGTAAACATTATAGGGTAGTTGGTGAAGATGTCATTGAAGAGTCCGTAAAGAAATAATGAAATTATCCGTTCCTTTTGCATTCTGTCTTTCTCTTTGTTTAGTTGGCTGCTTTTCTACGGTGGGAATGATTCCTGGTGAATCTAAAGTCATTCAGCGCAACATAAGCGAGGAATACTATGCAATAGCTGAAACCTATAAGGGACAGAAAAATTATACAAAGGCAATTGAGTATTATACCTTGGCATTAGGCAATAAGGAACTTCATGATTCTGCTTATTATCAGATAGCCCTTTGCAATGTTTACAGCAAGAACTGGCTTCCTGCAAGAAAATCCTTTATAAAGCTTCTTAAGAGGGATCCTGAAAATTTTTCTTTGAAGATGTCCCTTGCATATATAGAAGCCATGTGTGGAAATTTTAAGAAGGCCGAGATGATGTACGATGTAATCTGCTTGGACCGTCCCAATGATCCAGAGCCGCTTGTCAATTATGTCAATGTTCTTATTGCTTCTGAGAAATACGAGCTTGCAAAGGAAAAGCTTAATCTTCTTGAAGGAAAATTTCCTGATGATGAACATGTTGAGACTTTAAAAAAGAAAGTCTCAGAGTTTATGGAAGATAAGACTGATTCTAAAGCTGATTTAACAAAGACTTCTGAAGCAGACGGCAATCAAGATAAGAATGACGGTTCTGTTTCAAATGAAGAACTCTTTGGACTAAATGAAGAAGCAGACGATAATTGAAGATAAGAAATCCTGTCTCGAAATTGTTTTTCCTGCATTGCCTTCTTGGGAAAAATGTCACAAAAGCATGCTTTACGGTGCTTGATCCTAGCATAATGAATACTTTTGGGACATCCCCGACTTGGACAAGGCTGCGTTTTCTTAAGCTAGCCTAGAGATTAAGTTCTTCCTCGATGTCGAAATCTTCCAGTTCATCAAGATTGATGGAATCTTTTGGAGTTTCTGGACTATCTGTTTCCTCTGCAGGTGGTTCAGGAAGATTTTCAAGAAGCTTTTCATCTTCAGATTTTTCTACGGGTCTGTCTTTTTCCTGAAATGATTCTGAAGCAAGGAAATCCTTGTATCGTTCTGGGTTTACCCTGTACGCAATGATTGGAGAATCTGGATCCGCCATTGCACGCTTAAGTGCCTCATTGCTTTCATTTGCAAGACGAGAGCCAGAAATGAGTCTAAGTGAGCGGGTAGAGATACCGATGAAAACAGTGAGACCTGAGTCTGCATCATTGAGGACTTTTGTAAGTTCGCTATGAAGTGCTTCTGCTGTTACCAATGCCTGATCTGTATTCTGGTTCTGGACGATGGCGCTAAGACCGTCTGTGCCATAGTTGAAAACAAGATCATTGAACTTGATTTTTTCAAGAATGATCTTGCTGATGTTCTTGCCGCATTCAGAAGTCCAGTCGATACCTGGGATCCTGATAGAGAAGAGTGAAATATCCTGGTCGCTTGAAGCTGAACGCAACAACTCGCTGTCCAGTCTTGTGATCATGTATTCTTCCCAGCCAAATCCTGTGTCAGGACAGAAAAGCCCCTTTGGTTCCTTTGCGTTTTCTCCATCATCAGATTTTACTTCTGCTGTGTTTTGCTTCTCTTCTTCTGGAATCTCTTTCCTTTCTTCGTTGAGGAATGCAAGTACATCTTCTTCCTTGTCGTTTTCATCGGAGCTTGCAAGATCAGTAGCCGTAAGGACATTTCCTTCTTCTGTTGCTTTTATTTCAGAATCAACTGCTTCCTGTGGGGCAGGTTCTTTTTCTGCGACATCAGAATCACTTAAAGATGAAAGCTGGCTGTTGATTTCGCTTGTTTCTTCTGGAGTAAGGTCGTAGGTTGATACATCTGGATAGTCGATTTCATTCTCATCAAGATCATCGGTTTCTGCTTCTGTAGGGAAGGTTCCGTTCCTTACAAAAAGGATGAGATATATAGCCGTAATGATTGTTGCGGCAAGTATTACTATGAAGGCAACCCTACCATTGTAAAAGATTGTAGAAGGCTTGAGTCTGTAGATGGAAGCGTGGATGTTTACAGGAATTCCATTCGATGCAAAAACCTTTGTTGTACGAGAAACCACAAGATAGCTCTTGATGTTATTGAGATCTTTCATGTCTTTGGGATATGAAAAGATGAGTTCATTTCCATATGTAAGCTGGATGCCTGCGATGTCTGCAACATTCCCTAAGGAAGCAAGAAGTTCATCATAGAATTTCTGGCTTCTTGGAACATTTGCAAGACTGATCCTGCTTACATCCTTTGTAATATTGTTGAATCTGTTGGAAGCTTTTTCTTCTCCATTCTTGTATTCAATAAAGAGTGAAGCAACATAGAGCACTACTGTAATTATGTAAACCGAAACTATTGCGACAGTAAACGCACCATTCTTCTTTGTTTTCATATTACAAATTATAATATAGCAATAATTGTAATGCAATACTAATGTCTTCCATTAAAGTTTCTTTTCCAGTGGCTGCAAAAAGTGGAAGAAGGGTAATCAATTCCTTTGAACCGAGTATTTCTGAAGTCAATTCGGAAAGGCTCTGTGTGCTCATTTTATCAGCGAGGCATTTTACCTTGTCTAAATATTCTTTGATGAAATCCTTGTAATCAAAGCTGGACATGCTGCGTGTTGAATCCATTCTTGCGCTTATGTCTGCCTTAAGCAGGTTGCCATCCTGTGACATTCCATGTCTGTCTGCCCATTCAATTAAAGTAGAACCGTATGAAGAAAGAACCTTGCTGGTGACAGCTGATTTTCCAAGGTTTCCTAGAAGACCTTTATCTGTCTTTTGGAGTTCAGTCCTGAACATCAAGGCTGTATAAAGGCATTCGGATGATAGTGTTCTGCAGGATTGGCTGTTGAATCTATTTTCAAGATAAGTTCCCCGGCAATAAGGTTTTCCATCTGAGTAGGCAAAATCAGCGCCAAAAAATTGAATTTCCTTGAACCCTTGTTGTCTTGCCCAATCCGCTGCTGCAATGGTGACTGTTCCCGATCCGCTTTCCGTAAATGGCAAGTTGATTTTCTCTGATGCAAGGGCTGCCAATGGATGGTTGCTTCTGATGAAGAAAATTTTATTTCCAAGGTCGGCTGCCATTTTAACAGTATTTGGATTCGATGCTATGTCAAAGATGAATGTAGTTTTTGATTCTGTCATTCCAAGAAAATGTTCAGAAGAAACCTGCTGTGCATCAACGGAAACTACTGCATCTGGTTCAATGCCATGTCCTGTAAGTGTTCCGTATGCAGTGTCTGTTGAGACAATGTAGGTATGTTTTCTCTGTTCCTTCAATGCATCCAATGAACTGTCCAAGGTTGGTCCTGCGGCAATGATCGCAGCTCTTGTTTTTTCAGCTGGTATGGAAACAGGAATGTTCTGGAATTTTGTTTCCCCTATGAATCTGAGGTTTGTAAGTATGTTCCTGTGCCAATGCCTTCCAAAATGAGCCTGGACTGAGATGTCTTGGGAAATGCTTTCCATCGATGTGTCCAGCAACTTTTTTGCCTTGAGGTCAGCATCTGGAATTTCATCGTGCCATGAACGGAGAAAAACAGTTGTAAGTTTTTTGTGGAGTGACGGCAAATAGTTAGAACAAAGGCATGGAACTAAATCAGCCATGGTGCATAGTGTCGTTCTACTGTCAGCAGCAAGTTCCTTGACCGTTTCCAAACTGCTGCAGAAATCAAGACTTTCCTTGTCTGCTTCCACTGCAATGATTTTCTGTATGTTTTTGTTCTGGATCAGGTTTTTAATGTGAAATCCTGCGGCTATGCCAAATACAAGGACACAACCATACGCATTTTCATCAAGTGAAACCTTGTCTGCCGTCGGATTATATTTGGAGTGTGCTATCTTTCCGCTGATGTATGTTGGAATCTTATGACCCGTTTTTGCTTCAATGGTTCCTGAGTAAATCATTTTTCGATTGCCCTCGTAATGTCTCCAATGAATTCTTCCATTCCATGTTCGACAGTTTTCTTTGCTTCATCGTAAGAATCAGTACCTATGCTTCTGTCCATGACAACAGCTTCAGATGGGACTGCGTTGTGAATCCATTCACTTGTACTGCTGTTTTTTTTGCAGATTTCTTTTAACTTGCTTACTATCGCCTTGTCATTAGTTCTTATATCTGTATTTATAATTTCAGGCTTCTGCTTTCTGCTGAAATTCAAAGTGTTTCTGTCAAAATATTCCCAGTCAACATCTGGAATTCTACCAAGAGAGTTTTCATAGCGGTATGAATTGCTGAGCCTATGTACTCTTCCATAAAAGTCCATTGAGCTGAACCATGATCTGTAGATGTCTATGGACCCCTTGTTCAATACCGATGCTGAAATTCTTGTTTCCGTAGTTCTAAGCCTACCGTCATTGCGGGAATCATTTATTTCAAGTTCATTAGGTTGGGTGTGTACAAAGCCTTTGGAAAATGCAAGATCAAGCCCACAGTAGTATATGTTTCCATCTGTTATGGAAAGTGCAAGCTGAATTGCTGTACCAGATACGCTTCCGTTTCTTAATGCCTTTAGTCCTGAAAAACCTATTTCCTTGAGGATTGCCTCGGATGTCCCGTCGCCGTAGTAAAGGGGAATGATGGCAGTTTTGTTCATGATGGTTGCAAAACAGCTTCCTTCGGCGGGAAGGGCTAAAGGGATGTCGTGGCTGTTCAAGGCGAAGGAAATATGCAGTTTAGCCCAGAAGCCACCGTCCGTTGAGATGCATAGATCGGGAATTATTCCATTTGCGACCAGAGGGGATAGAGCGGAGGAAACGGCTATTAAAAAAAATCTTTCACGATACTTCTTGATGCACTCAATGGAGCTATGGAGACTTGGACCGCTTGCGCAGATGACGATGTCTCCGTTACCGTTTTTTATTGTTGCTGTTTTTTTTGTAAATAGAGAAAACCTTAGGGCGTTCTTTGTCCAACGCTTTGCAAAGAAATTTCTTGTGCCCAGTATGCTTCGGCTTTTAACAACAGCCTTCTTTATTTCATCCCAGGAGAATTTTGAAATGTCAGGAAATGCCTGGTCAGAAGCTTTCCAAGAAAGAAAAAGACAAGCAGCAATTCCTTCATCCCCCATGTAATTGAATATGTCTTCTGAAAGATTGTGGTTCAACTGGTTGTCTTGCACATTGGAATGGAATATCTTATCCCATTCCTTGTCGTAGTCTGAAAAGCCGTCGCAGAATCTAATGCAGCATAGCTTTGCTTTTGGAAATCTTTTCCTTAAAAAAGATGCACAGTAGGAAATGCATGGTTCAGTAACTAAAATATAGGATGGGTTGAATAGACACTCTGCAGTCTCTGCGAATCTTTGTGCTTCCTTTACTGGGTTGTAAAAGGAGTGTAGACGGACATTGTTGCTTGAACAGGCAAGCTCTCCATTTGATGTTTCTTTGAATGTTATGTCCATCATATCTCCCGTCTATAAAATAAAAGCCATATTTCCTTTAAGAAACATGGCTTTCCAAAATCATTCATCAAACTTTAAAAAACTCAAGACAAACCGAGTTCTGTAAAGAGCTTTTTATAGGTTTCAAACTGCTCAGACTGTGCAAATTCAGCAATCTTGTCTTCTGGAAGATTTTCAAGGAGCTGGTCCATATAAGAAAGGACAGACTTAATTTCTTCCTTCATGCTTGCAGGTATTTCATTTGAGTCACCTGTGGATTCAACTTCAGAATCGCTTACTGATGTTTCTTCGATAACTGGTTCTTCAATGACTGGTTCTTCGATTTCTGATTCGGATGCTGCATCCCAGTTGTTGAATACATCTTCGACAGGCTGTTCGCTGATACCAGTTTCAAGCTCCTCTTCTTCTTCAACATCATTGCCTTCCTTGAGGAATTCAATGTTGTCGTCTGTAAGTTCTTCTTCCTGTTCATAAGGAGGAATGTCGAGGGATTCAAGTGTTGGAGAAGGGATGTCGTCATCAGTTATTTCTGAAAGTTCTTCATCGCTGTCTTCTGCTGTTGTGATCGTGTTGTCCATGAGGTCTGTAGAAGAAGATTCTACAAGAACATCATCAACTGTTGGAACTGAAATTTCTCCTTCTTCTGATTCTTCTTCAGATATGGCAATTTCAGAATCGTCAAAGACAGGTTCTTCCAATGCTTCATCATTGTCGAAGTCCATCTTAAGTCCGTCGTCGAGGGACTCTCCAGTCTGTGATGTAAACTCTGCTGTGCTCAGGATGTTGCTGAGCTCGTCGCCGCTAAGTGCGATTGTATCATCTTCGTCGGTATCATTGAAGAAACCTGTATCTTCAGATGGTTCAGGGAGTTCAACAGATTCAACAGTATCTTCGGCTGCTTCTGATTCTTCTCCGTAGAGAGGACTGTCGATTGAGCTTTCAGACTGTATTCCGTTCTTTTTGATCTCCTCAAATTCAGATTTCAAACCCTTGATTTCTGATCTGAGTGATGCAAGCTCTTCTGAAATCTGTGAAAGTACTGAAGAACTGTCAAATGCGTCCATTGTTTCCTCCGTAGAAACTGCTGCTTCATCGGCAACTGTCTCGTCTGTTGAAGTTGAAATATCGTTTTCTCCCGATACAGCACCAGCATTTTCTGCCTGTCCTGATGAAGATTCTGTTTTTATAAATACACTGTATGTCTCAGGTTCATCCTGGATTACTTCTGATTCCGAAATGGATGTCTCTTCGATTACTGGTTCATCAATTACAGAACTTTCCGCAATCGTGTCCATGGAAGGTTCCTCAGGATATTCCTTGATGTTTGCAAAGTCATCGAGGGTGAGGGTAACTCCTGTCATGTCGTATTCAGGTTTCTTGTCTGCGAAGGCACTGATGTTAGAGTAGTCAGGTTCTCCTTCGTTGGTTGAAATGTCTTCTGTTACGTCACTCATAGGCTCGTTCTCTTTTTCCTGGTCAGAAAGTACGGGTTCTTCCATAATCGGTTCGCTCGTAAAATCTGGTGTTTCAATAGTATCCATTGTATCAGAATTTTCAGATTCTTCAAAGTCGCTGCCATTATTTTCTTCAGCAAGCTCTGGTTCCTCTGTCGTTTCCTGGGAAGTGGCCGCTGGAGCCACAGTGTCGTAGCCCTGGACACCAGGACCACCGTCCGTGAAGCCTTCTTCACCCATGAAATCATCAAGGGAAATGTTTTCGTCCAATGCTTCTGTTTCATTATAACTCATTTCTTCAGAATTTTCCATAATCGATTCTTCGATTACAGGTTCATCAAAAACGGGTTCCTGGATTGTAGAATCTTCAATGACAGGTTCCTCTGTGGCTGTCTCTTCAATGGAAGTTTCTTCAACTACAGGTTCTTCAAAGTCAGAATCTTCAGTTGCTTCTTCTGTTTCGGAAGCTGTGTCTTGGGCGACAGTATCATAGCCTTGAACGCCAGGACCACCGTCGGTAAATCCTTCTTCACCCATGAAGTCTTCAAGGTCTATGGAAGCTTCAGAATCTTCGAGGACAGGAGGTTCTTCGATGACAGGTTCTTCTGTTGCTGGCTCTTCTACAGGTACTGAAATTTCAGGTTCCTCGGCCGCTGGTTCGTCAGTTACAAAATCATCGATGGAAAAGTCTGATACAGAGGTCTCATCGTCGTTTGAAGCATCTGGTTCTTCTATTACAGTAGGTTCGTCGAAGTTAGAGATCATTTCTGATTCTTCAGCAATCTCTCCAAAATCAGATTCCTGTGGTTCCTGAAACATAGGCTCGCTATCTGTAACCTCTTCTGATGGAGCAGGGATGTTTTCTTCTTCTATGGCAGGAGTTTTCTCTTCTTCAAAAGAAACTGTTCCTCCGTTTTCATCTTCTACGCTGTTTAGGATTGAATCGATGTCAAAGCTGTCGTCAGGAGATGAAAGGTCTGTTTCCTGTTCCTTCTGGACTGAAGCTTCGTCATCCTGGGTAATATCGATGTCGAAGTCTGAATCGTCTTCTTCCTTTTCTTCTGCTTTTTCTTCTTCGACAGTTGTAGTGCTTGAAGGAGCATCGTCATCATCGACATTCATTTCGTAGTCTACAGGTCCCTGTTTTTTAGGTTCTTCCTTTCCATCTCCAAGGATAGGGTTCTGGTTGTCTGAATCATCGTCAAATCCAAAGTCGGAAAGATTTATTTCCTCTGTGTTTCCAGGCATTTCTGCTTTAGGGGCGGGAGTTGCTTCCACCTTCTTTTCCTGAGGAGTTTCATCAACGATATCGTCAAAAAGAGCATCGAAGTCTTCTATTTCTGTTGTGTCTGACATTCCTGTAAACGAAGAGGTTGAATCTTCAATTCCAGATACGTCACCGCTTGCCTCTGTGTCCTGAAGCTCGATGTTGTCGTTGTCTTCAAAGTCAAGGTCGATATCAAGAGGGTCGGCGTCTTCTATTTCTTCCTGTTCCTGTTTGTCTGCGGCGAATCCTTCGCTGCCCATGAATGCTTCAAGGTCAATGTCTCCGTTGCCAAAGTCTGGAGCATCGCCACCGTCTCCCATGAATGCGCTGAGGTCAACTTCTCCGTCCTGTCCTGGAGCTGAGTCGTCTGACATGAATGCGCTCAGGTCGACATCTCCGTCTGGGGTGCTGTCAGAAGAAGGGGCAGGAGAATCGTCTGACATGAAGGCATCAAGATCAATCTCGCCGTCTTCAAATGAAACTTCTTCCGATTGTCCTTCCGAAGCTGCTGTTTCTGTTGTTTCTTCTGGAACAGACTCTTCATTTTCCGTCGGAGGATCCTGTTCGAAGGTCATAGGACCAGTTTCATCATTGAGTGAATCAAGTGAAAAGTCATCCAGCGAAAGCTCGTCATCTGTGACCTGGGGTTCTTCTTCGGTTGCTGGCTCTTCCAGGATGGATTCTTCCACTACTGTTTCTGTGGTGAAGTCGTCTGATGGAATGCTCTCGCTGAGGAGATCTTCTGAAACTGCAGTTTCTTCGATGACTGGTTCCTCGATTACAGGGGTGTCGAGGGAATCGATGTCAAAGTCCGCAAGGTCCTGTTCGATTTCAAGGTCCGTGGCGGCTGCCTGTGTAATGAACGAGGCGTCTACTGTCGGTTCCTCGGCTGCAGGGGCAGGTGATTCCTTTTCTGTGTTTGTCGACGATGGCTTTTTTACCCAAACGCCGTATTCGTCAAGTTCGCTGTGTTTATCTGAAATGTCGCTCATTTATGACCCCTACTTATGAATAAAACTGTGTAATCATGGTGGAAATGTACTTCTCCGCTACTATTATCGGCAGAATTCTCGAAAATCGCCATATCTATTTTATTACAGATAATGAAATAAAACAATTAAATAACAGGTCATAAATGCCGAAAATAAGAACATCATGGAAAGGTTCAGGTTATTGGTTGCCGTTTTTGTCGGTACTTTGTTCTATACATTGATTTCTGTTGCTGGCGGTCGCGACGGCATTTGGGCGTCTTCACAGCTGCAGGAACAGAAGCAGTCGCTCAGTGCACATACAGCGAGAATTGAAAAGACCAATGGTGAGCTTTCCCTTGAAAAAATTGCCCTCGAGAAAGACCTCGATGTCATTGCTTCCTATGCCAAGAAGCTTGGTTATGTTTCCGAGGGTGAAAAGCTTGTTAAGCTGAGTGGACTTGCTGCCCGTGAAGTTCATATCTTTGACCCTGGTACGGTAGAGAGACATCACGAGGTTTCCTATATTCCAGAATGGATCTGCAAATTCAGTTCTTTTGTCGTTATGCTGCTTGTGTATCTTGTGCTTGTCCTTCTTGATGTTCAGAACGGTTACATTCATCTTCCTGGATTTAAAAAGAAGATCAAGAATATAGGTGGAATTCAGGTCTATGATATGCAGCAAATCTGACGACATCGAAAAAATAGTCGAAATACTTAAAAATGGCGGAACATCCATAGTTCCAACGGATACTGTCTACGGGTTCAGCGGTGTAGTTGATCTTAGGGACAGAAAATCCTTTAAGACCGATGACAGAATTAGAAAAATCAAGGGTAGGGAAGAAAGCAAGCCTTTGATCCAGCTTATAGCAAATCCTGAAGATATTTATTCATATACCGATTCTCCAATTCCTGAAAAAATCATGAGGCTTTGGCCTGGTGCTTTGACGGTAATCGTCCCAGTTAAAATAAACAGTCCGCTAAAAGATTATTGTCCTACAGTAGCTTTCAGATGTCCAGGCGATGAATGGCTTAGGCGTGTCATCGATGGATGCGGTGCACCTTTGTACAGCACCAGCGTAAACAGAAGCGGAAGTCCTGTCCTTGAGACCTTTTACGAAATCAGGAAAGAATTTGAAACTGAAGTGGATATCCTTGTGGATGATGGCGATAAAAAAGGCTCCTTGCCTTCCACCTTGGTGATGCTTGAGGACAAGGAGATAAAAGTTCTTAGGCAGGGCAGCGTAAGGATAGACTGAACTATTGCTTTGTCCAGGAAACGTCTACAGTTCCCTCAGAAATTCCAGTTGAAGATTTTTTGTCTTGGATAAGGGTTTTCTTTATGCCTGAAAGCCTGTTTCCTTCAAGTTTAAGAATCCATTCTATAGGGTTTGCAGAAGCGGCCAGCTTGAGGGCATCTTGTCTTGGAAGCTCTGGATAGAAAGATGCATTTGGTTTTCCACTTTGTTTTATGGTCACGTCTGAACCTTCCACTGAAACTGAAATGTTCATGCTGGCACCATTTTTGAAAACGATGAAACCTCTCCCGCCTCTTAGGATGAGAATTTTTTCGATAAGCTCTTCTCCAGTCCAGGTTCCTGCAAGAAGGTCCATGGCTGGATCTCTTTTTCTTGGGTGCGGTGAAACATCGGAGGCCTTGTCTGTTGATTCCGTCAGTTCTGAAGAGCCTAGGTCTGGTACGACTATGTTGCCTGAAAGATTGACCATGAAATTTTCAAGGGAGGTTTTTGCATCCATTAGGATTTTATAGTAAGAATCGTATTCCTTTGTGGAACTGAAGGCCAGTTCATTTTTGAAGGCGTTGAGGGTACATGTCCATTTGCCAGAATTTTCTTCCTGAATTTCTGCATAGAAGGAAATATTTGACGATCTGTTTTCTGTGTTGTAGTTTTCGTTTCTTTTGTCGACGATAGCATAACCGTCCATGGATTGAATCTGAGTATATAGAAGGTCAGTGCTCATTTTGATCATGTTTGCATCTGCCGAGGAGGATACGGTGGCATAAAATTCCACGGTTTCCGCAAAGGCACCTGCCATTGATATGAGAACATAAATTGCTAAGGCAATAAATCTTCTGATCAAATGATTCCTCTTTGGCTTCTAGCCGTCCTGCCTGTTCCTGAATTCACGGGCAATCTCGCGCTTTACATCCCTGTCCTTGATGTCTGCACGTTTGTCGAATTCCTTTTTACCCTTACAGAGACCTAACTTTACCTTTACAAGTCCGTGCTTAAGGTAGAAATCAAGGGGAACAAGAGTGAATCCCTTTTCATCAACCTTTCTCTGAAGCCTTTTGATCTCCTCGCGATGGAGCAGTAGCTTCTTTTTTCTGTCAGGGTCATGATTGAAGACTGAAGAATATGCGTACTCAGAAATGTGGAAATTCTGCACCCAAACCTCTCCGTTTTCAATGAGTGCAAAACTGTCCACGAAGGAAATGTTGCCAGCTTTGACTGACTTTACTTCTGTTCCTTCAAGTACAATCCCACATTCATAGGTGTCGGTCACGGTGTAGTTGAATCGCGCTTTTCTGTTTGTTGCAATAATCTTTACGGCTTCTTCCATAACTATAAAAATATAGCGTAATTCTTGCTTTTAGGCAAATGACAAGAGGGAATACATGGAATGCACACTCTCTCCATTATTGTAAATAAATCAAGGACTAAAAAATTACAGTAAGTCCACCAGAAATTTATTCAATAATAATATTCCGTTATGATTAAGGGCATAGGTGGTTGATCCGTCAGCTTCTGATTTTTCAAGGGTCAGCTTTTCTTTAGAGAAGTTTTTCCATGGTCCTGTTTCCTTGCCTAGACGTAAACCAAGGTTTCCATTCCAGGGAGATATCTTGGAAAACTTTCTTTCATATTGTGCTGAATTGATTCCTTCCAGGGTGCGTAGCCCCATCATGAGGAATTCAAATTCCTTTGTCTCAAGGTCTATTGCTTCTGTCTGCCTGGGAAGGTCAGCCTGATTCCATAGAGCTGTTGAATTCCAAAAGGAGATGTATTTTTCAATATCCTGCGTGTTTGTCCAGCGCATGCTCTCCTGTCCATAGATGGTTCCAGATGCACCAGCACCGATTCCAACGTAGTCCTGCTGTCTCCAATAGGTCAGGTTGTGACGGCTTTCTTTTCCAGGCTTTGAAAAATTCGAGACCTCGTATTGTCCATAGCCCTTTGAAAGAATAAGTTCCCTTCCTTTGATCCACTGCTCATCGGCGCTGTCAGGGTCGTGGTGAATGATTCCGTCTTCGATTTTTATATGGAGGGGGGTTCCTTCTTCTACCGTAAGTGTATACAAGGATATATGGTCAGGTTCATAGAAAAGAATCTGGTTAAGCGAGGCGATGAATTCTTCTTCCGTCTGTTCGGGTAGACCTGCTATGGAATCAAGATTCAGTTGACCGTTCCAATTGGCTTTGATGATCTCAATGCCATCCTTTGCTCTTTTCGAAGTACAGTGCCTGTTGATGGCCTTGAGGGCTTTGTCGTTAAAGCTCTGGATTCCTAGGGAAAGCCTGGAGACACCACTGTTTGCGGCTGCTGATAATTTATCCTTGGACACGGATTCTGGATTCATCTCCATTGTTATTTCCTGAGTCCCAGATCCAATACGTTTTGAAAGTTTTTTAAGGAGGGTCGTTATCTGCTTGGGGGAAAGAAGACTTGGGGTTCCGCCACCGATATAGATGGTTTTCCAGCAGGTGATGTCGTTGCAGTCTGCGTAGAAGTCAGCTTCGTTTATTAGGGCTTCGACATAGCTGTCAGGAATTTTTCCGTTCTGTGGCCTGGAGAAAAAATCGCAGTAGTCGCATTTTTGAAGGCAGAACGGAATGTGTATATAGAGGGAAGCTGTCATTTACTAGAATAGCTTCATCTTGTTGAAAGGAAATATCTGCCAGATGATACGGCCTTTGATCCTGTCGGATTTGATGCCGCCGTAAACCCTGGAATCGATTCCTTCAATACGGTTGTCGGCAAGGACAAAGTATTCATTGCTGCCCAGAGTTGTTTCTGGAAGTGAACCTGCGCATCCCATTCCGTCCCATTCAACTGGCACGGAATAAATCCTGATGTTGTAAGGCTTTGAGGCAAGCTCAAATTCCGTAAGGTAGAAATTCTGTCCTGCTGGCTTTACATAGAGAACATAGTCCTTCATGTAGTAGCTGTCACCTGGGAGGGCAACGACGCGGCGGATTGAATGTTTTCCTGTCATTCTTGTGCTGCTTCCAAAGGGCTTATACTTCTGAAGAGCAAAAAAGTTTATGACAAGATTTACAGCGGATTTATAAAATGGAAGCTTTTCTTCATCCATAGGAGATATGTAGACCACCTGACCACGGGAAGGATTTCTGAGGAACGGGCAGACCAGGGAAACTCCGTCCTTTGAAAGGTCGGTTTCCATTGAAGATGAATTTGTATATACGGCGAAAAGCACAAAGTTAAGGAAAAGGGTAAGACAGAGGAACACTGTGATTACAAGAATCATTGCATGCTGAAGGACCTTCTGCTTTCGTTTTTTATATTCAAATGAGTAGTCAGCTACATTTTGTTTCATAGTTAAAAAATATCAGATTAAATGGAAATTGTAAACTGAGGACTTTTTCTAGAAAGACTATGTATTTTAATGTTGGATAAGCATCTGCTCAAAATATCGTTTCACAAAATGTGGTCTGAACCTAGGCTTTTCCCCGTTGCCCTTGACATATTTTCTTAAAAATTGGATAATATGAGAACTTAAATTTAAGGAGTTCTACTCATGCCTTGTGGTAAGAAAAGAAAGCGCGCAAAGATTGCGACACATAAGCGTAAGAAGAAGCTTAGAAAAAATCGCCATAAGAGCAAGTAAGTGATCATATATTTCTGAAAGGAAATGTGTGGGTCGCTTAGGTGCGAAGGGCCTTTTTGGATGAAGACCGCGGTTACATTTCTGACTGCGGTCTTTTTTTTCTTCATTTGAAATTATTTATACTGCTACACCATTGGGAACGGGAGTCCAAGTTTTGATTTTACATAATGTACATTCGCCAGAAGATCTTAAAGCTTTGCCTGGAAAATCGCTTCCCGTTCTTGCCTCGGAAATCCGTTCAAAGATCATAGAAGTCGTAGGAAACAACGGCGGCCATCTTGCAAGCAACCTTGGAGTGGTGGAATTGACCATTGCTCTTCATAGGGTTTTCAACAGTCCTCAGGATTCCATTGTTTGGGATGTGAGCCATCAGTGCTATCCACATAAGCTTCTTACAGGAAGAACAGGTGAATTTTCTACAGTACGCCTTAAGGATGGCATATCTGGTTTTACAAAGATAAGGGAAAGCGAGCACGATTATTTTGATGCAGGTCATGCTTCTTCTTCCATATCATCGGCTCTTGGGCTTTTGACTGCCTGGAAAATCATTGGAAGAAAGGACAAGGTTGTTGCCGTCATCGGTGATGGAGCCTTGACTGGTGGAATGGCGTTTGAAGGACTTAGCCATGCAGGACAGCTTGCGGAAAATCTCATTGTCGTCGTCAACGATAACCAGATGTCCATAGACCAGAATGTCGGCAGTTTTTCACGTTACCTTTCGAGGCTTACCTTCACAAATACATATCAGGGCTTCAGGCATCGGGTTGATCATCTTGTTGACCGCATTCCATATTTCAGCAAGCATCTGAGCAAACTTATTTTCAGGTTCAAGAGGGGAATCAAAGGTCTCTTTCTTACGAACAATCTTTTTGTCGATCTGGGCTTTGAATATGTAGGTCCTCTCAATGGACATGATATGGACGCGATGATCCGTGTCTTTGAAAAGGCAAAGAAAATTCCTAGGCCTGTTGTGATTCATGTCGTCACAAAAAAAGGTAAAGGATATTCGCCTGCAGAAAACAATCCTTCTGCATTTCATGGAGTTGGACCGTTCAACACAAGCGATGGAAAGGTTGAGAAATTCGACAATCTCAGCTTTACTGAATGTTTCTCGAATAAAATCCTTGAGCTTGGGGAACGCAACACAAAGCTTGCCGCCATAACAGCTGCAATGTCTAAAGGGACTGGACTTGATGCTTTTTCAAGAAGATTTCCAGAAAGATTCTTTGATGTAGGTATTGCGGAAGAGCATGCCGTTACCTTTGCAGGTGGATTGAATGCGGGAGGGCTGATTCCTGTCGTGGCAATCTATTCGACCTTCATCCAGCGTTCGGTTGATCAGATAATTGAGGACATAGCATTGCAGGAAAGACATTGTGTCATTGTCCTTGACCGTGCTGGTGCTGTTCCAAATGACGGCGAGACCCATCAGGGAATTTTCGATGTTTCCCTTTTGAGACCTGTTCCAAACATCATATTCCTTTCTCCTGCGACAAAAGAGGATATGAATCTTTGTCTTGAATATGCCGTTGAAAAATGCAAAGGACCTGTCGTCATCAGATGGCCAAAGGTTTCCTGTCCTACAGAAACGGAAAGCTTTTCTCATTCCGTGGTGGATGGCAAAGGAGTTTTTGTTACTTCTGATGAATATGCGCCTGGTATTGCTTCCCAATATTCAGAGACGGACAGAAGCAGGATGAAGAAAATTCTATTTGTCTGCACTGGAAGCATTTTTTCTGAGACGCTTACAGCCGCACGTTCATTGCTCCTTGATGGTACGATAGCCGACATTTATTCCCTCAGGTTCCTTAAGCCTTTTGATGAAGAATATTTTATTGGCCTTGTTCCTGAATATGACGGAGTTGTTTTTGTTGAAGACGGTGTCAAGATAGGAGGCATTGCTGAATATCTTGAGGGCATTGTCAAGAAATATGCTTCCAAGGATGTTGCAACAAAGGTTCTTGCTTTTCCCGATCGTTTTGTGCCTAACGGAAACAGAAGCCAGATTCTTGAAGCTGCCGAACTTTCTTCTGATTCAATCTGCAAAGCTGCAAAGGATATTATTGGATAGATGAAAACTCTTTTACTTCGTGACCGTGCTGTGTCTACTGAAAATCCAGCCTTCATAATGGCGATTGTGAATGCAACTCCCGACAGTTTTTTTTCTGAGAGCAGAGGAAGCCTTGAGCGTGCCTTGAAGATGATCGATGAAGGTGCAGATATATTGGACATAGGGGGAGAATCGACTCGTCCTGGCTCAGAGTATGTTGATGCAGATGAAGAAATCAGAAGGGTTGTTCCATTGGTCAAGGAAATCAGGAAACATAGCGATATTCCTATTTCCATAGATACAAGAAAAAAATCCGTCATGCAGGCTGCCTTTGATGCGGGGGCTGACATTTTAAATGACGTTTCCGCTCTTGAAGATGATGATGGAATGGCAGACTTTTGTGCTGAGACCAAGATTCCAGTTGTCCTCATGCATAAGCGTGGCATTCCTGGAAACATGCAGAATGATACCCGCTACGGAAATGTATTTGATGAAGTAAGCCGTTATCTTGAAGAAAGAGCGACCTTTGCATTGTCAAAAGGAATAGAGGCAGGCAAGATCATCGTCGATCCTGGAGTCGGTTTTGGCAAGGACCTTGATGGAAACATTCAGCTTATAAAGAACTGCGGAAAGCTCTGTGATGGAAAGTATCCTGTCTTGATGGCTCTATCAAGAAAAACCTGCATAGGACAGATGACAGGTAGGGATGTGGAAGGGCGTCTTTATGGAACTCTAGCTGCCGACATGCTTTCAGTCCTCAACGGTGCCTTTATGGTTCGTGTCCATGATTGTGCTCCTTGCGTTGATACTTTTGCTGTGTTAAAATCTCTTCTATAAAGTATGAATCAGTTTGCAAATCTGTTGAAAGTCTATGACGGAATCAGACCGATACTGGATATCGGCATTCTTACATTCCTTCTCTATAAGGTCTATAAAATCATAAATCAGACCAATGCCGTTCAGATTCTAAAATCTGCGGTCCTTGTAATCATTGCCTACGCTGTCACTTACATTTTCCAGCTTAAGACCATGATGTGGATTTTCTCTGTTCTTGCTCCTGGCCTTGTCCTTGTCTTTGCGATTGTCTTTCAGCCTGAGCTTCGAAAGGTTTTCCTTAAGCTTGGACAGGGAAGATGGTTTACCATCGGTTCGAGGGCAAAACATACCTACGTTGATTCTGTTCTCATTGCTGCAGATCTGCTTTCAAAGCAAAAGAGAGGTATGCTTGTCTGCTTTATGCGCCATACAAAGGTCGATAATTTCCTTGAGACTGGAACGATGCTGAATGCAGACCTTTCTTCGAATCTTCTTGTTACCATATTCGGTCATAACACACCTCTTCACGACGGTGCATGTTTCATCAAGGGAAACAAGGTTCTTTCTGCAGGGTGCTTTCTTCCTGTCAGCGAGCAGTATGACATCAAGAAGACTTTCGGAACAAGACATAGAGCAGCCCTTGGATTAAGCGAGGTCACGGACTGTGTTATTCTTATTGTAAGTGAAGAAACTGGCGCTTTCTCTTTGGCATATGACTCAAAGCTTCACTATGACCTTACGGCTGATCAGGTGACTAAGATTCTTGAACGTCAGCTGGATATTACACCTGACCAGCAGATTATTGAGGACACGATCGATGAACACAAAACACTTACTGGAAAAACTGATAACTAACTGGCCTGTAAAAGCTGTCTGCTTTGTCCTTGCCTGCATGATTTATTTCTTCCATCAGGTATCTCTTCTTGAAACAAGGAATTTTTCTGTCCCTTTGGAAATTCGTGCGGATGGAAACATGATTCCTGTCAGTGGTCTTGAAAAGGAAAAGTACATAAAGGTTAAGGTACGAACAAGAAGCGAACAGATTTCCCTTATTTCTGAAAAGGATTTCTTTGCCTATGTCGATATTTCTTCAAAGACAAAGGAAGGGTATTGGTCATTCCCTGTAAGCGTTGGAATTTCTGAAAGGGTTCTTCAGCTTGATCTTGATCCACTTGAAATTACTGCTGCTCCAGATAACTTGAAGTTTGAAATACAGAAAAAAGCACTTAAACAGGTTCCTGTAGTATCTAGGGTTTATGGTACGCCAGCCCACGGATATAAGGCGCTTTCAGTTCAGCTTGAGCCGTCCCATGTTTTCCTTGTTGGCCCTCAGTTCATGCTTGACGAAATCAATGAAATTCCTGCTGGTTCCGTCAACATTGAGAATTCTGAAATTTCTGTCTCTAAGATTCTTAAGACCGTCAATTCCAACAACTATATTTCTGTTCTGGATGATCCTCTCATCAAGGCGACTGTTCCTGTCGTTTCGGAAGCGATGGTCAAGGAGCTTGATGATATTGAGATCAAATTCAATTCCCTTGCCGAGGAATTTGAAGTTGCGGGAGAGGCTAAAAAAGTCAACCTTATCATTGAAGGCAGTGTAAATGACATCGAAAAGTTCCGTATGAAAAGCCTGAGCGTATATGCAGATCTTTCATTCATTACGGAGCCAGGTCTGTACACTGTTCCTGTGATTGTTGAGCTTTCCCCTGCATATTCTCTGGCCCAGTCTTCTCATTCAGAAGTAGAAATAACAATTGTCAAAAAAGAAGTCAAAAATACCGATGATATAGGTGCGGATATGGATAACGGGGGAGCCTTATGATTTTTGGAATCGGCTGCGACATAGTCAAGATTTCAAGACTCGAAAAATGGGTTCAGTTCGAGGATTCCTATATCGCTCGGTTTTTCAACGAGAATGAGAGGCTGTCACCTGATGTATCTTTCCAAAGGAAGTGCGAATCCTACGCTGGAAAATTTGCTGCGAAGGAAGCCTTTTCTAAAGCCCTGGGGACTGGTATTTCAGGATTCAGTTTGAAGGATGTCTATGTGGTGTCCGACAGCAATGGCAAACCTGATTTCATCGTTACAGGTGATGCACTCAGGCTTGTTGAGGAGCGCTGTGGTCCTAAGTTTCGTATCCATGTTTCAATAAGTCATGAAAAAGAATATGCTGTCGCTTACTCGGTGATTGAGTGCGGCGACTGATAATAGAGAGGTAATGATGGCAAAGAATAATTTCAGCAAGGCATTTGTGATGGATGAAGGTCCAAAGAAACCTGCCATTTCATACTGGGCAAAGGAAGAGATGATGTGCCCTGTATGTCAGAAGCCATTCAGGCAGGAAGTCATGCATCAAGGTGGAGGTCGAACCATCGCAGGCAATCTTACTGATGAACTCCATAGAAACTATGAGCCTTCAAAGAAATTCGGCCGTGTCTATCCTCTCATCTATGAAATCGGTGTTTGTCCTAAGTGCCATACAGCATTGTTCTGGAAGGATTTTAAGGCCATCAAGGATGGTGCTACCTTTGACCGTCTTGCTGCAACATCTGAAAAAAGAATCAAAGCGACAGAAACTATTTTCCCTCACTATAACGTCTACGATGAGCGAACTCTCTATGACGGAGCGGCAATGTATTACCTTGCTCTCCATTGCTATGAGAACGTAGATATCGCCTATTCTCCTACATTCAAGAGGGGTGAAATCGCCCTAAGGCTTGCATGGCTTTGCCAGGATATTGATCATGTCAGTCCAGGACACAACTATGACTATATCGCTCAGGTTCTTTATAGAAAGGCATTGTTCTTCTATCAGCAGACACTTATAAATGAGACGGGAAGAATTGAATCCATTGAATCTGTTTCTCATTTTGGCCCTGACACGGACAAGAACTACGGTTATGATGGAATCATCTATCTTTCAGGTCTGCTGGAATATAAATACGGACAGCATGAAAACCTTCAGCTTCGCCTTAAGAAGCTTGAGGACAGCAAGAAGGCCATTGCCCGTATCTTTGGTCTTGGTAAATCAAGCAAGGCAAAGCCTGGTCCTCTTCTTGAAGTAGCACGTGACCTTTACGATAAGCTTGCTGCTGAGCTTGGTTCAAACAACATATTTGACGACGATGAATAATATTCTCCTGACAGTCTCCTATGATGGAACTGATTTCTGTGGATGGCAGAGACAGGACAAATCTGACGGCGGTGAACCAGTACGGACAGTTCAAGGAGAGATAGAGCTTGCCATTGAAAAGATGGTGAAGCTTCCCCTAAAACTATACGGCAGCGGAAGAACCGACAGCGGGGTCCATGCAATGGGACAGGCTGCCAACTTTGAATGTCCAGTCGACAATATTGAACCTGAAAATTACCTTCGTGCTTTAAATGGACTTCTTCCACCTGACATCAGGATAATGAAGGTAGAAAAAAAGGATATGTCCTTTAACTCAAGGTTCAGCGCAACAAGCCGAAAATACAGGTATTTTATCCAGTGCGGAAAGCCTTGTTTTGCCCATGAAAGCAGGTACCGCTGGTTTATTCCAAGAAAGCCTGACATCAATGTTCTCAATGACATGGCATCCTGTCTAAGAGGTGAAATCGACTGTGCTACCTTTGCCGCAAGCGGTGACAAAAGTCTTTCAACCTACCGCTATCTTGAGAATGCGTTCTTTTTTTGGGAGGACGAAGAAAGAGGACTTCTGGTGTTTGAAATCCAGGCAAATGCTTTTCTTTGGAAGATGGTTCGTTCCATAACGGGCACGCTGATCGAGGCGGAGAAAAAAGGTATGTCCGGAGAGGATTTCAAGGCCATTCTTGAAAGCAAGGATAGAAGCAGGGCAATGAGGACCGCCCCTGCGACAGGACTTTTCCTTTGGGAAATTATTTTTGATGGTCCTGTGCGTCATGACCGTAATGGTGGAGAGCCTACATCATATTGAGTGGATCCACGTCAATTTCTATGTAAACATCCTTTAGCGGTTTGTATCCCCAGACCAAAGTCTTTGCGGAATCCTGTAGAGGCTTTATGTTTTTACTGCGGAGAAGGATCTGCCATCGATAGTTGCCGCTGACCATGTTGATGGGACATTCTGCAGGACCAAGTATCTCAACTTCGGGAGGAGCTTTCTTTGAAAGAATTCCTGCTGCTGATTCTGCCGCTGCCTGTGCAGAGTTTGGTACTGCGGATCGGAATACAAGCCTGAGAAGTCTTGTAAAAGGCGGAAATCCAAGTATCTTTCTCATTTCGATTTCTTTTTTGTAGAATCCTTCCGTGTCGCCTCTGACTGCAAAGGAAATCGCATCACGGTCAGGACTGTAGCTTTGTACTATGACCTTGCCGTCTGGAAAAAATCTTCCGGCTCTTCCTGCAACCTGGGTTATGAGGGCGAAGGTTTTTTCCGATGCCCTGAAATCCGGTAAGTGCAGCGATGAGTCTGCAAGAACAACACCAACCAGCTTAAGCTTTGGAAAGTTGAGTCCTTTGGCGACCATCTGTGTGCCAAGGAGGATGTCCGCTTCTCCCTTCCTGAAGCTGTCAAAACGTTCCTGCAGCTCTCCCTTGTGGTGAAGGGAATCTGTGTCGGCTCGTAAAACTCTTGAGTTTGGAAATTTTGATTTTACTTCTCCTTCAATGTATTCAGTGCCGAAGCCTGAATATCCTATGTCCAGTGAACCGCATTCAGGACATTGCTGTGGAGGTGTTGTGTTGTAGCCGCAGTAATGGCAGCGAAGCCTGTTTTCGCTTTTATGGTATGTCAAGGCGACAGAACAGTTCCTGCACTTGAGCTCAAAGCCGCAGGAGGCGCATCTGAAAAAATGCGTGAAACCTCTCCTGTTCAGGAAAAGGATGGTCTGCTTGTTTTCCTTGAGGGTCGTTTCGATTTCAGATTTAAGCTTCTGGGATATGCAGTTTTCACCGTTTGCTTCCGCTGAAAGATTTACGCTTTCAATTTTTGGAACTGCACCTCCAGCAAGACGCTTTGTAAGCGTATGTTTCAGCAGTTTACCTTCCGCCATGGAATGCCATGCTTCAAGTGAAGGCGTTGCAGAACCCATGATGAGGGGAATGTTTTCGCGGGTGCATCTCAACATCCCGATCTGTCTTGCGTGGTATCTGGGTGAGGATCCGCTTTTATATGATGAATCATGCTCTTCGTCGATGATTACTAGTCCAAGGTCAGGGACTGGAGCGAATATGGCGCTTCTTGCTCCGATGACAACCCTTGCTTCCTTGTGGAGGATTCTTTTCCATTCCCCGAGTCTTTGGCTTGGAGTCAGTTCGGAATGAAGAACCGCTGCTGTGTTGCCGAATCTTTTTCGGACTGCATCTACGACCTGCGGTGTAAGTCCTATTTCAGGCACAAGATAGATTACGCCTTTTCCTTGTTGCATTACCCTGTCGGCGCAGGTAAGAAAAACCTCTGTCTTTCCGCTTCCTGTGGTTCCGTAAAGGTAATGGAATTTTGAAGCGGCGGCAGGGGCTAGGATACCTTCCACAGCGGATGTCTGTTCGTTGCTGAGCTCCTTTTTTTCAAAACCTTTCTCATCCTGAAAGAAAGAGAATCCAGGTATTTCAGTTTCTCTTTTCCCCGATGGAATCATGGCAAAAACGCATTCTCCGATGGGAGCAATGTAGTAGCTGCTCATGAATGATGCGATTGAAAGCAGCTCCTTTGTAAGAAGCGGCTCACTGTCGATGTACCTGAGGGCGTTTCTTATCTTGTCGTCACCTACGGTGCAGGTTTTTGGAATGGAATCATAGACTGCAGTGACAAATCCCGTTGTCTTCCTGTTGCCGAATTTTACTTCGACCCTGTAACCGAATGGATCTTTAGGAAGAATTTTCTTTCCATCGTCGGCAGGCTCCCTATAGGTGAACGCCTGGTTAAGGGGCACGTTGAGGACGACATCTATGTAGCGTGGGGGGCTTTCACTCATTGCTGTGTGTAGAAGACTTCTGCGTAGTCTGGCTTTTCTGCAAGAAGTTTTTCGCGGAATTTCTTAAGGTCCTGCCAGGCTGGAGCCTTTAGCCGTTCGTCTCGGAGAAGTGCGCTTGGATGGAATGTAGCCATCAAAGGAATCTTTTCGTTTCCAAACTGGAGCTCGAGCCAGTTTCCGCGGAGTGTATTTATGCCTGTGTTTGTCTTGAGTAGATTCTGTGCGGCAGTGCGTCCCATTGCCAGTATGAACTTTGGCTTAAGGATATGTATCTGTGCCTGAAGGTACCCTGCGCAGGCGTTTGCTTCATCGGGCATTGGTGTGCGGTTCATCGGAGGGCGGCATTTTACTATGTTTGCAATGTAGCAGTTTGTAGTTCTGCTAAGACCGATTGCTGCAAGCATCTTATCCAGCAGCTGTCCTGCTTTGCCGACGAAAGGTCTTCCAGTCTTGTCTTCGTCCTCTCCAGGTCCTTCTCCTATGACCATGACGTAAGGGTGCTGTACACCTTCGCCAGGTACGGTGTTTGTCCTTGTGTTGGAAAGCACGCAGTTCCTGCAGGTTGAAATCTTGCTGCAGATGGATTCTATGGTGATTCCACCGTTGTCTGATGGCTGCTGGCCTGTAACCTTCGGTGGGGCGCTTTCAATATCTATTGCTTCCGATTGTGGAACTTCTGTCGCCATGGCATCAGATGACGGTGCTGGCTTCGGCTCCACGAATTCTATTACATCGTCGTCGAAGGCAATGCTGTCTCCCTGAAATTTAGGAGACTTGTATCCGTATACCCAGGATGAGGAAAGCTTTAGTAGGTTGTATATGGTCTCTTTTTCGTCTGAAGTCATCAGTCTTCCTGCTTCCTATGCTTGCTTGAATGTATTTCTATCGCCTGCCTGTAGCATTCAATAAGGGATGGCGTAAGGCTTGAAATTTTCCATTTTGAAGCCCACTCGATTGCTTCCTTTGATTTTTCCACATGGAGCTTCTTGTCGTTGAGGAGGTCAAGTACTCGTCCTGCAAATTCCGCCTTGTCGTCCTTTACCATGAATCCACCGTTGTCTCCCTGCATGACATCAACGGTACCCATTTCACCGATGGCTACTACAGGAAGCCCCGAAAGCATTGCCTCGACCGTTACAAGACCTTGAGTTTCTGTCTTGCTTGGAAAGGTGAACACATCAGCTTTCTTATAGAAATAGATCAGGTTGGAGCCTTCGATGTAGCCTGTAAAGAATACGGACTTTTCAAGCCCCAGCTCCCTTGATTTTTCCTTAAGCTCTTCCAGTGATGGTCCTCCACCCACAAAGAGAAGGGCTGTCTTTGGAATTGATTTCTGAATTTCCTTGAGCACGTCAAAGAGGAATTCAAGGTTCTTTTCCTTTACGACTCTTCCTACATAGAGTAGGATCTTTTTCCCTTTGATGCTGGGAAATTTCTTGTTCATGGTATTTATTACAATATTGTTCTGTTTTTTACTGAACGCAAGCTTTGATGAAGGAATTCCTGTAGGAAGTATATGAGCCTCCCTGTCAATGCCGTATTCCTTTACGACCTCTGCGATTCTTTTTGTCGGTGCTATGATTACGTCCGTTCTCTTAAGGTAAAAGCGAACGACTTCCTTACCGAGCTTCCTTGAGCTGCGTTTGGGAACATAGGTCATGTAGTTTGAAAGGTAGTCTTCCCAAAGAGTATGGAAGGTGAATACTGAAGGAATCTTTCTATGGCGTGCGTAGATGGCTCCAAAATAGCCTGCGACGAATTCCGAATTGATATGTACTACGTCTGGCTTAAATGCATCCATGGCCTTTTTGACGAAATGCCACTTGTCAAGCCTTCCCATCCTGTCTTCTTTGGAGAAAACGACTCTGGAAGAAGGAATCCTTATGATCTTAAAGGGCAATGTATCGTCACTTGCTTCATCGAAGAATGAACTTTTCTGCTGTTCTTCCGTGTATTCAAGGCAGACGATGGCTATTTCATGTCCCAACTTTGAAAGCTCTTCAGCATAGGAATGTACGGAAACCGTGACTCCGTTGATTCTTGGGTAATAGGCATCGGTGAACATTGCTATTTTCATAGTCCTATAATTTTACTCTATGCTTGTTTTTTCTGCAACAATCATTTAAACTCAAAAAATCATGAAATCTTCAATAAAATGCTTAAAAAGTCTTTTTATTATAACAATAGGTTCTATAATTTTATCGGAATCCATCTATGCAAGAAGCCGTCAGGAGGTCATTCCTGCAGGGCATTGGATTTTTGATGGACTTTCGCGAATTGTCATGGACAGTGGTAGGACGGATTTTGTTTTTTACGGTCCTATGACTTTGAGCGAAATAGAACGGCATCTTTCTAAGGTTGACTATGAAAGGCTATCCGATGATGCTGCAGTAAGGTTTGACCAGATCAAGGAATACATCGAGTACGAGACTCCTGCGTCCTTTGGAAGCGATATGCTTAAGATTCAGGCTGAACTGGAGGCGAATCTTGAGGGCTACTATAAGAACGAAGAGGCAGTGGAACGGGTATATGACCGCTATCATCAGAAGCCTCTCATGTACATTCCTCTTAAAATCACACTGGAAGACTATTTTGCCATGTCCATGGATCTTAGGGTTGCGCAAACCCAAGGGTATAAGATTAAGCACAAGAACTATTCCAACGTTCCACTTGCTGCAGATGCCTTTGACCTGAACTTTCCACATGACTACTATTTTGCCACGGGTCATGATTTTACGGACAGCACAGGACTTTCCTTCATCTTTGGAACCATGGCGTCAAATTTCAACCGTTCTTTGTCAGGAAGCGTAGCTCAAAGCGAATATTTTACAGGCGCAACCTATGCGGACCTTTCTGTCTGGTCAGGAAATTTTCGCTACAAGATGAATGTAAGCCAGTTCAATCCCGACAGGTACATGTACACTCACGAAATCGGCATGCTTCTTGGCTCAAAGCTTCAGTTTACTGCAAGGGAATCCCTTTTTGTTTACGCACCTATGGAACTTCGCTATCTTGCCCCATGGAACATTTTCCACGGTTTTGCTGCCTGGAAGGACTACGAGACAAGGCGTGAGGGTGGTGAAAGCAATACCTGCGACTACATGTGCCTCAAGCTTGACTATGCGCCTGTAAGAAACACTAGGCTCTATGGAATCTTTGCTATGGATCAGTTTCAGATGCCTACGGAAGCGGATGACCCTGATGACTGTACTCCACGTGGATTCGGCTTTCAGGCCGGTACGGAAGTTTTCATTCCTTTCGGAGAGGGTGCTTTCCATATCTGGCTTGAGGGAACCTATACGGATCCATATATGTACATAAAGGCAAGTCCTAACTGGTCTTTGGTAAGATACTATCAGGACCTTATGGGACCTATGCAGGATGACTTCTATACTGAGTGGTACGGAACTCCTTGGGGACCTGACACTGTGGGCGGTGAAATCTCCATTGGATATGAAAATGCAGGGAAATGGTCCGTGACATTGGATTATCTTTTCAAGGCATGTGGAGAATACAGCGGAGACAAGGTATTCCGTGGTCTTGACTGGAACTGGAAGGACAGGGACAAGTCTAAGGCTGCCGAGGCAGATTCTAAATACAAGGATTGGGCATATCCATCCAAAGACTATGACGGAACTCCAGGTGCAGACGATGCAAAGGACAAGCAGAATTACAGGACACCTCATGGAACGACGGAATATGTGAACAGGATTGCCTTGAGAGGCACCATGACTCCTGCAAAGGGGCTTTCGTTCATGGTCCAGCCAGCCTTCACCTATGTGATAAACAGCGGTAATACCGAAGGAGAGACAAAAAAGGGTGTTGAAATAGCCGTTTCTGTCTCAAAGAAGTTCTTCTAGATAATAAGGAAAAATAGATGAAAAAGATCATATCAACCATTGTCTTTACTATGCTTTGTACCATAGGCCTTTTTGCTCAGGTCACCATTGATCCGCAGGATGAATTCTACGACCTTGCACTCAAGTGGCATAATCGTGGCATTGTAAGCCAGCTTCCTCCTACAAGACCTTATCCATATCAGAATGTCAAGGCAATCATCGATCAGGTCCTTGAAAACGGCAATGAAGGGGACAAGGAGGATGCTTCCCTTGCATACGAACGCATGACAGGAAAGAAGATCTATGTCTATCTTGATACAGATGGTTTCCTAAAGTATGAGAAAACTTCAAAAGACGGTGAATCTGAGTCAAAGCTGCGAAAGAACATCTACTTATGTCCAGGTGTCGAAGGGGACAGACCCCTTTTTGAAGGCACAGACAGGGCTTCCTTTGGCTATAGGATGGGAATTACGGTTTCAAAGCATCCTGATGTGGAATATAAACCCATGTGTTCAACACCTGCCCATGATGCAATCTATGATCCATCGGAATTCGGCCCCCTTACCATGTATCTTGATGTAAATACTGCCGTTGCATACGGAACCGAGAACCTCTTTGTTCAGGGTGGTATTTATAGGAATGGCTATGGAAAATGGCTTAATGAAGGACTTGCCTTAAACGATTCAGGGTTTCACAAGACAAATCTTTCAATGACTTGGATGGAAGGTAAAGTTTCATATACCCAGCAGGTGTCCATGCTTGGATCTACTTCTGCATATGATGGCAACATAGGATCCTTGGGATCGGGAAAGATACTTGGATTCCATGCAATTTCCTATGAAGTCTGCGACTGGTTTGATTTTTCATTCTATGAAACCACTGTCATAGGCAATCGTTTTGACATTTGTACTCTGCTGCCTGTTCCTTACATGATTTCGGAAGAACTTACGGGAGCCGGAGACGGAGTTTTCATGGGGCTTGCATTCAATGTAAAGCCTATACGGGGACTTACATGGGCAAATGATGTAATGGTGGATGATTTCCCAATCGATGAGTTCCTGAAGGCAAATCTTGATTCAAAATATAGGCTCGCTGCAAAGACAGGGCTCATATGGACACCAGAGGAAGGTAAGGTCGAAAAAGTCGGATTGAGCTATACTGCGATCACACCTTATACCTACAGCCATTGGGAATATTACAGGCACTCTGACAACGCAGAAATTCGACCAGGTATGAACAACTATCAGGACTATACAAACAATGGAATAAAAATAGGTTCTCAATATGAACCAGACAGCGATGCCGTTGAACTTTCCGTTGATCTAAGGCCTGTAGACCGTCTCAAGCTTAATGTTCACGGCTCTGTTTCCCGTCATGGAAATGTAAGCGAAACTCTTTCTGATGAAGAAGCTTTGGATTATCTTGGTGCGGAGCCTAAGACCTATGCCACCGATGGTTCTGTTTACCAGCATTCCATGTTTTCAAATAAAGAGAGCGGTGCTGGAAGACATGTGGAATCCGCTTGGAATCATTTGAATTTCATGAATCAGGAACACATCATGACGACGGTAAGATTTGGCTCTCAGGCAGAATATCTACTTAAGCAGAAGAATAACGGTTCAAGAGTAAGCCTTAAAGGTGGATTCGACATTGAATACATCCACAACTACGGTGTCGGAAATGAAATGTTCCCAGGGGAAAGATATGGCATAAAGGCTGACGGCACAATAGATGAATCTATTACGTCGGAGCAGAAAAAAGCAAAAGTTGATTCCTGCCGCAAGGCTTGGGAAGATCAGCTTTGCAACAAAACAAATTTCTACTTCAATATTGGGGTTTCCATAAGGTATTAAAATGAAAAACAGAGTAAAGAAAGAAATAGATTTTTCGGTTTATACAGAAACGTATCTTGGGAAGGTCGGTGAACTTACCCTCAAGGGAAGCAACATCAAGACCTTCGAAAAGCAGTTGGTAAATAATCTCCGCACAGCTTTGGAGACTGCAGATGCAAAGGTAAAGGTTCTTACGGGGCGTTTGTATGTCCACTGCACAAAGGAAAGCTGTGGAGTCGTTGAATTTGCGCTTGACCACCTTTTAGGGATTACAGGTTGGGCTAAGGTTCAGAATGTGGAAAAGACCATGGAAGCCATTACTGAAGCCGTAAAGGTAGAAGGACTCAAGGCAAAATCTGCAGGTGCCAAGACTTTCAAGATTGATGCCCGCCGCGAAGACAAGTCATTCCCTTTGAATTCCTACGAAATCTGCATTCAGGCTGCTGGCGTCCTTTTTGATGACGGAACCATGGACGTTGATGTAAAGCATCCAGACTGCGTGATCAATGTTGAGGTTCGTGACAAAGCATACGTTTACTGTGCACAGAAAAAGACAGGCAGGGGACTTCCTGTTGGAGTCAGCGGCAAAGGCCTCCTTTTGCTTTCAGGCGGAATCGACAGTCCTGTTGCAGGTTACAGAATGATGAGGCGCGGCATGCGGGTTGAGTGTGTCTACTTCCATAGCTATCCGTATACTTCAGAAGAAGCCCAGAAAAAAGTGCAGGATCTTGCAAAGACAATAGCCATGTACGGAATGGAAACACACCTCAACGTTGTTCCTTTTACTGAAGTCCAGATGAAAATCAAGCAGAAGGCTCCAGAAGAATACAGCACACTCATGCTTCGACTCTGCATGATGAAGGTTGCCAACATGATAGCAAAACATATCGGCAGCGATGCAATAATCACAGGTGAAAGCCTTGGTCAGGTGGCAAGCCAGACAAGCCAGAACCTTGCAGTCACTGAAAGCTTTGCCGAGCTTCCTTTGTATCGTCCCCTCATCGGCCTCGATAAGGAAGAAATCGTCGATACAGCCCTGGAAATCGGAACCTACGCAACTTCAATCCTTCCTTACGAAGACTGCTGCGTCCTTTTCAGTCCAAAGCATCCTGTTTTGCGCGCCGATGTGGAAGAATCGAGAAAACTCTATGAAGCCATGGAAATAGATGATTTGGTTGCAAAGTCTTTTGAAGAAAGGGAAATCATCCGATATTCTATAAGGGACGAAATTGCTTCGATGAAGGAAAATTCCACCCTGTAGATTATGAAAAAACTGATTCTTCTATTATGTCTTTCAATTTTCTCATTGGCTTTTGCTCAGGATGAAAATTCTGTTCCTGAGCTTTTAAAAGGCGTATGGAAAAATTCAAGCCGCTATATTGTTTTTGACAGTGGTTACAGCAATGAAAACGGTTCAATTCCCATGATGGTGCTCAGGGCTTTCTATCAGCGTTATGATGACCGTACTGCTGAACCTAATGCATATACGGAAAAGAACGAGAGACCATTGAACGATGTGACCCAAAAGGACCTTCCAGAAGAAATCAGCGTGAAATTCATACAGTTGACTCCTGAACTTGTCTCAGACAAGGTTGTCCTTCAGGAAGACGGCGATGAAATGAGTGCCGATGGAATTCCAAGCGGTGCGTGGAACATGCAGGTAAAGTATCCTAGACGCAAGGAAATCTACAACATTCCTTTTGCTGTAATTGGAAACAAGCTTTATCTTGATTTCATCGTAAAGCAGGAAGATTCCGACAATATTCCCAAGAGCGCTTTTCTTGACGGAAATGTAATGCAAAGTGGAAATCCTCTTAATGGCTATTGGCAGGATAGTGGAAATGCATCTGGCATTCTTGTAAGTCCTCCTGTCAGCTCAAAGGAATTGATGTCTTTCTACATTAATGAAAATTCAGTCTATCATATCCGCTATTGGAGAACTGACATGGACTATGATGGAGAAAAACAGGCGGTCTTTTCTGATGGTGAAGAAACCTTCCGTGTTCCAAAGCACCTTAGTGTCGGTGGACAGACCTTTACCTGCGTAAACGGACGAGGAACAAGAATCCGCAATATTGAAAAAAGCGAAGGTCTTTCTTCTGAGCATACCTTGAATTCAATCCTTGTTAAAAAGCATGGGACTGATGAAAATGGAAATGATTTTTCATATTCTGTAAGAACTTCTACCATATGTGCCATGGGTAAGCCTTATCTTGAACTGGTTGAAGGTAAAACCATTGAGCAGATAATCAAGGAAGATTCAGAAAAGAAATATCCTGCACCAAAACCATTGTTTCCTCCTCATGGCATCCTTGATTTTGACTGGAGCATCATTGAAGATCCTCCTGCCAACTGGAACATGCGCATGCTTGATTTAGGAAAGTGATTTCCTGTACTGCAATCCCGCGTTTAATTGTTTTTCTAGTTTTTTTACACTATAATTAAAGCAACTTTTTATTCGGAGAATTAACATGTCAATTTTAAAGAAGATCGTTATCGCTCTTTCAGCTGCTACAGTTCTTTTGCTATCTGGATGTAAGGTAACGGAAACGGAAGAAATTAGGATCAGTGAACTTTCTGCCAATATCGATAATGCATATTTCAAGCAGAAGGCTGTAGCTAAGGTTTCAAATGATACAGGAGCTGGACAAGATTCCAAAATTTCACAGATTTTTTCTGCAAATGGAACCATGATTTATGCAAGAAATGCTGCTACAAATGAACAGCTTATTGTTACTTATCGTGGAATGAAAGCTGGAACTTATAAAACAGGAACTGTAAATACTGATACGCTTGTTAATAAGATGCTTAGTTTTCTTGTTACAGAATCTCCAAGTGTTAGTGTAAGTGACTTGGCTTCTGCTGATGCAAATGTCACATATGTAGAAGGAAACGGTGATAGATGGTATTCAACACTCTGTACCATCAGGATTAATGGTCAGGAAAATGGAGTTAAGCTTTCTTTGATAAACGGATCATTCGACTGTGATGTATATAAATCTGCCTCAGAAAAAAAGCACATATCCGGAACAATTTCAAACGTAATCGGAATTAAATAACCCAAAGAATCCACGTCAGTGGATTCAAATCCGTGTGACACCCCCTGGGAACTTCATGATCTCAGGGGATTTTTTTCTGAAAAATTATTTCATTTAATGTATAATACAATCCAATGACTATCGATGAAACAAAACTCAACAGCTTTCCTGTTTTCAACCATATAGACAAAGTGTGCAGGACCTTAAAGGAATCAAAAAGCCGTTGTCTGATCATGACTGCAGAAACTGGTGCAGGCAAGTCTACTGTATTTCCATTGGGACTTTTGAGGCATTTTGAAGGCAACATCATTATGACTGAACCCAGAAGGTTGAGTGTTCTTGGAACTGCTGCAAGAATTTCAAGCCTTATGGGAGAGGAGTGCGGACAAACTTGCGGCTATAGGATTAAGCTTGAAAGCAAGGTATCCAAGGAAACCCGTCTTCAGTTAGTTACGGAAGCCATTCTTGTAAGGATGCTTCAAGATGATATGGCTTTGGAAAACTTTAATGTGGTGGTTCTTGATGAATTCCATGAACGATCTGTTTCCCTTGACCTTATTTCTTCTTTTGTAAAGGAAGCTCAGCTTTTGAGGGATGACCTGTACATTGTTGTGATGAGTGCGACCATTGATGCCAAAAGAATTTCTTCCTACTTCAATGATGCTCCCATAGTAGAAATCCCTGGAAGGACTTTCCCTGTAGAAATCCAATATAAACCTAATGTTGGGATAGAATCTGCTGTCATAGACGCTTTTAATTCAAGCAATGAAGGCAATGTTCTTGTTTTTCTGCCTGGCATTAAAGAAATAAGGAATTGCACGGAAAATCTAAGAACTCATTTTGGCGACGATGGTTCCGTTGAGATTCTTACGCTGCATTCAAGCATTAGCATTGATGAACAGAAAAGGATCCTAAAGGAAAATGACAGGGGGATTAGAAGGATCATCGTTAGTTCAGCCATAGCAGAAACGTCACTTACGGTTCCAGATGTAACTTGTGTTGTTGACAGCGGACTATGTCGAATGAATGTCTTCAATCCTAATGTTGGAATGCAGAAACTTGTTACATTGAATGAGAGTGAATTTTCTGCGGCTCAAAGATCTGGCCGTGCAGGTCGAACCAAAGAAGGCAAGTGCATAAGGCTTTGGAGCAAGAATGATGTCAGGCAAAAGGAAGTACTTCCAGAAATTCTAAGAAGCGAATTGTCATCTCTTGTCCTTGAATGTGCAGAACGCGGACAGATTGATCTTGACCGTATTGATTTTCTTGATAGACCTTCAAAAGCATTCTGGAATGAAAGTATTTTCTTTCTTGAAAAATCTGGCATGCTGAAAAATTCAAGGATTACAGATAAAGGCAGGGCTGTACTTAAGCTTGGAATGGACATTAGGCTTGCGGGTCTTGTCCTCTCTGCAAGAGGAAATGAAGCCTTCATGGAATATGCAAAAAAAATCTTCCTTTCCTTTGAAAATAATACGCCAAAGGATTGGACTGATGTTTGTCATAGGCTTGAAAATTTTCCAATAAAACAGAACATAAAATATCAGAATGAGCAGATGCTGCTCCTTGAAGGTTACCCAGATCGTCTTGCTTTAAAGGTTTCAAATCCAGGAGATACAAGGCAGGAATATCAGTTTACCAATGGCAAAAAAGCATTTCTTCATGGTTCTGTAAAAACAGATGCCCAATGGATTGTAGCCCTTGAAGTTGATGCAGGCGAAAGCAATGCCTTGATATATCGAGTAGAAGAAATTCAAGGGGAAGAATTTCTTAAATGGATTGAAGGTAATGCAGAATCAAAGCTCGAGTGCTATTTCAAGGATGGAAAGATCTATAAAGAAGAGCAGATGGTTCTTGGCAAAATCTGCCTTTCATCAAAAAAACTTGTTCCTGATTCAGGCGACATTCTACCTGCGTGGAAAAATGAAGTTCAAAAAAAAGGACTTAAAGTTCTTCCTTTTGATGACAGGTGTGAAAATTTTCTTTTACGCGTAGAATATTACAGGCAACAAAAAGATGAACAAGGCAGCTTAAGTGATATGCTTGCAGATTCCATAGAAGAATGGCTTGGTCCTTTTATTACGGATGGAAAAGAACTTGATTCAAAAATCATTTACGATGCTCTCTATTGGTATCTTGACGGTTCAAAAATAGATGGGGAAGTTCCTTTACTTCTTGAATTTCCTAACGGAAGAAAGTTTAAGGTAATCTACGAAAAGAACGAAAGGATAAGGCCTGTTGTGGAAGTAATTATACAAAGGGTTTTCGGATGCTTTTCAACCCCAAAAGTAATGGGACAGAATGTATTGCTAAAGCTGCTTTCTCCAGCTTCAAGACCTCTTCAGATTACGGAAGATCTTGAAAATTTCTGGACGACAAGCTGGCCTGAAATCTGCAAGGAAATGAAAGGTCGATATCCTAAGCACAACTGGGACTATAGGGTAGTTGAAAATTGAAAGATGAAAGTTGAATTTCAACTAAAAATTTAATAGATGAATCAAATGTAAAATCAAGAGGGAAGGTTGAGGATGGCTAAAACATGCAAAGCCCGGAAAGATAGTTTCCTTGCCGGGCTTTGCATGTAGCGACGATATCTAGCGGTTTAGCCATTTTCAGACCTGACCGGTAGATTTTATATTTTGTTACAGGTTGGCTACGAGCCAGCTCTTGAAGCTTTCGTAATCCTTTTCCATTGGAATTGCATTGTCTGGAAGTGACATTACCTTTTCAAGGCGCTCTGGCATGCTTGGTTCGCGGCCAATTGCATTAACGACTGTAGCACCAAACTTTGCAGGATGTGCTGTTTCAAGGATGATTGCTGCGGCTTCCTTGTTTACAACCTTTTCTGCCCATGCAGGAATGTTTGCTGTAAGACCAGGCTTACTGTAATCTCCCTTTTCGCCTTTGACAAGCTTTTCCATTTCTCCGCCACGGATGTCGTTCCAAGCCTTCCATGCAACTGCTCCGTGTGGATCGATGATGTATCCAGTCTTTTCGTGGCACTTCTTGATACCGTCGATTGTTCCTTCGTCGTCTGTCCAGTAAGAAGCAAACATTGAACGAACTTCTTCGAGGGAGTAAAGGGCCTTGATTCTTTCATAGTTGCTTGGTGCACCAACATCCATTGCGTTGCTGAGTGTAGCAACTGATGGGCGTGCGTTGTATTCACCTGTTGCAATCCAGTCTGGAACTGTGCGGTTTGCATTTGTTGCTGCAACGAAACCTGTGATAGGTGCTCCCATTTCCTTTGCGATGAGACCAGATGTAAGGTTACCGAAGTTTCCGCTTGGACATACTGCGATGATTGCAGGATCCTTGATCTGTGAATCGCGTGGAATTCTGTTCTTTACTACGATTGAAGAATACATGTAGTAGAAAGCCTGTGGAAGGAGGCGTGAAATGTTGATTGAGTTTGCAGAAGAAAGGCGGAACTTTTCGCGAAGGTCCTTGTCTACGAAAGCCTTCTTTACAAGAGCCTGACAGTCATCAAATGTTCCCTTTACCTTGAGTGCGCGGACATTGCCTGTGAAAGTAGAAAGCTGCTTTTCCTGAAGTGGAGAAATCTTTCCATCTGGATAAAGGATTGTAACATCAATTCCTGGAACGTTATGGAAAGCAGAACCTACAGCAGAACCTGTGTCGCCTGATGTTGCTACGAGGATGTGGAGGTTGTCATTTTCGCCACGGTTAAAGTAAGACATTGTGCGAGCCATGAAGCGTGCGCCAAAATCCTTGAATGCACATGTTGGACCGTGGAAAAGCTCAAGGACATAAGTTGTTGGGTCGATCGGAACAACCTGAGATGTAAATGGATAGCAGTCGGAGATGATTGCCTCAAGATCATTGTCAGGAATTTCATCCTTTACGTAAGGCTTAGCCATTTCAAATGCAACATCCCTGAAAGATGGATCTGTATTTCTGTCGGTAAATGATTTGTCAAGCTTTGGAAATTCAACTGGAATGTAAAGTCCGCCTGTTGCAGCGTTCATTCCGTTCAATACTGCTGTTCTGAAATTAACCTTGACTGAACCGTCTCTTGTGTCTGTATAAATCATTTTTTACTTCCTTTAAATATAAAAGTATATTGTAGAGAATATCAAATTAACATGTTTTTTGCAAATGTAACCTATGAAAGGAGGCTGAAAATAATGAGTGTCATGTTGTATATAAAATGTGCCGCTGCTCCTGTCCATACAGAACTGGTTTTCTTAAAGCAGATGCGTAGAATTGAACCGCAGGCAAAGGCATTGAACACAGAAATCCATCCAAGATACCTATGGGCTAAGGCGAATATAAGGACACAAAAGATCTCTACGGTCCAGTAAACCAGTTTCTTTTCCATTTTGGAATCCATGATTCTTCCAAGAAATTCTGGAATGAACATTCTGTAGAGAACCTCTTCATAGAAGGCTGCCGATGTTACCGTAAAGACAAGAAAAAACCAACCTACGATTGAATTCAATGATGGCAGGATGTTTCTTGACAATGCTTCCTTTTCAAAAAAAAGTGTAAGGGTCTGCATCAGGGCGAAAATAAGCATTAGACATCCCAATGTGATGCTCCACCAGAATGGAATCTTGAAAATTGCCGCTGCCCTGGAAGTCATTCTTTCCTGAAATTGAAATCTGTATTGAAGCTGGAGTGTAATTGCTATGGCAAGCTGAATCAATACTGCTGGAGAAAATGAACCTGCCTTTGAAAGTCCATGACCGTTGGTGACAAAAAGAGGTGGGAGTGCGAGGAATATGAGGATAAACAGAAATTCAATCAGAATATATCTTTTTTTCACAACAAATGTTATAATTTATTTATATGATTTTTTCCATAGATTGTTCTGGAAAATTGTCTTGGAGATGATTGTTTTTAAAAAAGGGAGTTTAAAATGTCAGTGCTGATTTCTGCTGTATTGATCTGTCTGTTTGCATTCGGCGTTTACAGATTTTACCTGGCTACACAGGATAAGGTAAAATTCTATGCACAGGGATTTGACTACGGATTCCACAGAAAAGATATTTCGATTTTATGGAAACTTGCAAAGGAATGTGAGATTGAAGAACCCCTTGATCTTTATGTTTCCGAAAATGCAGTCAACAAGTGCATTGCTATGGTCATTGAAAAATCCAAGCAGTCGGGCAATGCCAACTCATATCCTGTTCAGATGTTTCTTGACAAGCTCTATAGATTCAAGACCAGAGTTGTTCTGGATCTGGACAACAAACGGGGACTTGAATCAACAAAATCATTGGATAATGGACAAAAGCTCAGCATCATCTTAAAGGGGCGCGGAGTTTTCTATTCGCACGTCATCAACAATGGGCGTGAGCTTATAATTTCACTTCCAGTAAAAGTCAATAAGGTTACAAGAAAGATCGAACAGCTTCCAGGAGAAGATTGGGAAGGTCAGACAATCTCCGTATACTTTTGGAGAAAGAATGATGCAGGATATGCCTTTGATACACAGGTATTCGGGTCTGGAGCTTTCAGAAGTGATCAGGCTCTCTACCTTAAACATAGCTACAATCTTGACCGTACACAGAAACGACAGTCGATCCGAGTTCCATGTGAAATCTATGCTCAGATGTATGTCATAAAGGATGAAGTTGTTGAGTATGATAAGATCGAAACTGATCCTGGATACAAATGTCTTCTTGAGGACATCAGTGAAGACGGTGCAATGATCCGCATCGGTGGTGTCGGAAAGAACAATGTTCCTATCAAGATCCAGTTTGAACTTAACGAAGCCCTTATCGTCATGTTCGGTGTGGTTCGGGCGGTGGAATTCAACGAAAGCCTCAACCAGTCAAGGCTTCATTTTGAATGTACGCATATTGAGCAGGGAATGAAAAATGCAATCCTCTCTTATGTCTATAATGTGATTCCACAGGACCAGAAGGACATCAACGAAGCCATCGCTCAGGCTGAAGCTTTTGAAAATGAAGGTCAGGAAGTTCCTGCCATCGTCAATGCTCCGGTTGAGGCTCCTGAATATAAGACTGATGAAATCGTTCCAAAGACTTTTGAGGAAGGAGAAACAAAGTCGCCTGAAGAGGCCATGATGGCTGCAAACAAGGCTGCCTTGGAAGGACCTACGGTTGACAAGGTTGCCATATCTAATAAAGGACAGGTTACTTCAGAAAATTCCTTTGCCGCAGAAGTGGACGAACTTCCTAACTTTAAGACTTACTAAAAATTTAACAGGATAGAATATGAAAAGAATTATTGCATTTGCCGTTACAATGACAGCGTTCCTTCTTTCCTTTGCCGAGGAAAAGAATTCAAGCATGGTGGAGTTCTACCGGGGAAACATAAAAGACAAGATTTCAGCCGTAAAGAAATCCTCTGAATCAGGAGATTCTTCTGTAGCTGTAAAATCCATTGAATTTCTGATCGATACAAATGAAGTCCTTGCCAATGATGAGGATTACAATGCACTTGCCGAGGTCAGCATCCGTTCCTTCAATTCTCGAAATACTGTAGGGAATGAAAAGCAGGTTTCTGCACACCTTTGCTCACTTTTTAGGATGACTGAAAGCCAGAGGGTCAAGATTGCCATCATCGATTTTTTCAATACAATGCCCAACGGAGAAGCAATCCAGATGATCAATGATTTCTTCTACAAAAAAATGCAGAACCATAATCCAGTGGATGATACGGTCATCAGGGCTGTTGAATTCATGGGGCAGAAGGGTAATGCCGCTTCCTTCAACAGGCTGTTCATTGCGGACATTCTTGAGGTCTGGCCTGAATTCAGTCCTAAGATCGCAGAATGCTATGGAAATCTTGCAGAGGAAAACCGCAGGGAAATACTTCAGATGATCGTCAGTGTTCCTGCAGACAAAAAAATTGTCATACTCAACAAATTGAATGCAAATCCAAAAATTTCTAAAAAAATTTGCGGAGAATGTGCAGAAAATGTACTTTCTTCGGTTATTAATAAGGGTGAGGAAGTTAAATCCAAGGAAAAGAAAGAAGACCTGATTACTCTGGAACTTCTTTGCCTTGAGACGGTTGCAAAGACAAAATGGACCAGAGCTTCTGTTGTTGCGACAAAGGCATTTGAGAAAGTTCGTGGTGAATATGAGCTGAAGGAAATTTCAGATGAGCAGTTCACGAAGGCAATCTCAAACATCTCTTCTGTTGCAAATTCTGATACAGTTGTGGTTCTTTCTTCTTATCTGGATTTTCTTAACAAGAGTACTGAGTCAGGTCAGGCTCCTGCTAAAGACGTTGTTCTTTCCGTAATCAACAGTTTGGGAGAACTGGGAGACAACAGAGCCTTTGATTTTATCTATGCTGCAACATCCCTTGATTATCCAGATGATGTCGTTGAGGCTGCCAAGTCTTCCATTACAAAACTCAAGTGGTAGAAACCTTAAGAAAAAGATTTTTAAATCCATTCTTTATTGCGGCAGTCCTGTTTGCAATTCCTGTTTATGGCGGTCTGGTTAAAGTCGCGGACCGTCATCCATTTAAATCCCTTGTTCTGACTGAATCGATAGTGGAGGTCAAAGGAAAAATAGTTTCCAATCCAACACAGAATTCCAGCGGTAGGTTTTATAGCATAGTGCTTTCTGTGGATCATGTAAGGGCCTCATGGACAGGTTGTGAAATGTCCAGTGAAGCAAATGGAAATGTAACCTGTCTTGTTCCATCAGATATTGTGGAATCCCTTTATCCAGGAAAACTTTTCTCTTCATTCGGTAAGAAATCAATATTTGAGAAAGGTGAGGAAGTCTGCTTATATGGACGATTTAATGGTGTTTTTTTTTCTGCAACTGATGCGGATTACATTGAATCAAAAAAATGCTGGTCTAATATGATCGTACATGCAAGGTCTCTGTGCAGGCTTCAGTTCAAGCGCCTCATGTACAGCTGGAATAATGCGGGTGGCTTTATACTGGCTTTGCTTTCTGGTTCAAGGGAATATACGGAAAAAAGACTTACGGATAATTTTCGGAGGGCAGGGCTATCGCATATACTTGCCTTGAGCGGTATGCATCTTTCTTTCTTTGCAGGTCTCGTAGGGGGTACAGGAAAAAGACTGTTTGGAAAAAAATCAAGTTTCTTTCTCAAGCTTTTGGGAATACTTGTCTTTGTCTGGTTTGCTGGACTGTCTCCATCTTTGCTGAGGGCCCTGTTGTGTTCCGTCATTATGCTTCTTTGTTCATCGGTCTTTTCTATGGATGTTGATTATTTTCTTGTGCTTTGTTCTGTGTTTTTAATTCATTGCGTCATTTCACCTTCTGATATCTTTTCCGCAGCTTTCATTCTTTCATATGGGGCACTTGGTGGAATCCTTTTGATGGGAGATTTCTTTTACGCTTTGCTTTGCCGTGGAATTCCAAACAGGATAAGTTCCTCCTTGTCAGCATCTCTTGGTGCACAGTGTGCCACAGCACCAGTTACCATCGACATGTTTGGTGCATTGATGCCCTGTGGAATCGTTGCGAGTGTTGTTGTTTCTCCTATGGTAAGCATTTTTCTTTCTGCGGCATTGTTTTCCATAGTCATATGCCTTGTCCTGCCTTTTCTTGCACCTGTGTTTGGTTGTATAATGAATGTGCTCTATAAAATAATTGCCATGACGGTCCAGGTTTTTGCCTTTGTTCCGCCTTTGGTTTTATAAGGAAAATTAGATGAAACATCCAGACTACAATTCACCCACAGAACTTAAAAGCTTTCTCGATGAACACGGCTTTGCCATGCAGAAAAAGTTCGGACAGAATTTCATGATCAACGGAGATGCAAGAAAAAAGATCATCGATGTTCTTGATCCTAAGGAAGGTGAGGTGATCTGGGAAGTCGGACCAGGTCTTGGATGCATGACAGAAGAGATCATGGCTCGTGGGGCAAAATTGAATGCCTTTGAAATCGATAAAGGTTTCATAGGATTACTTCATCAGTTCTTTGAAGAACAGGAGTCAAAGGGAAAATTCAGCATTACCGAAGGTGATGTCCTCAAGACATGGAAAAAGTATTACGAGTCTTGTGGAATGAAGCCTGTAAAGCTTTTTGGTAATCTTCCTTACAATATTGCCGCTACCTTCATTGCAGATACGATAGTTGAAGGGCTTGTCTTTGATAAATGTGTTTTTACAGTTCAGAAGGAAGTGACGGAAAGAATCGCTGCGGCCCCTGGAACTGAAAACTATTCTGCCTTCAGTGTATTATGCCAATGGGGGTATGATGTTAAAAAAGGTATTGTTCTTTCAAGTGCAAATTTCTGGCCTCGCCCAAATGTTGCCTCCCAGGCTTTTTCCCTTATAAAAAAAGAGACCCCTGTTCAGTGCAGTGATAACAGACTCTTTGTAAAGGTTGTCCATGCTCTTTTTGCTTCCAGACGAAAGACCTTGCTCAACAACATCAAGCCTCTTTTGCTTAAAGGCATGGATGTTGATGAGATTTTTGACAAGGCTGGTATCAGTAAAAATGAAAGAGCGGAAAACCTTAACGTTGAGCAGTTTGCCAAGATTGCCGATGTGTTGAGTGATTGTCTGCGTTCTGCTAAAATCTAGGCATGACAGAATCACAGATTGCAGAGAATTTCCATAAAGTTAGGGAACAGATAAAAAATGCGGAGATTAAGTCTGGCAGAAAGGAAGGCAGCGTAAAGCTTTGTGCTGTAAGTAAATTTCATCCTTTGCAGGATGTGGTTTCTGCCGTAAAAGCAGATCAGTTTCTCTTTGGTGAAAACCGTGTCCAGGAAGCTTATGGTAAATTCACTGAACTCAATCGTAATGACGTCCATCTTCACATAATAGGACAGCTTCAGACAAATAAAGTAAAGAAGGCTGTAGAAATCGCGTCCTGCATCCAGTCTGTGGACAGGGATTCTTTGCTTGCTGAGATAGAAAAGCAGGCGGCGAAGCTGGAAAAGAACATTCAGATTTTCTTTGAGTATCATACGGCAGAAGACAGCAAAAGTGGCTATGGAGACATTGATTCAGTTCTTGTTTCTGCGGAAAATTTTGAAAAGGGACTATATCCTCATATTACACCTGCTGGGCTTATGACTATGGCTCCATTCACAGAGGATGAAAATGCCATCAGAAACTCCTTTGAAAAACTTAGAAAACTTAGGGAAGAACTCAATTCAAGGTTTCCATCCCTTCCAATAAATGAATTGAGCATGGGAATGAGCGGAGATTACAGGATCGCCATAGAGGAAGGCAGCACCATGGTCCGTGTTGGGACCGCATTGTTTGGTGAAAGGGATTACGGTCAGGACAACAAATAAGAATGAAAAGATTTCTTTGCATCTTGTTTTCAATTATGTTTTTCTCAATGATGGCAACACAGAGTGCATATTGTGAAGAGTCTATTGAACCTGAGCCATACAGTAAGGAAGAGTTTCCTCAGTGGGCATTGGATTTAAGGCGATTTGAGGTAGTTTCCCTTGGATCAATCCCCTTTGCCATGATCGGTGTCACCATTGCCTATGGTGCAATTGAAATGAACAGGGGAAACATGAGCTCTATTCCTAATCCATTGAATCCAAGCTCCCTTGATGAAAGTGAACAGCTTAAAATTCTTGGAATGACCGCTTGTACAGGTCTTGTGATTGGTCTTGTGGATTTTACTGTTAACCTAATTGTCAGGCATAATAAAAGGAAAAGACTTGAAAGACTCAATGCCACTAAGCAGGTTGATGTTGTCCCTCTTACAACACCTGAAGAGGCAGACGTTCTTGAGGATGATTCCCAATTCATCGACGACATTGAGAAAGGGGATGATTGATGTCTTTTTTTTCTAACAAGGTTCCTCTCAATTACGGCAAGACAGAAAGACTCGATAAATACATTGCAAACCTTTCCAATGGAATGAACCGAAGCAAGCTTAAAAGCGGGGTCGTTGGCATATTCGTCAATGGAAAGCCACAGAAAATTTCCTATAAAATTAAACCTGGCGATCAGATTGACATTCAGTGGGAAGAAAATATTCCTGACAATATTGAGCCTCAGGATATTCCTCTTGATATAGTCTATGAGGATGACAATGTTTGTGTCGTCAATAAGGAGCAGGGAATGGTAACTCATCCTGCCTGTGGGAATTGGGATGGTACTCTTGTCAACGCCTTGCTTTATCATTGGGGACGTCAGGCCATCAAGGAAATAAAAGAAGAGGATGCAAGCTCTGACAGGATTCTTGCAAACCGTCGTCCTGGTATTGTCCATCGTCTTGATAAGGAAACTTCTGGCATAATAATCACTGCAAAGAACCGTGATACGGAGGAATATCTTTCAAGCCTTTTTCGGGACCATAGGAAGATCAAGAAGGAATACATCTGCATCTGCATGGGACGGCCTCAGCATCAGCACGGAAAGATCAAGACCCAGATCATAAGGGATCCAAGGGACAGAAAGAAATTCCGTGCAGTCGTGGATACTGACGAAGGTAAATACGCTGAGACTCATTACAGCTGCATAGCCTGCTATGGGGAATATTCCCTTATGAGGGTTAGAATTCTGACAGGAAGGACCCACCAAATTCGTGTCCATATGAAATATCTTAACTGTCCAATTCTTGGAGACAGTATCTATGCCAAAAGCGATAGAAAATTTCCAAATGCAACCTTGATGCTCAACGCCCATAAGCTTACTGTCAGGTTGCCTGGGGCAAGGGATTATAGTGAGTTTAAAAGCAAAACTCCAAAGAGATTCCGTGATATCATGAAGGTTCTTCACCGTGATTTTTCAAAGGTCCTTCTGCCCAAAGACAGATAGGGAGTGTCATTAAAATGAATTCCTTGTATGAAAAAATCCGTATCATCCATTTTCCTTCTGAATCTGAGCCTTTTGTGGTTTTGGACAAGCCTAGAGGTCTTCCGAGCGCACCTTTGGCTCAAGGTGACCGATGCGTGGTCACGTTTGTACTTGAAAAATTTCCCGAGATAAAATCTGTTGCAGGAAAGAAGCCTATCGAATATGGGCTTGTACACAGAATTGATACTGAGACCAGAGGTCTTCTTCTCATTGCTACGAGCCAGGATTTTTATGACAGGATCAATCAGGAACAGACAAACGGTCGTTTCATCAAAGGCTATGAGGCTGATTGTGACCTACTTGCTTGCAACGAAGGCTTTCCTGCTTCTGGTGGTTTTTACGAAAATGTCTTGAATGGTATAAAAAAATTGACTAACGAAAGTTCGTTGGATGTTGAGCTTTGTTCAAAATTTCGTCCATACGGGCTTAAGAACAAGGAAGTAAGGCCTGTAACAGAGTTTTCAGGTAAAGCTGCGGAAAGGAAAGCAAGTCCAAAGGAATACAGGACTAAAATAAAGCTGACGAAATCAGACGGTGGAATTCACGCCAGTTGTTCCCTTACGGAAGGCTATAGACACCAGGTGCGCTGCCATCTTGCTTGGATTGGTTTGCCCATAAAAGGAGACCCTTTATACAATGATGTAAAGGATCCTGATGGGGAATTCAAATTTACCGCTACCAGTCTGGAATTTCTGGGATTCAGATTTTCACTTTAACCTGTCCTTTAGGTTGTTGATTGAAAATTTCTTGATTTTACAATAGTATGTAGTTCATATAATTTTATAAGAGGAAAAAATCATGGCAGAAGAAAATACAGAATTTGACCCTAACAAGACTTTTGAAGCAGCGGTAGAACGTTCAAAGGCCCTTGAAGCAGATATTCAGGTTAACCCAAAAAAATACCGCGTACTTACAGGTGACAGACCTACAGGACGCCTTCACATCGGTCATTATTTCGGTTCTCTTCAGAATCGTGTTCGCATCTCAAAGATGGGTGTTCCAACAATGATCCTCATTGCAGACTATCAGGTTCTTACAGATCACGATGCATTCGATAAAATCAGCCAGAATACAAAGCAGCTTGTAATCGATTACCTTGCAGCTGGTATAGAACCTGGCAACGATGTAATCATCTATCCACATTCTTATATTCCTGAATGCAATCAGCTCATGCTTCCGTTCATGACATTGGTAAGCAATTCTGAACTTAGCCGTAACCCAACCGTTAAAGAAGAAATTCAAAGTGCAGGCCTTACAAACGTAAACGCAGGTATGTATACATATCCAATTCACCAGGCTTGCGACATTCTTTTCTGCAAGGGAAATGTTGTTCCTGTTGGAAAAGATCAGCTTCCTCATATTGAACTTACACGCAACATCGCAAAATCTTTCAACAAGAAATTCTGCAAGGGGCGTGATCCAATTTTCCCAATGCCTCAGGCACTTCTTTCCAAGACACCAAGCATCATGGGACTTGATGGTAACCAGAAGATGTCAAAGAGCCGCAACAATGCAATTTTCCTCTGCAATACGGAAGATGAAACTGCGGCCCTCATCAAGAAGGCAAAGACAGACGGTGAACGCGTAATTACTTACGATCCTGTAAACCGCCCTGAAGTTGCAAACCTTCTTTCCCTCATCTCTCTTTGTACAAAGGAAGATCCTGCTGCTGTTGCCTCACGCATCGGAGACAAGGGAAGTGGAGAACTCAAGAAGTGCCTTACAGAAGCCCTTAACGAAGAGCTTCGCCCATTGCGCGCAAAAAGAGCCGAGCTTGAAAAGAACGAAGACTATATCCGCAAGGTGCTTCTTGACGGTGTGGATAAGGCACGCGCCATTGCTTGTCAGACGCTTGATGAAGTTCGCGAAGCAATGAACATGAAGATTTGATCTATCTTGGATCCAAGGTGAAACTAATTGACTAAAAATCTTACTGAAGGAAATCCTTTAAGGTTGATCCTTGCATTTTCATTGCCTGTTCTGCTGGGGAATCTCCTCCAGCAGTTCTACAATATGGCTGATACTTCCATTGTCGGGCTTTATCTAGGCTCCAATGCCCTTGCGGGTGTTGGGGCTTCTTCGTCTGTTCAGTTTCTTGTCTTAGGTTTCTGTGAAGGACTTACAACTGGTTTGACTGTTCCTGTTGCACAAAGGTTCGGCGCAGGTGACATATCTTCCATGAAAAAGAATATCTTCAACGGCATGCTTCTTCTTGGAGCCGTTTCCATTGCTGTTACCTCTTTATGTGTTGTCTTCTGTTCAGGCATCCTTCATATACTCAATACTCCAGATGATATCTTTGTAAATGCATATACCTATCTTGTAACTACATTTGCAGGCATTCCATTGATGATCCTCTATAACTACATGTCTGGAATCCTTCGTGCTGTCGGTGACTCTAAGACTCCTCTGGTTTTCCTTGTGTTCTCAACTGTCTTCAATCTCGGACTTGATGTTGTATGTGTCATGGGGCTGGGACTTGGTGTTCTTGGGGCAGCCTTGGCGACTGTCGTGTCGCAGGGGTTATGTGGATTGCTTTGTTTCCTCTATATCAATAAAAGAGTCGAGGTCTTAAAGCTTAATAAGGAAGACTGCGTTCCTTGCAGAAAGATGATGCTTTATCTTCTTGGACTAGGGTTGCCCATGGGGTTGCAGTTTTCCATTACAGCAATAGGCAGCATGATACTTCAGACGGCAAACAACAGCCTGGGATCAACCTATATTTCAAGCTTTACAGCCGTAACAAAACTTAAGCAGCTGTTCTTTTCTCCGTTTGTTGCCCTTGGCATCGCGGTTTCAACCTTTGCAAGCCAGAATCTTGGTGCGCAAAAAATCGACAGAATCAAGAAAGGACTTTGGCAGGGGACTTTTATCGGAGTTCTGTTTGGTCTTTGTCTTGGAGTTGTTTTCTGGTTCTTTGGTGAATATTTCATAATGCTTTTCATCCATAAAGATGAGGTTGAAGTCATCATGTATGCAAAGCAATATCTTGTGACCTTGGGAATTTTCTATTGGGTTATAGGATTCCTCAACCTATGGCGACCTTCCGTGCAGAGCATCGGCTATTCTGGAAAGGCGATGTTCGCTGGGTTCTTTGAGCTTGCGGCTCGTTCTCTTGTCACATATATCTTTGTTCCTGTCTATGGATATTCGGCTGTCTGCTTTGCAGATCCTATGGCATGGATTTTCTCAGCATCATTTATAATACCAGTGATGCTCTTGGCTCTACGTAAGATGGAAAAGAGGGCAAGGTAAAACGGCCTTCTGTTGCAAAAAAAATGCAAAAAAAAAAAGACATTCGGTGTACCGAATGTCTTTTTTATAATACTAGTAAACTTACAGATTACTTACTTTGCGTCGTTGCTGTTCTTCTTTTTGCTGCTGCCACCCTGGAGAGACTTAAGAAGCTCTGTTGCTCTTGTGCGAACAGGTGTTGCATATCTGTAGTTTGTTCTGATTTCAGAGATTGACTGGATCATTGGTCCCTTGTCCTGAACATTAGGAGCAAGCTTTTCATATGCATTGAGGATTTCAAGTGCAAGTGAGCTTGTTGGGTTGAGTGCTGCGTATCTCTTGTGAACGAATTCAATCATGTTAACAACTTCGTCGTTGTCGTTGATGCCGATGTTTCCAAGGGAACGGATAGCTGCTGTTACTACCATTGGTTCCTTGTCTTCTACAGCGATTGAAACCAAAGTGTTCTTTGATTCTTCTGTTGCTACTTCACCAAGAAGGTCACAAGCCTGTGCACGAACATCAGGGAAGTTGTTCATTACACGACCGTTTGTTCTTGCGGTTGTCTTTACGCCTTCGCCAGCGAGACGGCTCAAGGAAGCGATGACTTCTGGAGAAGTTCTTCCGCCTTCAACAGCATCCTTAAGATAGCTGAGGGCTACGAGCTTGTTGTCGTAATCGTCAGATGCTGCAAGTTCACCGATGATTGTGTCTTCAGCACTTGCCATGTATTCGTCTTCTACTGTTGTTTCCGATTTTCTCTGGCTCTTTACAGTCTGTTCCTGTGCAAACAAAGCTGATGAAACTAAAATGCAGCATGCGCATGCAAGTAGTTTTGTTACTTTCATATATGGTTCCTCCATGTGAAATCCTTCAAATTATAAAATACATTATATAAAAAATCAATCGAAAATTTTAACTTGGGTTCTGTGGGAGCACAAGCTTCCATTTTCCGCTGATTTTTTTGAAAGAGTAGTATACTATATCTTTATCGTCATCTACCTGAACAACATTAACCTCTGTTTCCGTATCATAACGAATTTCGTCAACAGTTCTGCCTCTTCTTGCAGGAATGAATACAAATTTGAAGTAGTCTTCAATCGTGTTGAGCCTCAATCCCTTTTTAGGAAGTCTCTGTGCTGCCTTTGTAAGATTAGGCTTCTTTGTCCAGTATGCATAGCTTTCTGGAGCAAGGTAGCTTGTCCATCCCTTGAAGTCGCCGTTCTTCATGTAGATTGCAAGGTCTTCGATGATCTGAAGGATACGGGTCTTGTCTTCCACGAAGGTCTGCTTTGTGACTGTAACGTTTGTAGTTGAACGCTGGTATTCCTGCTCTTCAACTTCTACTTCAGGTTCTTCCGCCAGCTCTTCGACTACTTCAGGTTCCTCTTCCAGAATTTCCTCGGGTTCCTCTTCCTTAGGTTCCTGGACTGGTTCTTCTGCTGGAGCTTCGACAGGAGGAACTGGTTCTGGTTCAGTCTGAACTGGTGTGGATGGAGTAGAGCCGCATCCAGAAAGAACGAATGTGAATATGGTTGCAACTATTGCTGAATATAAAATCTTTTTCATGACTATATTTTAATACGCAAATGGATATTGGTCAATTTTTTAAGAAATTAAATTGAAAATTCTTATATTTCTTCCTTCTTGAAAAAGCCCGTCCTTTGGAATATTATTTCCCCATGATTAAAGCAGTTTTCGCAGGTACTTTCGATCCTCCAACCTTGGGACATCTCAATATTATAGAAAGGTCTTCAAAGCTTTTTGATCAGCTTGACGTACTTATATCAGTGAATCCCGACAAACATACTCTTTTCAGCGATAAGGAAAGGATGGAAATGCTCCTTGAACTGACAAAGGGCTATTCCAACGTCAGCGTACACATATGGAATTCCCTTGTCGTCGATTACTGCAAGAAAGAAAACGCAACGGTTCTTGTTAGGGGTGTCCGCAATGCCATGGATTTTGCCCATGAATTTGATCTTTCCCTCATGAACAGGCAGCTGGGGTCTGACATTGAGACCTTGTTCCTTCCTACTGAACAGAAGTTTTTCCTTGTCCGTTCGTCAAGCATCAAGGAGGCTGCTCGTTTTGGCGGTGACGTCAGCAAGATGGTTCCTCCATTGGTGGAGAAGGCTTTGAAAGTCAAATTCAGCTGATTTCATCCATGTCCGGGTTTCAAAATTACAAAATTTGTCAAAATGTCATAAAAAAACAGTAAAAAGAATTGACAAATGTTTTATAATGCTTGTATAATTCTTGACATTAAATGGGAATCTGTAGTAATATCAACAACGTTATACAGATAACTTAATCATTATAGCGAGGTTATATACTATGGCAGTACCTAGATCCAAAACATCAAAGGCCGTAACAAAGAGAAGACGTGGCGTTAACATGCACTTGGATACACCTAATCTTGTTCCATGTGGCAACTGCGGAAACCTTGTTCTTCCACATCACGTATGTGGTAAGTGTGGTTTCTACAAGGGACGTCAGGTTATTACTCCAGAAGTAAACGGCTAATTAGGAGATTAAGATGGACGAACTTTTCGAGAAGATTCAGAAGCTCATTGCAGAAAAACTTGAAATTGATGCAGAAAAAGTAACACTTGAAGCATCATTCCGTGGTGACCTTGGTGCAGACAGCCTTGATACATACGAGCTCGTGTATGCTATCGAAGAAGCTATGGGTGTTTCTATCCCAGATGACAAGGCAAACGAATTCGAAACAGTTAAGGATGCTTACGACTACATCAAGTCACAGCAGCAGTAATTCATACTGAATCCGTTTAAGAAAGCACAGTTTAATACTGTGCTTTTTTTGTTTTAAATACTATAATCAAGCCATGATTTTGCGTGATTTTTTTTATCCAAAAAAAGATTTGACCAGGGAAAGAAAAAAGAGTCTTGAAGGCTTTTGCAGGAACCTTGGTCTTCATTTCAGGGACTACTCAATCCTTGATCTTGCTTTCCATCATAGATCATATTCAAATGAAAACGAATCTCATAAAATATACAACAATGAACGTCTTGAATTCCTTGGGGACAGCGTTCTTGGTCTTGCTACGGCTTCTTTTCTCTATAACGACATGGAAAAAAACAAGGAAGGAGACCTGGCAAAGATAAAAAGCAATGTTGTAAGTGAGCAGACTTTGGCTCCCATAGCCCTGGATAAAATGCATCTGGATAAATATCTGGTTCTTGGTAAGGGTGAGGAAATGAGTGGTGGACGGACCAAGAAAGCAATTCTTGCTGATGCCGTGGAAGCTGTCATAGGCGCCCTGTACATTGATCAGGGGTATGAAGCGGCTGAGAAACTTGTGCTTGAGCTTATCGTTCCTGAAATCAGAAAGGTTCAGTCCAACACTGGGCACAAGGATTACAAGACCATGCTTCAGGAATATTTTCAGAAGAAGAGCGGAGGAAAGTGTCCTTTGTATCGGCTTGAAAAATCGACTGGTCCTGATCACGACAGGATTTTCTACACTTCCGTAAAGCTTGGGGAAGTGACCTATGGACCTGCCACAGGAAAGAACAAGAAGGAATCGGAACAGGAAGTTGCCAGGGAAGCTTTGGTTGCCTTGGGCCTGATCGAGAAGAATTGAATTCCTTGCTTGCCTAGGTCTATGTTTTTATATGCCTGTAGCTGTCGACTAGATCCCAGTTTACGACAAAGCCTGCGCCGTGGGAGCAGAAGACGCTCGATGATGGATTTGACAGGTCAGCATCAGGGTTGTAGTTGATTTCTTCAAGAACTTCCTTTTCATCATGGCAAATATCATAACCTGAGACTTCCAGCGAAATGTTTCCTTGTCCCTTTGTATAGGATCTGATTTCGTTGATGTAGTTTTTCATTGTGGATACTGGAACCTTTCCGTGGAGGACTGCAAGACCGTCTTTATTTTCATCGAGAGAACTTGTTCCGCTCATTTTTTCCAGATCATTCATGAATCGACCGATGGAATTTTCAGGGATGACGGCCTCATAGGAATAGATGGGTTCAAGCAATGTTGATTTTGATTTCATCAATCCCTGCCGTATGGCACGGTAGGTTGACTGCCTGAAATCACCGCCTTCCGTATGCTTAAGATGTGCGCGTCCTGCGACCACCTCTATCTCCATGTCGGTTATAGGGCTTCCTGTAAGGATTCCTGCATGGGTCTTTTCCTTCAGATGTGTCAGTATCAGACGCTGCCAGTTGGTGTCAAGGCTGTCTACTGGTATGTTGGATATGAATCTCATTCCGCTTCCTCTTGGCAGTGGGCTCATCTTTAGGTGAACTTCTGCATAATGCTTCAAAGGTTCATAGTGGCCGATTCCGATTACAGGCTCGAGGATGGTTTCCTTGTATGCGATGCGTCCTTCACCGAATTCAATGTCAATTTTATGCTCATCCCTTAGAAGCTGTTTGATGACTTCTGTCTGGACCTGTCCCATGAGCTTTACGAATATTTCTTCTGTCTGCTCAGAGTAGTCTAGGGAAATCTCTGGAAGCTGGTCTTCAAGTTCCTTGAGAATTTGCAGCATCCTTGATGTGGTTGTTCCATCTGGAATAATGACGGAATAGATCAAGGCAGGCTCAAATGAAAAATCTTCCTTTGCTTTTATGGAGCCATAGCTTTTTCCTGCAAATGAATATGAAAGTCCCGTCACGGTGCATATGTTGCCAGCTTTTAGTTCCTTTACCTGCTGAAATTTTTCTCCTGAGTAGATTCTGATTTCGTTTATTTTTTCGTCTTCAAGAAAATCTTTTACCCTTAGAATACCGCCCGTTATCTTTAGGTGGGTAAGGCGGTTGTTCTGTCTGTCCCTTGAAATCTTATAGACTGTGCATCCAAAGTCATCGTCGTATTTCGGTATGGTAAACCATTGTCCAAGGACATGGAGCAATTCCTCGATTCCTTCCATTTTTAGGGCCGAGCCAAAAAGGCATGGGAAAATTTTTCTTGAGGAAATCAAAGTCCTGATGTCAACGGAGGAAGGCTTTGTTCCTTCAAGATATTTTTCCAAGGTTGTGTCATCGTTGGAAGCAATCTGTTCAAAAAATTCCGTGGTGAACATCTGTTCCTTTGAAAAGTCCGTTATGGCAGGTGAAAGAATTTTCTGCAGCTTGAATAGAATTTTATCCTTGTCGGTGTCGGGCATGTCCATCTTGTTTACAAAGATGACTGTAGGAATTTCATAGCGTTTGAGCATAGTCCACAGTGTCTTGGTGTGGCTTTGAATTCCGTCGGAAGCATTTATCAGGAGGATCGCCGCATCCAGAACCGAAAGGGTTCTGCCTGTTTCAGCAGTGAAGTCAACATGACCTGGAGTGTCTATCAATGTGATCCTGTCATTAAGCTTTGCCTGCTTTGAAAAAATAGTGATGCCTCGTTCCCTTTCAATGGAGTTGTTGTCGAGAAAGGTGTTCTTCTGCTCAACTCTGCCAAGAGTTCTGATTGAACCTGCAGTGTAGAGCAGGCTTTCTGACAGTGTTGTTTTTCCTGCGTCGACATGGGCAAGAATCCCAGTGATTAATGTAGACATATGAACATTATACCATATGTTGAAGGAGAAATTGCAGATATGCTGAATAAAAGGTATAGTTTCTGCTATGAATTCCAGAGCAAGGGATTTGACCACTGGTCCATTGATTAAACAGATTTTGATTTTTTCACTTCCTCTCATTGCAAGCGGAATGCTTCAGCAGCTGTTCAACTCCTGTGACATTGCGGTAGTGGGGCGATTTGTTGGACCTGAGGCATTGGCTGCTGTTGGTAGCACGGCTCCATTGATAAATCTTGTTCTGAATATATTCATGGGCTTGAGTGTCGGTGCAAATGTCTTGATAGCATCCCTTGAGGGTCAGAAAAAATATAAGGACATCAGCTCTGCCGTTCATACAATCATATTGCTTTCATTGATCTGCGGTTTTCTGCTTACAGGTCTCGGTTTTTGTTTCTCAGGAAAAATTCTTGTTTGGATCGAAACTCCTGTGGAGGTTCTTGAGTCTGCGGATGTATACCTTAAGATATATTTCCTGGGATTCCCTTTCATCCTTCTTTATAATTTTGGAGCAGCTGTTCTTAGAGGAAAGGGAGAATCCTTTAAACCTGCCGCTTTTCTTATAGTCGCTGGGTTGCTCAATGTTGTGATGAACCTTGTTTTTGTTCTTTGCTTTGGAATGGGAGCCGCTGGTGTTGGAATCGCAACGACGCTTTCCAACGTGTTCAGTTCTGCCTGCATTTTGGTCGCCTTGTCTCGAGAAAGGGATGAATATAGATTCAGCGTAAAAAAGCTTTCACTTGCCAGACATCACTGTTCAGTTATTTTCAGGATAGGAATGCCAGCTGGAATCCAAGGTATTGTGTTCAGTCTGTCGAATCTCGTCATTCAGGGGGCATTGAATACACTGGGATCAAAGGTAATGGCAGGAAGCGCTTCTGGAGTGACCTTTGAAATCTTTGGCTATTTCATTGTCTCTGCTTTCGTTCAATGTGCGGTCACGTTTTCAAGTCAGAACTATGGTGCTGGAAACATAAAAAGATGCAGGCAGTCCTATTATTACTGCATGCTTATGAGCGTTTTTTTGACCATGGCATTTTCAATAATATTCACTGTATTTCGATTTCCATTGTCGGAGCTTTATTCAAAGGATCCAGAAGCTGTTCAGTATTGTGCAGAAAGAATACTCAAGGTCGAAATAGTTCAATTCCTGATAAATTCCTACGAAATAACTGCAGGTGCATTGAGAGGTTTAGGCTGCTCATTGACTCCAGCCCTCATAACGATAGTTGGCACCTGTTCCCTTAGGCTTGTCTGGATTGGAACCGTTTTCCCAAGATTCAACACCTATGAATCGATTCTTTTTGTATATCCTGTTTCCTGGGTTGTTACAGGAACTGCCATGATCATTGCTTATGTCGTTTATACGAGGGAAAAGTTTTCTGAGCTTGAACACAAGTAAATTTGAATGTTTTGTTATGTTTATACATGACCTTTTTTCTAGGATTTTTTGATTTATAATTAAGGCATGAAGAAAATAAAGCATCTCTTTATGGTTTTTCTCCTTTTAGGCCTAGTGTTTCCAGTCCTATTTACTATGTATGAGGTTGGTGTCTTTTCTAGGCCTCCTAGGGTTGATGTTTTAAATACAGTTGAAGATGAAAATGCGCCTTTGCTTAGGGTTGTGGCGGACTTTGATTTTTCTCCCTATTCATATTATGACAGAAACAACGAAGTCTGCGGTCTTGATGTTGAGCTTGTAAACCAGATAGCCAACGAGCTTGGAATGAGATCCCAGATAACATTCACAGATTGGCCTAACTGCAAGAAATTGCTTCAGAATAAGGAAGCTGACTTGATATTGGGACTTGAGATTTTTTCCCATATGAATGGCGTCTTGAAATCTGTTCCTGCTTCCAAGGATTCTCTTGTAATATTCGGAAAGAACAAGATCAATAATATTGCGGAGCTAAAGGATAAGAAAGTTGGTCTTATGGTGAATTCCGTAATCACAAGAATCTTCGACCTTAATTGCGACTTTGTGGAATTCTTTACAAACACCGATATTCTTGATGCTGTTGACAGTGGAAAGGTTGATTATGGTATCTGCCATCATTCTGTAGGTGTTAAAATCATAGAGAAAAATCATCTTAAAATTTTTTCAAGCGTTGAATTGATGAACAGCTATCCTGCCATTGGAATTCGCGATGATCTTCCAGAACTGAGGGATAGAATAAATGACATCATAATAAAGTTGAGTAACGAAGGCTTTATTTCAAAAATTGATGAGAAATGGATCGATAATTACACGGAAGATAAATCAATAAAGGAGGTCTTCAACCGTCAGACCAGGTTCTATATCATCTACTTTATTTTTTATTTCATAGTTTCCTTTTTGTTTATCTTTCTTCTTCTCCATCTTTATCATAGAGAAAAGGAATTCAATGAAGCGCTTGAGTATCAGAGCAAACTTAAGAAGCAGAATGATATTCTTTCTTCGATTGCTGGTGTATACAATACGATGCACATCATCAATCTGTCTAAGAACACTGTCAAGGAGATTCGTTCGACGGATCAGGTAAGGGAATATGTCAACAGTACCGTAGACGCAATGAGTCAAATGAGGGCTGTCGTATCCAATACAGTTATTCCTGAAGATGTGGAAGCTGCCTTGGAGTTTACGGACCTTTCTACGATTGCTGAAAGATTCAAGGAAAAGAAGATTCTTCTTGCGGAATTCAGAGGTTCACAGATCGGTTGGTTCTGCATTCAGTTTATTCCTATTTCCTATGCAAATGGAATGGTAGAGGATGTTGTCTTTACCTCTCAGATAATCGATGAAATGAAGAAGGAAAACGAAAGGCTGCTTAAGCTTTCTTCATATGATGAACTTACCAAGCTTCTCAACAGACATAGCTATGAGGAGAAGATGAATTCACTTAAGGAAATCGGAGAGGGCAGTTTTACCGTTGCTCTTTTTGACATCAACGAGCTTAAGGCAACAAACGACAACTTGAGCCATGCTGCAGGTGATGAACTGATCGTAGGGGCTGCAAACTGTATCGATAGTATTTTCAGTGAGATTGGAAGCTGCTATAGGATCGGTGGGGATGAATTCATTTTTTTATGCGAGAAGGAAATTCCTGACATGCAGGTTTATTTTGACAGGCTTAAGGAATTGACCTCTGCATGGAAGGGTAAGCTTGTGGAAGAACTGCATATTTCTTCGGGTGGTGCAGTTTCTTCTGAGGTTGAAAATTTCACCATGGAAAACATAAAGACCCTCATAAGTATTGCTGAAAAAAGAATGTACGAGGACAAGGCAAATTATTACAAGCTTACAGGTCGAGAAAGGCGAAAGTAGGGGATTGGGGACTTGTTCTAGCAGTGATTATTTTTTTGAAAAAAATTGAGATTTTTTTTGAATTCTTATTGACAAAATATCTGCAATTTTATATATTCTAATTATCGCAACGCGGTAGTCGTATAATGGCTTATTACCCCAGCCTTCCAAGCTGGAGACGAGGGTTCGATTCCCTTCTACCGCTTAAAGCCTTAGCAGTTTTGCTAAGGTTTTTTCTTTTTAAATTCTTTTGACTGTTTTGTTTTATGTCGGGAATCGAACCCTGCGGGTTCTGCCCAACAGGCATGGCCTGTTGGGTGCGTAGCGGATGACAGTCCACAGGACTGTCATTTTTTCCGCTCCTTATCTTCTACCGCTTAAAACCTTAGCAGTTTTGCTAAGGTTTTTCTTTTTTAAATTCTTTTGACTGTTTTGCTTTATGTCGGGAATCGACCCCTGCGGGTTCTGCCCAACAGGCATGGCCTGTTGGGTGCGTAGCGGATGACAGTTGCTAAAGCGTTAATTCTGTAGGATAATGATTGTATTTATGGAGGAATCATGAAGGTTTTTGGTAAAATTGCCCTTGTTGCGGGAGTTGCGTTTCTGCTTGCTTCCTGCTCAAATAAATATAAGGATGATACAAGGCTTGCCATTGAAGACGGTAGGACTGTTGTGGAGCGCTATGGTCAGCTTCAGGTCATTGGAACTGATCTTTGCAACCAGGATGGAAAGCCTGTGCAGATAAGAGGAATCAGTTCCCATGGCCTTCAGTGGTATGGAAAATATGCAAATGAAGATGTAATCAAGTGGCTTCGTGACGACTGGAACTGTCAGCTCTGGCGTGCTGCCATGTATATTTCTGAGGGTGGTTATTTAAGCTCAAAAGCCATCAAGAACCGTGTTATCGATTCTGTAGATGCATGTATCAAGAACGGCATGTATGTAATGATTGACTGGCATGTTCTTGGAACTAAGGATCCTATGGCTCACCTTGATCTTGCTAAGGAATTTTTTGACGAAATGTCAAAAAAATATGGTCAATATCCCAACATCATCTATGAAATCTGCAATGAACCAAACGGTGACAATGTTACATGGGAAAATAACATAAAGCCTTATGCAGAAGAAGTCATCAAGACAATTCGCGCTAACGATCCTAACAACATCATCATTGTCGGTACTCCAATCTGGAGTTCTCAGCCACAGATTGCCGCAAAGAATCAAATTAAGGCAAAAAACATTATGTACACAGTTCACTTCTATGCTGGTACACATGGAAAGGAACACAGAAGGAATGTTAAGAAGGCTTTAAAGCTGGGTGCTCCTGTCTTCTGCACTGAATGGGGAACAACCATGGCATCTGGGGACGGCGGTGTATTTGAAAAATCAACTCTTGAATGGATGAAGTTCTTTGAGGAAAACAACATTTCATGGGCAAACTGGGCGCTCAACAACAAGGGAGAAGACAGCGGTATTCTTGCCTATGGTAAAGACAAGGAAGCCAAGGGTGGGTGGACTGATAAGGACCTTAGCCCTGACGGTAAGCTCATCAGAAAAATTATTAGAAACGAAATAGAAAAATAGACAAAAGAAAAAAGAATGTCCAAAAACTTATACCCTGAAGTCATCGTGTCCTTGGACATAAGCTGGGGGATGTTTTAGGACATTCTTTCTACAGAGTCAGGTCTCCAAGAAGCGCTTCGAATTCTTCCTTAGGTTTTGGCTTGCTGAAGTAGTAGCCTTGTGCCATGAAGCAGCCACTTTCTTTTAATATCCTTACATCATCCTTTGTCTCAACTCCTTCGACTATGCATTCAAGTCCCATGGTCTGAGCCATTGATATAATTGATTTGAACATCAGCTGGTCTCGGCTTCCATCTTTCTGTGCTCCGAGCAGAAGAGATTTATCAACTTTAAGTACATCCCAAGGAAGCTCCTTGATGAGGGAAAGTGAAGAAAATCCCGTACCAAAGTCGTCTACAGCGGTGCTGATTCCTTCTTTGTTAAGTCCAGTAACAAGAGGTCTTAATTCCTCGTTGTCTGCGTCTGAAGCAGATTCCGTAAGCTCAATCTGAATCAAAGAGCGTGGAATATCGTATTTATCGATGGTAGAAGTGATCACATCTACCAGATTTGTCATTGCAAGTGTAGCACGGGAAAGGTTTACGGAAATCTGAGGAACATCTTTACCTTCATTCAGCCATTTTCTGATATCCTGGCAGACATGGTTGAGCATGTATAGGTCCAGATATTTTATGGTAAGGTTGTTTTCAAGGACAGGAATGAACTGGTCCGGGTAGATCATGATTTCCTTGTGGATCCATCTTACCAGTGCCTCTGCGCCTTTTAGGCTGTAATTATGAAGCTCAACCTTCGGCTGGTAATATACAAGGAATTCCTCACCCTTAAGGGCATCTGTATACCAGGATTCTATTTTACGCTGCATCTCAAATTTCTTTTTGAAGCTTTCATCGTATTCGATGAATTTCAATCCAGGACTTCTTCTTGCAATGGTAAGTGCAGTAGATGCTGAGGAAAGAATCATATATGAAGAATCAAAACCTTCCAATTCCATGTTGTATCCAAAGTTGGAGTAAAGGACTATATATTCCTCCGTTCCTTTCTCTGTCATTATTTTCATTTCCGTGGAGCTGAGGTAGGCTATCAATTCTTCCTTAAGGTCTTTCCTGAACACGATGAATCCGTTGTCACCGCCAAGTGCCACATCGAATCCGTCTGCGTCCGGGTCATCACCAATGATTTTTTTTAGACCGTTATGATACATTTCAAGTACCATTGTCGCTTGCTTTTCACCGATCTTTTTGTTTATTTGACCGAATCCATGAAGATTGTACTGAAGGATTCCAAAGTTCTCAATTTTTCCTTCGTTTAAAAACTGATTCAGCTTGTAGTGGAGGAATGTGTTGTTGTATACATCCTTGAATCTCATTTCGTGGAACATGGCAAAATTAAGATGCTTGTTTAGAAGGATGTTTCCCGCCAAAAGGAATATGAAGCGGCTTAGGAATTCCATGCATTCTTTTTCTGTGTCGGTGAACGGTTCATCACCCTTGAACTGATAGAAATTGTAGCTTGCATCTACAAATCCGCTGCTTATGCCTGTTGCCGTGTAGTAATTGTCTGGATCAAAATTTTCAGCTACATAGCAGTTTGCATGTTCAGCACCAAAAGTTCCGTGTCTGTTGTCCTGATTGATGGTTTTAATGACTTCGATTCTTGCAACCCTAAGAGCATTGCAAAGGTCAGTTAGATGAACGCTTATGTCATCCAGATTTGAGTTATGGACAACTGAAATTTCGCGTGATGCCTTTGTGAGTCCTTCTATGATTTTTTTATAGTTCAGTTCCTGCATTTTATTCCCCGTTACCTAGATGCTAAAGCTGGGGTATTTCCAGCAGCAATTCATAGTAAAAGTCATCTGTAGAAATCGTCTTTATCGTTCCGTCCATAAGCCAGATAAGGTTGTAAGCCGAAAGAAGCTTCATTTCATCATCATTGATTTCTCCGCTGAATTTCTTTTGTGCGGCTTCAATTTTTCTAAGCTTTTCAATTTCATGGGTCGTGAATCTATATCCGTCGATTATAAACTTGAACTGAAGGGTATAGCCAAAAGTGTTTTTCTTTATGGAAGCTATCGTTGTGATTGCACATTCAGGATTCTTAAGCTCAAGAAAATGGATTATTCTTGAAACAGCTTTTTCTATGGCTTCTCTGTCGCCAAAAAGTGTTTCTTCTGGTTTTTCCTTTGCGTTGACGGCGATGTTTTCCTTCTTTATCGCATCCCTTGTTGCGCGGATTTCAATGTTTTCAAGAAGATAGGAAAGCTCGTAGTCCTTTTCGTGAAGGGAGTAGTTGAAATTTGTAAAACGCGAAAATTCTGCATTTTCAAGAATGTTGCTATGAAAATCAATTGCTTCTTTCTCAAAGAACTCTGATGCTTTCTTTATGTCCGCATTTCCACCAAGATCTTTGATTTTCTTTGACCAGGTAAGAAGTTCCTTTGCCATTGCTTCGGAAGTCTGCAGCATTTTTTCGTTGTTGATTAGGTCGTTTTTCTGTCTTGCCTTGTAATGTATTTCCCTGCTGAGTATGCTTTCAATCACACGTCCTATAAAACTAGAGAAATTTTCTATGAATTTCTTCAATGCTTCAGGAGTGAAAGGGCATTCTTCCTTTGGCGATATGACGAATTTGCCTACGAATTTATTGTTGATGAGTATAGGTGCGCTTTCTGTTTTTGTAGAATCGTTGTTGATTGAACCTATCAGCTTTTCCATCCTGTTGTCAAAAAGACAAAGGTATACATTCATTTCTTTTTCAAATCGTTCCACATATGGGGCATAGTCTTCAAAGTTTATGAAAGTTGAAAGATTAGAGGTTGCAAATTCCGAATTTATTCCGTTGAGGACGTTGTCCATCCTGTTTATCAAGCTTTGGGTCGCATTTGAAATGATTTTGATTTCTTCAACGGAATCTTCAAAACTTACTTCTGATTTAAAGTCTCCTACAGCTGCCTGACGGAGTCTTTCCGCCATGTGTTCGACAGGCTCTGAGATGATTCTTGAATGCTTTCCTATGTAGAATCTGGAGAACAGAACGACTATGGTGCATATTGTTATGATGAGTCCCAAAGCAACCCAGAATGTACCAAGGAAATCTGTTACTGGAGCATCGATGATGACAGCCCACCCTGGAGTGCCTTCAATGAGGTGGCTGCTGTAGCAATGGAGGACACCGTATTTAAATATGTGGCTTGAGTTTCTTGTATCTTCAAGTGACCTTCTTTCAAAATCCGTGACTTTTGGGAAAGTTTTGTTTTCTTTTGCAGATCTGCTGTTTGAGCCTTGTGTTCCATCCTTGTAGAGGCTTGCTACGGTTTTTCCTTCTTTGCCAAGTAAATAGATGTTGCAGTTCTTTGAAATGTTGAATTCCTGCAATATGTTGTTGAGGATATTGATGTCGATTGAACAGAACAGCACGGAATCAATTCTTCCATTATATATTCCGTTTTTCCAGACAGGTGCACCAATGATAAGGGATTTCTGTCCGTCAGTCCTTGATATGAGAGGATCACTGACACAGACGTTTCCCTTTATTGCTTCCTTAAAATAATCCCTGTCACCGCGGTACTGGGTATCCATATCGGAATATCCGTCCTTGTTGATGATCTTGCATCTTATGAGCTTGTATTCATTTGCCTTGTTTGCAAGGATCATTTCTTTTGTTTTTGTGGAAATATGAGGATTTGAGAGCTCAGGTATTGATCCCATGCCCTGTGCGATGTTCTTGTAGGATTTGATCACCCATTCAATTCTTTTTGCGCCTGTCATGGCTTCTTCCTTCAGCGTGGAAGTCATGATGTTTACCGTGGATGCATATATGAAAAGAAGGCTTGTCACTGTACATGTGGATAGACTTATGACAAGCACTGTGGTGTTGAGTTTATTTATTATTGAGGAAATGTTTTTCTGCCTTGAAAAAAACTTAATTTTCATATCGTATCTATATTAATGTAAAAAATCTTAAATTCAACAATATTGAATGAATATAAAAAAATTATAATTGAAAAAAGAAAGCATAATTGGTAATATTCGTCTCGTATTTAATACGTTTCGAGGTATGATATGGGCGGAATTTTTGGTGTTGCTTCTAAAAGCGATTGTTCATTGGATCTTTTCTTTGGTGTAGACTATCACAGCCATCTTGGCACACGCAGGGGAGGTCTTGCTGTTCTTAATGAAGACGGAACTTTTGAGCGTTCCATCCATAACATCTCGAATTCTCCTTTCAGGACAAAGTTTGACAGCGACATTAACGATATGCATGGAAAGCTTGGTATTGGCTGTATTTCCGACTATGAAGCTCAGCCTTTGCTTGTCCACAGCCATCTCGGCAGTTTTGCCATTACCACAGTCGGCATCGTTACAAACAAGGATGAACTGGTTCAGGGCATTCTTGATGCTTCAAAGACCCACTTCCTTGAAATGTCAGGTGGAGAGATCAATCAGACTGAACTTATCGTTGCCCTCATCAACCAGAAAAATACGATAGAAGATGGTATCAGGAATGTTCAGGAAAAAATCAAGGGCAGCATTACAATGCTTGTCATGACAAAGGATGGAATCTATGGTGCTCGCGACAAGCTTGGCCGTACTCCTCTTGTTATCGGACAGAAAGATGAAGGTTACTGCCTTAGCTTTGAAAGCCATGCATATCTTAATCTTGGTTACAAGGATTTTAAGGAACTTGGACCTGGCGAAATTGTTTTTGTAACTCCTGAAAAAGTTGAGCAGGTTCAGAAGCCTGGGGACAAGATGAAGATCTGTACTTTCCTTTGGATTTACTACGGATATCCAACCGCCTGCTATGAAGGTGTCAATGTAGAGCAGATGAGATACAACTGCGGTGCATACCTTGCAAAACGTGACAAGGAAAACAACATCAAGCCTGACTGCGTTGCTGGTGTTCCAGATAGCGGTACAGCCCATGCTGTTGGTTATGCAAATGAAAGCGGTGTTCCCTTCAGCCGTCCATTCATCAAGTATACACCAACCTGGCCTCGTTCATTCATGCCTACAAACCAGAACCAGAGAAACCTCATTGCACACATGAAGCTGATTCCTGTTCAGCAGCTCATCAAGGACAAGAGCATTCTTTTGATTGATGACTCCATTGTTCGCGGAACTCAGCTTAGGGAAACTACAGACTTCCTCTACGAAAGTGGAGCAAAGGAAGTTCATGTTCGTCCTGCATGTCCTCCAATCATGTTTGGCTGCAAGTACCTTAACTTTAGCCGTTCAAAGAGCGAAATGGACCTTATTGCTCGCCGCGTAGTTCGTCAGTTTGAAGGTGATGATGTAAGTCCTGAAGTTCTTGCAAAATACTGTAATCCAGATACACCTGAATATGCAAAGATGCTTGAAGAAATCCGCAAGCAGCTTCATTTTACGACATTAAGATTCCATCGTCTTGACGATATGCTTGACAGCACAGGCCTTGACCACTGTAAGCTTTGTACTTACTGCTGGAATGGTGTCGAATGAAAGTACCTCCTGTACTTTCATTCGACGACAGAAGTTGCTAAGCAACTTCTGTCAGGATTTATTGCTTTCCTGCAACAGCGACGTCCTGTCGCTGATAGTAATCCTAGTTTTAAATGCTTGATGATACACGTCCTGTGGATTATTCTTGCGAAAGAATTTGCTAAAGGCAAATTCTTTCATGCAAAGTTGCTAAACTGTTGCAGGCGACGTCCTGTCGCCGGTAGTTTATGGCTCCTGTACTTTCATTCGACGACAGAAGTTGCTAAGCAACTTCTGTCAGGATTTATTGCTTTCCTGCAACAGCGACGTCCTGTCGCCTGTAGTAATCGTCC
>NZ_JAZUGX010000007.1:0-41545 GCF_045641405.1 Treponema sp.
AGAATTGGTTGAATACCTCGAATGGTACAATGAAAAGAGAATCAAGGTTAAATTAAAAGGACTGACTCCTTTACAATTTAGGAATCAGTCCTTAAAATCAGCCTAGTTAAAGTGTCCAATAATTGGGGTGCACTTCAAAAATACTTATTGGACATCCCCTTTTATATAGTCAAAATCTAGTTCCTAAAACTGTGGATTGGAGCAGGTATTCTTCCACCTCTGTTTATAAAGTCTGCACATCCGAATGGACTTACCTTCATGCATGGCATTCCGCCGAGAAGTCCGCCGAATTCTACCCATTCACCTTCCTTCTTTCCAGGAGCCGGGATGATGCGTACGGCTGTTGTCTTGCTGTTTACCATACCGATGGCAAATTCATCAGCCATGATTCCGGAAATTGTTGTTGCAGGAGTGTCGCCTGGGATTGCAATCATATCAAGACCAACTGAACAAACTGTAGTCATTGCTTCAAGCTTTTCAAGGCAGATTGAACCTGTCTTTACTGCGTTGATCATTCCTTCGTCTTCTGAAACAGGAATGAATGCACCAGAAAGTCCACCGACATTTGTAGATGCCATTACGCCGCCTTTTTTGACCATGTCTGTAAGCATTGCGAGGGCAGCTGTTGTTCCTGGTCCACCACAACCTTCGATACCCATTTCCTCGATGATGCGTGCGACAGAATCACCTACAGCAGGAGTTGGAGCAAGGGAAAGGTCAAGGATACCGAAGTTGACGCCAAGGCGGCGTGCTGCTTCCGAACCTACCATCTGACCCATGCGTGTGATCTTGAATGCCATCTTCTTGATTCCGTCTGCAAGTTCATTGAGAGGGCGTCCCTTGAATTCGCGTGCTGCGGCAAGGATAACTCCAGGTCCTGAAACACCGACGTTGATTACGCTGTCTGCTTCTCCTGGTCCGTGGAAGGCACCTGCCATGAACGGATTGTCTTCAGGTGCGTTGCAGAAGATTACAAGCTTTGCACAGCCGTTGCATTCGCAGTCCTTTGAAACTTCTGCTGTCTGCTTGATTACTTCACCCATGATCTTTACGGCGTCCATGTTGATTCCGCTTTTTGTAGAACCGACGTTAACGCTGGAGCATACGTAATTTGTAGAAGCAAGGGCTTCAGGAATTGATTCCATAAGGATCCTGTCAGCAGGAGTAATTCCTTTTGGAACGAGGGCAGAGAATCCGCCGAGGAAGTTTACGCCAAGTTCCTTTGCACATTTGTCCAGAGTCTTGCAGTAGTCAACATAAGATTTTGCACCGCTTGCACCAGCAACAAGGGCGATAGGTGTTACGGAAATGCGCTTGTTGATGATAGGAACACCGTATTCCTTTTCAATGTCCTGGCCGACTTTTACAAGGTTTGCAGCCTTGTGCATGATTTTGTCATAGATCTTGTCGCAGGCACGCTTCATGTCGCTGTCCGCACAGTCAAGAAGGGAAATACCCATTGTTACGCAGCGCACGTCAAGCTTGTGGCGCATGAACATATTTACTGTTTCTTCGATTTCAACCGGTGAAAAAAGCATAGTGACTCCAGAGAAAAAAATAGGGACTTCTGCTGTTCTGCAAAAGTCCCATAATTTTAGATTATTGAAGATAAATTTTCAATTAGATGAAATTTTCAGCGGACCTACACTGTTTCGTCAGCCAGCTGGTTGAAGTCTGGATTGTTGCGGCACCAACCTTCTGCATAGGAGCCCTTGTGGCAATATACTTTTGTCCTTGTGTCAAAAGCGCTGTTGTCGATGTAGTCTACGGATTCAGGAAGAAGAACGATAGTGTTTTCCCCGCAGTTTACGAAAGCTTCGTCACTGATGCTAGTAACGCCTTCAGAAACGCGAACTTTTGTTACGTTTGAATCTGTGAATGCACGGAAAGCGATTCCCTTTATTCCCTCTGGAGTACGAACTTCCTTGTTTTCGCCATCATAGAATAAAAGCATATTGTTTGCCGTGTTTATCATCATTCCATTTTCATATTTATAGTTCTTATTGATTGGAAGATACTTGCGGCTGTTTGGGAAAGCTGTCTTGGAACAGGAAATAAGGTTGTCAGGAAGAACAAGATTCTTGATGCCAGTACACCTTGCAAAAGCCCTGTCTTTAATTGCAGTAACATTTTCAGGAAGGACGATGGATTCAAGACCTGCACAGTCTTCGAACACACCTTCTTCTATTGTAGAGATTCCTTCAGGAATGTTTACCGATTCAAGATTGGCGCAGTTGTAGAAGGCGGATTTTGCAATTGCCATAAGGCCTGCAGGGAGCTCTATGCTCTTAAGGTTTACGCAGTCTGCAAAGGCGCGCTCACGGATTACAAGAACACTTTCTGGAATCTTTACGGAAGAAACAAGGCGGTGATTGTGGAATGTTTCTTCTGTGATTTCAATTGTTCCTTCTGGAATTTCAACGTCATTTAAAAGCAGATCCATTAATTACCTCAAAAAATTTATGCTACAACAAGTATAACATTGAATTTTTCAGTTGTCTAATAAGGCAAGAAAAATAACAGGACTTAATAAAATAAGGTTAAATTTATGCGAAAAATAGAAATTCCAGATATTTGAAATACAATTTAAGTAAATAAACGATTTTTCAGGAGACAATGTTTATGAAGAAGATTATTTTTACAGCTATTGCATGTGCTGCCATGGGATTTGCATTTGCAGAAGGAGAAGCTGCAAGCGCATGGGATGTAAACGGTTATTTCCGCACAGGTGTTGAAGGAAACCTGGATGCAAAGGATGCTGAGACAAAGGTCTACAAGGACGGTCAGTACTACGGAAACGGAAAATCACGCGCTAGGTTGAACATCAACTTTACTCAGGAAGACTATGGATTTAAGTTCCGCTATCAGTGTGATGGTTTTGGGTTGAACAATGCTGATACTGTTACCACAAAGTCAAAGGTTCTTGATGCAGCCGGAGATGATACAGGAAACTACATTGAAACAAAATCAACAAAGGAAACCTGGTTTACACAGGACAACCTTAAGTACATGATGGGCTATGCAAAGTTCTACGACGGAAAGATTATTGCAGAAGCCGGAAAGCTTATGGACTTCTATACAAATTCAGAAGCAAGATATGAATATCAGGCAATTGGTGGATACGGTGCTCGCGCTGTCTTCATTCCAATAGAAGGTCTTTATCTTTCTGCAGCAGGTTCTACATACAGGGCAGAAAAGTTTACTGCTGATGATGATTCTGTAAAGGATGGAAAGGCAAAAGCTGGAGACATCAAGCTAAACAAGAAGCTTGTTACATTGAGTGCAAAATACAAGAACAAGGATTTTGCAATTGCCGGAGGCCATAACTTTGCAGGTGAGTCATATGGATTCTTTGCACTCAAATCAATCCAGAACCTTAAGTTCAACATTGAAGCAAAGTACCTTGATAAGGAAATCTCTGGAAAAACAAACGATGATGGAGAAAAGACAGCAATGACGGAAGCCTGGGAACTTATTAACTACAATTTCAAGGGATTGGGAACACCTCTTGAGGTTGGTGTCTACTGTCATCAGGTCATCGTAAAGGACGATACATCATATGAATTCTACCCACATATGTCTTATGCCATCAACAGCGTTATTTCCCCAGAATTCGAAGTTGGAATCATCAAGTATACAAATGGTGAGAAGCACAAGAATTATGACAAGGAAGATCAGAGCATGACATTCAGCGTAACACCATCAATCAAGTTTACAGCTGGAAAGAAAGCTACTGTAAAGGTTTACTACAACTACGACAAGAAGGATAAGAGCTCAATGGGTACAACACTCAGAGTTAATTACTAATATAGTAAACTCTTGTCATTACTGGTAATCAACATGCTCTCCGTAAGATTTTATGTCTTGCCGAGGGCATGTTTTTTTTTATAATGGTATGTATGAAAGAAACCATCTATCATGTAAAAGCAAGCACGCAATATAAAAGAGAAAACAAGCCTGATTATGGCAAGGAACGCATTGAAATTCTTTATGAGGATAAGGACATTGTAGTCATTGAAAAACCTACAGGACTTCTTTCTGTTCCATATCCAGGAAGCAAATCCCGCACCGCATTGGATGTTCTTGAAAAGATCATGAGGAAAAAGGGTACATATACTGCAACCCACAGACCTTTTGTGGTTCACCGTCTGGATAGGGACACAAGCGGTGTTATGATGTTTGCCTTAAACGAATACATCCAGAAAAAAATCATGGGTTCATGGCAGAAGATGGTCACAGGCCGCATCTATCACGCAGTTGCAGAAAATCCTGGAAGCCGTCATGAACCTTTGCCAGACAGTGGTCTTATTGATGATCCCCTTGCTCAGAATGCCCATCATGTTGGATATGTAAAGAACAGGGCAGATGACAATGCAAAGACTGTTGAGGCAAGGACAAATTTCAAGATCCTTTTGAGAGGTCCAACCCATAGTCTTTTTGAGCTTGAGCTTGATACTGGAAAGAAAAACCAGATCCGCGCCCATCTTGCAAACCGCCACTATCCTCTTGCGGGAGATGAAAATTACCGTGCAAAGACAGATCCTTTCCACAGGCTTTGCCTTCATGCAAGGACTTTAGAATTCATACATCCAGTTACGGGGCAGAAGATGAAGTTTGAGCAGCCGGAGCCTGAGGAATGGAAGGCCTATGTGGAAAAGGGAGATAGGCATCCTGATCTGCCAGTGTGGTTCAAGGAAGTAAGGAATTCAAGGAACTTTAGAAAGGAAGTAAAACTTCCAGAGCAGAAGACCATAAACCAGAGCCGAGGGGCAAGAAAAGCCGCCCGCAAGATGGACTTTATCAGCAGAGGAAAAATGAACGGAAGATAATAAATTGCTGTAGTGATCAATGGATTGCTTCGTCGTGAACTCCTCGCAATGACGCAGTGTCGATTTAGACTCGCAATTACATGCTGCGCCGATTGAGCCCAGTCGAAATCAAGCAATATCTACTAATTATGTGGTAGTTTCGACTGGCTCAACCACCACAAACAATAGAATAAATAAAACTATAGACTTTTAGGGAGTAAATCACCATTATTTTACTATGAGAATCAGACTTGAAAAACTTAAAAAAACATATGCAGGAGCAGGTGGTTCTGTAACTGCTGTAAATGACATCTCACTTGATATTCCTGAAAATCAGATTTTTGGAATCATCGGAAAAAGCGGTGCGGGAAAATCATCCCTTGTCCGTCTCATAAGCCTTCTGGAAAATCCAGATGAAGGTGCTGTTTATTACAACGACGAGCGCGTTGACAACCTTTCGAAGAAGGAAATGATCATGCGCCGACGCAGGATTGGAATGATCTTTCAGAACTTCAATCTTTTTACTTCAAGAACAGCCGCAAAGAACATTGCATACCCAATGGAAATATGTGGATTTGAAAAGGGTGAAATCGAAAGCCGCGTAAAGGAAATGCTTGACCTTGTTGGACTTAAAGACAGAGCTGATGCACCAGTAAGTACTTTGAGCGGCGGACAGAAGCAGCGCATTGCCATTGCCCGTGCCCTTTCAACAAGACCAGATATTCTTTTCTGTGATGAAGCAACAAGTGCCCTTGATCCTCAGACAACAAGATCAATCCTTAACCTTATCCGTGAAATCCAGAAAAAGATGAACCTTACGGTTGTGATGATCACACATCAGATGGAAGTTGTCCGCGATGCCTGCGATCAGGTTGCAGTTGTTGATGCTGGAAAAGTCGTGGAGCAGGGAAAGGTTTCAGAAATTTTCTCTGCACCAAAGAGTGCGGTTACAAAGGATTTCCTTTCACACCTTGCACCTGAAGCATCCTCAAAGGATGATGCAGAATTTGCACGCTGGTCAAAGGAAGGTGGAAAATATGCCCTTTACTTTGAAGGAAAGAAAACTGGCGAACCTGTATTGAGCGGCCTTGCTAAAAAATTCGACATTGATTTCAACATCCGTGCTGGTGGAATCACTCATCTTGCGGAAGGAGAAGTTGGAAAAATGCTTGTGGACCTTATCGGTTCAAAAGAAGAGATAGAAAAAGCCGTTGCCTATCTTGAGGATAACGGAGTCAGAGTGGAGGAAGAAAAATGAACCAGATTCTTACATTAGTCGGTATTTCAACTTTGCAGACACTGGAGATGGTTTTATTTTCAACACTGTTCTCCATGGTGATTGGGTTTCCTTTGGGAGTTCTTCTTTACTCAACTAATTCAATGGGAATAACACCACGTCCAGTGCTTAACCAGGTGCTCAGCCGCATCGTAAACGTTTTGCGTTCGTTCCCGTTCATCATCCTCATGATTTTGCTCTTCCCATTGTCACGACTTATTCTTGGTACATCAATCGGAACAACGGCAACAATCATTCCTCTTTCAATTGCCGCAGCACCATTCGTTGCCCGCCTTGTTGAAACAGCTCTTCTTGAAGTTGATCCAGGAATGATTCAGGCGGCCCGTGCCATGGGATCGACAAACTGGCAGATCATTTACAAGGTTTTGATTCCAGAAAGCATGCCTTCCCTTGTTTCTGGAATTACACTTACAATCATCAACCTCATCGGATATTCTGCAATGGCTGGAACAATCGGTGGCGGTGGACTTGGAGACCTTGCAATCCGCTATGGATACCAGAGGTTCCGTCCTGATGTCATGGCAGCTTCTGTTGTCGTAATCATCGTCATGGTTGAATTGATTCAGTTTGTAGGAACAAGAATCGCCAACAGAATGCTGGCAAACAGATAGAAATCTCGGTTAGTAAACTTAAAGCTCGTATAGAAATATAAAAAATATGCTTCCGCCAGAAACCCTGCCAAGCCTGCTCCGGTGAAATCTTCGATTTCAAGTCGCAGTTTGTCAGGAACTCTGGCTACGCAGATTTTTTTATTCTTGAATTGTCAAATTAAATGCAACGTTTTTGAATAATAGACCTCGAAAGGTGTTTTGTAACCAAGACATTTTCTTGGTCTTTTGTTTATTTTATCAGTGACGGCTGCTATATACTCATCACTGTAGTTCGTAATATCTTTTCGTTTTGGAAAATACTCTCTCAATAGCCCGTTTGTATTTTCATTTGTTCCTCTTTGCCATGGATGATGCGGAAGAGGAAAGTAAAACTGCTTTCCGCCAAGATGTTTGGTGACGGCTCCATGCTCTGCGAACTCCTTGCCTCTGTCAGGGGTTATTGTCTCGACACGTTCATTCTCCAATGCATGGATCATAACATCCTTTATAATCGGTGCTTTTTTCCCGGCTGCCTTTTTACAGATAAGAAAGCGGCTTTTCCTGTCATCCAGGGTTACGAGGCAGGCTTTCCCATGCTTGCCTAATACAGTATCTGCTTCCCAATCTCCAATCCTTGTACGTTCATTGGCTTCTTTTGGTCTGTCTGCAATATTGTTGGTTATCGGAATCTTTCCCCTTTTTTCATCATTGCCTTTCCAGCGTCTGGGCTTGCCCTTGTGCCTTAAATGTCTTTTTGCCCCTTTCTCCCCGTGTGAAAGAGGCTTGTAATCAAACATTCCTGAATATATTCCACGATAGATTGTGTTAAAACTTACAAAATATTCTGGCTTTTCAACCCTAATTCTTTCTGAAATCTGCTGAGGAGACCATTGCTGCTGCAGAAATTTATCTTTCACAAGATTGTATATAACCTGGTTGGAAAGTTTTTTTCGAGGACAGCAGATCCGTCTTCTGTTTGAATAGAGTTTTTGTGCTTTGCTGGGACTGTATGACCCCGTACATGTGTTCCGTTTCAGCTCACGACTAATTGTCGATTTGTTTCTTCCAAGTTCCTTTGAAATTTTACTGACAGAAAGTCCTTTTGTGATTCCACACAGTATGATTTCTCGCTCTATTGTGCTAAGATGTTTGTAGTGACCCATTTTATCTCCTGTAATAATGTCTTGAACAAACACCATTATAGTTGATTTTATGGGTCTTTTCATTTGTTGCACTTAGATTGTAAATTCATCTTTTAAAAGGGAATTAAGTTCAACAACGAAAATCTGTTTGCCGGCATGCAAAAAAAGACCCTGAAACTAGTTCAGGGTGACGGTGGGTTTGCAATTAAAAGCTTACGCAGTTTCTTCCGCTGTTCTTGGCATTGTAGAGGGCCTTGTCCAGACGGATGAAGGCGTCCTTGACGGTATCATTCTTGTTTACTGAGGCAAGTCCTACGCTGCATGTCATGGAACCTATGGTGATGAATGGATTGTCTGCTATGTGCTGCCTTATTTCTTCTGCAAGGGGCCTTAGAGTTTCAAGGTCATAGTCATAGCAGACGCAGACGAATTCCTCTCCGCCCCATCTGCCTATTTTTATGTTGCAGTTTTCAAGCTTTTCTCTGATCCTGCCTACGAAAGTTTTCAGGACCTCATCTCCAACCGCATGTCCATATGTATCATTTATTTTCTTAAAGTAATCGATGTCAAACATCATGAGGGAAACAGGAGTGTTTTCTTTATTAAGGATTTCGATTGCGTTGCCTAATTCTGTTTCAATTCGTCCATGATTGAATACACCAGTGAGGGCATCATGTGAAGCAAGGTTTTCGAATCTCTTCAATTCGTTGAACAGCTTAAGGGAATCTTCATGGATGTTCTGAACCATGAAAACAAAGCGGAAATCATTTTCATGGATTGTATCCGTTCGTCCAAAAATAAGTTTTACCCAGATGTAATTACCTTCAAGATTTTTCATCTGGCAGTCGAAGGACATTGTTTTTGAAGGCTTAAGGTGTGTCCTTATGTATCCTGGATCTGTCATGGTAAGGAATATTTCCTGATCTTCAGGCCAGATTGCATTGACGATCATCATTCGCCATTCGGAATATTTTACATCATAGTGAAGGTCATCATTGGAGATTTCCTTTACGTTCATGCTGGCGACAGCATCTTTATTCAGGTCGACGAACATGGAAAAAAGATAGGTTTCTTCAATAGTCTTTACTTTGCTATTCTTTTTGTTGTCGCGATCAACTTCTGATCTTCCCATTTCAAAAAGAAGGATGATGTAATCACCTTCATTATTCTTGATTGGATATACCAGCATCTGAATGACATGTTTGACATTATTGATTTCGATAGGAATTTGTCTGGAAAACTTTCTTTTGAATTCTCCCATCTTTGGAAGGAAAACCTGATAGGTGTCGGTGATTCTGTCGTTGCTGTCGCTCAGATGGAACAGCAGCTTTTCAATCAGGTCTTTGTAGGAGCCTTCTGCATCAATGAATCTGGCAAAGCCTTCCGTTCTTTTTATTGCACGATAGCGGTCGTCTTTGGAACTTACAATCAATATCGAATCAACATTGTCAATGAGTACTTTAAAAATTTCATCAGTTGAATAATTAATCATGATATTACACCTAAGGTTATTATATCACACAATTTTGAGTTGCACCTGATGATTCGATTAGTTCCAGCAAGAATAGATATAGATAAAATCTATAACAAAGCATATCAATATAATATTTTACAAAGGTTTTGAAATTCGCTAATATCTAGACATCTTTTGTAACAGAGAGGAAAAAACAATGAAGAAAATTATTACTTTGGCAGCAGCCCTTATCGCTGCAACATCGCTTTTTGCACAGACAAAACTCAAGGTAGGAGCAACTCCAGAGCCACACGCAGCATTCCTTAACCTCATCAAGGAAGACCTTAAGGCAGAAGGAGTAGATCTTGTTGTTGTAGATTTTACAGACTATGTAATTCCAAACGAAGCACTTGAATCTGGGGAAATCGACGCAAACTTCTTCCAGCACCTTCCATATCTTGATTCATTCAACAAGGAAAGAGGATTCCACCTTGTAAATGCAGGCGGCATCCATGTTGAACCAATCGCAGTTTACTCAAAGAAGGTAAAGTCGCTTAATGACCTCAAGAAGAAGGCAACAGTTGCAATTCCTAACGATCCAACAAACGAAGGTCGTGCACTTCTTCTTCTTCAGGCTGCAGGACTCATCGAACTTGATAAGTCAGCTGGAATCACAGCAACAGTTCTTGACATCAAGAAGAACCCAAAGAAGCTTAAGTTCAAGGAAATTGAAGCAGCTTCTCTTCCACGTGTTCTTGCAGATGTTGATGCAGCAGTAATCAACGGAAACTATGCAATCCCAGCAGGTCTTTCTGCAACAAAGGACGGACTTTTTGTTGAAGGTGCTGAATCACCTTATGTAAACATCGTTGCAGTAAAGGATGGACGCCAGAACGATGCTGCAATCAAGGCACTCGTAAAGGCACTTCAGAGCCAGAAGATTAAGGACTATGTTTCTGGAAAATATGCCAACGGTGAAGTTGTGACAGTATTCTAATTTCAGATAGACCATTACTGAGAAAGGCCAGTGCAGGAATGTGCTGGCTTTTTTTCTTTTCAATGTATCGACAAATTGAAAAAAAAACCTCATGGTGATAATATTTAATCCCGTATGAAAAACGGATTTGACAACGACAAGTATCTGAAGATTCAGTCAGAACACATTAAGGAAAGAATTTCTAAATTTGGCGACAAGCTTTACCTTGAATTCGGTGGCAAGCTTTTCGATGACTTCCATGCATCCCGCGTTCTTCCGGGATTCCAGCCAGACAGCAAACTCAAGATGCTCATGCAGCTTTCTGACGTTGCTGAAATCGTAATCGTAATCAGCGCAGTTGATATTGAAAAGAACAAGATCCGCGGCGACCTTGGAATTACTTATGACATGGATGTAATCCGCCTTAGAAATGAATTCCAGAACCGCGGTCTTATGGTCGGCAGTGTCTGCATCACTCATTATTCTGGACAGACAGCGGCAGATATTTTCCGTGCTAAGCTTGAAAAGATGAACATCAAAACTTATGTTCACTATGTAATCCCTGGATATCCTTCAAATGTAAACCTCATCTGCAGCGACGAAGGCTACGGCAAGAACGAATACATTGAAACTTCCCGTCCACTTGTTGTCATTACGGCACCAGGACCAGGATCTGGAAAAATGGCAACCTGCTTGAGCCAGCTCTATCAGGAAAACAAGCGCGGCGTTAAGGCAGGCTACGCAAAGTTTGAGACATTCCCTATCTGGAACATTCCATTGAAGCATCCTGTAAACATTGCCTACGAAGCTGCTACTGCAGACTTGAACGATGTTAACATGATCGACCCATGGCACCTTGAAGCTTATGGAGTTACAACCGTAAACTACAACCGTGACATTGAAATCTATCCAGTTCTCGATGCAATCTTCAAGGGAATCTACGGAAGCAATCCATACAAGAGTCCAACAGACATGGGTGTAAACATGGCAGGCAACTGTATCTTTGATGACGATGCATGCTGCGAAGCTTCAAAACAGGAAATCATCCGCCGCTATTACACAGGACTTAATCAGCTTGCAGAAGGAAAGGCTTCGGAAACAGAAGTGGATAAGCTTGAACTTTTGATGCAGCAGGCAAATGTAACCACAGACGAAAGAAAAGTTACTGTTGCAGCAAAGGAACGTTCGGCAAAGACTGGAAATGATACTCCTTGTGCTGCAATTGAACTTGCAGACGGAACAATCATTACTTCAGAAACTTCAAGTCTCCTTGGAACAAGCGCAGCCCTTATCCTCAATGCAACAAAGCATCTTGCAGGAATCGACCACAGCGTAAAGCTCATCCCTGCAGAAATGATTGAACCTATCCAGAACATGAAGGTGGAATACCTCCGCGGAAAAAATCCAAGGCTTCATACCGATGAAGTTCTTGTTGCCCTTGCAATGCTTTCAAAGAGCGATGAAAACTGCAGGAAAGCAATTGAAGTCCTTCCAAAGTTCAAGGGATGCCAGGTGCATACAACTGTAATGCTCAGTGAAATCGACAGAAAGATTTTCAAGAAGCTTGGCGTTGACGTTACCTGCGAACCAGTTCTCAAGAAGAGCACGATATAATTGGACTGCAGAAAAATTTTAAAAAACAAACATAAGGTTGTGGCGGCTGTCTTAATGGCATTCTGCGCAACCTTTGTTTTTTGTTATGGCTTTAATACAAGAGGTGAACGAATGGAATTCAAAGATTCCTTTTACTCAATGGAAATTCCCGATGACATTTTTGAATTCATGCAGGGAAAATCCTACAAGGCAGATTGCACCATTGAAAGGGAAGACCTTCGTTACCTTCACGTTCTTCATGTTGGATTTGACGGCAAGGTTCATGAAGGGGAACTGGTCTGCAACAAAGTTATAGCAGAAGACCTCCTTGAAATTTTCCGAGTCCTCTACAGCAATAAGTATCAGATTGAAAAAATGCGTCTCATAGATGAATACGATGCTGACGATGAAAGTTCCATGAGGGACAACAATTCTTCAAGCTTCAACTTCAGGTTCATATCTTTTACTACAAAGGTCTCAAAGCATGGGCTTGGAGTGGCTGTGGACATCAATCCTCTTTACAATCCCTACATCAAGGAAGTGAACGGCAGGATGAATGTTGAACCTGCTACTGCAACTGAATATGTAAACCGTGAAAAGGAATTTCCACACAAGCTTACGGAAGATGATTTATGCTGCAGACTTTTTGCAGAGCACGGATTTGAATGGGGTGGTGACTGGGATTCATGCAAGGACTATCAGCATTTTGAATTGCCCGATGAAAAAATTCGCGCTCTTGGACTATAAAAAGTATTTTCAATTCTTAAAAACCTTTAATTTTATTCTAAGTGCCTTCTAAATACGCCAGAAGGTTGTTGATGTATAGTTAAACCATAAGATGAAGAGCAGGGAAAACAAAACAAATCCCAACGGCCTGCCCTTCAAGGAGTTTAATTATGAAAACAACAGTAAAGACATTCGCTATTATTTCTATCATTACACTTGGAACAGCATCGGCATTTGCAAAGCCTGCAAATAGTAACAAGACAACACAGAGCAAGACTGTGACAACTAAAACAGTAACAACAACTACTACAACAAAGACTGTTAAGGAAGAACCTAAAAAGGTAGCTTCAAAGAATCACGCAAAACCTGCACCAAAGAAGGAAATCGGTCATAAGAGAGAAAATGAAAACAAAAGACGCCATGTGACAAAGCACGAAGCTCCAAAGGCTCCAAAGACAGCCTGCAAACCAGCACCTGCTCCAGTTGTAAAGAAGGTGGAGGTGATCAAGCATCCTGGACAGACATCCTGCAAGCCCGCAACAGTCGTTAAGACCACAACAAGGCCTGCAACTGTTACTGTAGTAAAGGAAGTTGAGGTAAAACCTGTTCATGCAGAAATTGACGGAGCATCCCTTGCAGCAGGTGCAATCATTGGAGGCATTATCGGATTGACAATTGCGGCAGCAGCAAACTAAAAAATTGCATATGAAAATATAATCGGAGGGTTGGCCTTCAGGATCCGTTAAGGAGGACGGGTTCTGGAGGTTTTTTATTTGAAAAAAAATGCAGCTTCCTTTGGGAAACTGCATTTATGATTCTTTAAAAGATTAAAAAAATTACTTTATTACAATGTTCTTGAAGCAGACTTCCTTGTTCTGTCCGTTGTCGGAAAAATCAATGACAAGCTGGCAGACTTTGTTCCATTTGAAAAGACCTTCGCCAGGGAACCATCTGTTCATGGAATTGCTCCATGCGCCACAGTCTTCAAAATCCTTTAATGGAACTTTTATCTTGTGCCATTTGCCGTCGTTTACCTTGTCTTTTGGTCCAAGGGAAATTTTGCATCTCCATTCAAGCCCGTCCTTACCTTTTGAAGAATCTTCCTTATCCATAAAGTAAACGTCAAGCTTGAAATCTTTTTGTGCTGTCTTAATTTCAAATTCAAGGGAAAGACCGCTGTTTACAAGGGAAGTAAAGTCTTCCGCTCCAAGGAAATCTAGTCTGAGAGCTTCATAAGGTTTTGCTTCCGGAATGGAAATGCACAGTTCATTGTTTTCAGAAACTGCATCAAAGGCTGCTGTTGATTTTCCGCCGTTGAGATATGAAATCGGCAGGATGTTCTTTGCAAGAGTATTTCTGAATATTTTGTATTCGCCGTTTTCAAAGGAATTGTTAAGCCAGCCTGCAGTTCTAGGCTGAATATTCTTTGGCATTTTGTAGCCCATTGCTTCAATCAGATCAACATTTACATCCTGAGGAAACTGCTGTGACAAACTTCCTGTGTTGAAAATTCCAAAAGAAGCCTTGTAATCCCAGCTGATGCGGATGATGTTTCTTTCATCCATCCACTTGTTCTTAAGCCTGTACCAGTTGATTCTTTCCTGATTGTCAGGATGTGTCATGTCTACGCCGAATTCATTGCACATGAGGGCTACCTTTCTTTTGTTTGCAAAATTTACGGCATCATTCAAAGGCTTGCAGAGAACTTCTTCGCTTGAATCATGTTCATAATTTTTATAGGACTGCTTTACTGATGGTGATTCATTGTTTGGGAATGGAGGCATCTTGTCCTTGTCATAAGGGAAAGGAATATTCTTGATGTTTTTCAAATCGGTCCAAGCTGCTCCCTGATGGGTAAAGAAGAATGGAGAGTAATCATGGAAGTTGTAGATGATGTTGTCATCCTTGTAATCAGGAAGTTTAAGGAGGGCTTCAATATTATTCCAGTTTTCCGCACCTACGATAACTGTATGCTTTGTATCGATGGTTCTGATGAGATTTAAAATCCTGCCCTGAATTTTTCCCCACTTGTCGATGTCTGCATTCAAATTGCCGCTTTTAAAATGGGGTTCATTGTGTACTTCATAAAGAACATATTCTGATGAATTCTTGTAGCGCTCTGCAATCTGAGGCCAGATTTTATTGAGCATCTTTTCAACATCAGGTCGGGTTTTTGTATTTCCGTTGCAGTCGTTGTGCATGTCGATGATCATGTAGAGTTTAAGTTCTGTACACCAGGCGACTGTCTCGTCAATTATCTTCCATAATTTTTCATCGATAATAAAATCGGGATCCTTTGAAGAAAAGGCTTCGAAATGAATAGGCACGCGGACGATTTCAACGCCTATGCTCTTCATGTCTTCAAAATCCTGTCTTCCAAAAAAATTGCTGCTTACGGAAAGTCCATACCATGGTTCAAGCCAATTGGAAAGGTTTACACCTTTGTGAAAGGGCATGGTAACTTCTACGTGTGGAACACTTTTTTCTGCAAATGCACCAAGACAGCAGATGAATGATAGTATTGTGGTAAAAATTTTTTTCATGATTTTCTCCGAGAAAAATAATTACATCCCGCAGCCTGGGCGTGAAACATCATCAGGAAAGGCAACTTCAAAACCGCAGTTGGCTTCCATGTTCAGTTCACGGAGTTCTTTCTTTCCGTCGATGTAAAGCTGATAGTCGATTCCTGTGGACTCAAAACCGCAGCCCAGTTCGTAATCATCGCCAAGTGCTTCGGCAACAATCTTTGCTCTTTCTTCTTTAGTTGTGTCTTTGATTAAAATGCTACCCATGGGAGCCATTGTAACATATAGTTGAAATGAAAAAAACTGTAATGGGTGCCCCTAAAATAGACCTTCGATTGTCATCATTGTTGCGGAAAAGTCCTAAAAATAAGATAATCAAAAACATGAAATTGTGGTTAAAGTATCTTATCGGAATTGGGGTAGGTCTTGTTCTTGCTTTGATTCTTCCTCCATCAAGCGTTCAGTCTCAGGCTACTCTTGATTTTATCGTAGACCTTGTAATTCGCGTAGGACGTTACACTCTCGTTCCTGTCCTTTTCTTTTCCGTTGCAGTTTCTGCTTTCAAGCTTCGTGATGAAAAACAGCTTTACAGGACGGCAGGATGGACTTTGGGAGTAATAGTTGCTTCTTCACTGGGACTTATGATTATCGGTCTTATTTCGGCACTTATTATCAAGCTTCCAAGAATTCCAATTACAACTGAAAAAATCAGCGAAGTTGTTCCATTTACATGGCGTACCCTTGTTACAAAGATTTTCCCTCATTCAGGATTTGAGGCATTGATTGATGGTGTATATCTTTTCCCTTGTTTTGTATTTGCATTCCTTGCAGGGGCAGGTTCGGCAAGCGACTTGAACGCATCTAAATCTGCAGTTGGTCTTTTTGATTCTTTGAGCAAGGTATTCTATATCGTGATGTCATTCTTTACGGAAATACTTGCAATTGGAATGATCGCTGTAATGTTCCGCTGGACACTTGAATTCATTGCAACCATGAAGACTGGCGTTTTCAATAGCCTTATCCTGATGCTTTTTGTGCTTTTGCTTTTGGTTGCTTTTGTTATCTATCCGTTGATTTTAAGATTCTTCTGCCATGAACTTCATCCATTCAAGGTGCTTTATGCAGGAGTCTGTCCTTTTATCACGGCTTTCTTCAGCGGAGACACAAACCTTGCACTTACCCTTCATCTTCGTCACGGTAAGGAATCTCTGGGAATCAAGAGAAGGGTAAATGCCTTTGCTTTCCCACTGTTCTCGATTTTTGGTCGCGGTGGAGCAGCCCTTGTTCAGACAATCAGCTTTGTTTTGATTTTACGCTCTTACTCAAGTCTTGGCATTCCTGTAACAGATGTTTTCTGGATCGGCGGAATTTCTTTCCTTCTTTCTTTTGCACTTGCAGGAATTCCATGTGGTGGACCTTTCATTGCAGTAACGGCAATGTGTTTGATTTATGGACGCAACTTTGAATCAGGATATCTTCTTTTGAAAAATGCGGCGCCTGTAATCTGTGCCTTTGCAGCAGGTATCGATGCCCTTACGGCAATTTTCGGTTCCTACATCGTTGCAGTAAAGACAAAGACCGTTCACCACCAGGAACTTAGAAAGTACATTTAATCTTGCAGGAATAGAAATGAACATCTGTCTTTTTACAAGTGAAGAAATAAATAATCCACTGAGCACTGCCGATGAACGCGGTCAGCATCTTGTAAAGGTTCTCCATAAAAAAGAAGGGGAATCTTTTTCTGCTGGCGTAATCGGAGGCAAGGCTGGGAAAGCAACGATTGAAAAAATCGAAGATGGAAAAATTTTCTTTTCTTTTGCAGAAGAGACAGATGGAAAAAATCTTTTCCCTTTAAAAATGATAATCGGATTTCCACGCCCCATTCAGCTTAAGCGCCTTCTGCGCGACATGGCTGCCCTGGGCGTTTCGGAAGTTCACCTTACAAAAACCGAGCTTACAGAAAAATCTTACCTTAACAGCGATCTTGCAACTACAGATGCAGGAACAAAAATGCTCTTGGACGGAACTGTTCAGGCTGCAAGCACTCATGTGCCAGAACTTTTCATACACAAATCATTAAAGGAATGCCTTGACTACATAAAGGAAAATTCCAATCCTGGCATCAAGCTTTGCGCCCTCGATAACATTGAACCGACAGCAACTCTTGGTTCCCTTGAATTCAACAGTGGGGAAGGTGCCTGTGCCGCCATCGGAAGTGAGCGTGGATGGACTGCAAAGGAACGTCAGCTGATGAAGGAAAACGGATTTACCTTGCTTGGAATGGGCAGCCGTGTCATGCGCACTGAGACCGCAGCAACCGTTGCCGCAAGCATCATCCTCAACAGCATGAGATGCCTGGCCTAGCTTTATAAAATGCTGCTCAACTATCGAAAATGAATAAAAAGTTTTGAATGTACTACCAGGGAAAGCACGTCAATTCGCCACGGTTGTGAGTAACAAATCAGAAGCGGTATTTCAATATACTACCCTCATAAAATCAACCTGACAAAACAAGTTTAAAAATGACAGGAAGAATGTTTTCTCAAGCACTAGAATGAGATCAAATTCCAGCTGCAGGAGAAACATATGAGTGACGTTCTTTATTTTTACAGACAGACAAGTGCCTTTACCTATCTTGGGCCTTATGAAAATTTTGCAAAAAATCTGACCGACGATGTAAAGGAGCTTGCCTTGCTTCAGCGCAGGCAGATAATTCATCCCGTGGCAATAATAAATGCAAGGAAGGGAATCCGTGCAGATGAGGTTGAACTTTCGGAGATTCCATTCGATGCATTGCTTTTTGAAAACGAAAGGTTTCATACGGCAGGATCAATCATGCATGAGCTTCTTCGCCGCGATAAAAACTACAGCCTTGAAAGAAAAACAAAAGACAAGCTGCACCTCTGCTGCCGTGAACAGGCAATCCTTCTTGCTTCGATATTAAAGGTAAAGGGAATTCCTGCCCGTGCAAGAAGTGGATTTGCCCCATACATTTCCGACGGAACGACAGCCTTTGACCACTGGATTACAGAATGGTTTGATGAAAAATCAGGACGCTGGATTTTGACTGATGCCGATTGCTGCGAGGAAAAAATTGACTTTGATCCATTTGATTTTTCCCGTGATAGATTCATCTTTGGTGCACAGGCCTACCTTGGGCTCAGGAAAGGAAATTTTAAAACCGAACAGATCCGCCATGCCTCAAACCCTCCTACCTACGGAATCAAGGCAGCTCTCTGGGGAATGTTCTTTGACTTTCATTCCCTGATGAATGATGAAATTTTCTTCTGGCATAAACCCCGTTATCTTGAAGAATGCAATTATGATCTTTCGGAACAGCAGTACAAAGAACTTGATGATCTTGCGGAACTGATGCTTGAGCCTGAAAAGAATTTTCATGAACTTAAAAAGATATGGGACACAGTTCCAAAGTTCCGCGACCTTGCAGGTGGATTCAACTGATTTAAAAGCAAATAGGAGATAAAATAAAATCATGGAATGGATAAGCTGCATACATAAGACCATAAAATATATTGAAGAAAATCTCCTTGAGGAAAACTGTGCAGAAAAAGCCCTGCGAGAAATCTACATGTCGCCCATGCTTTTCAACAAGGGCTTTCAGATTCTTACAGGATATTCTCCTTCAACCTATGTCAGAAACAGAAGGCTGTATCTTGCAGGAAAGGAAATAAAAGAGACGGACAGAAAGATACTGGATATTGCCCTGGACTATGGCTTTGAAACAGCCGAAAGCTTTACAAAGGCATTCACACGGTTCCATGGTTCCAATCCAACACAGGTAAGGCAGGGTGCGGACCTGCATGTCTTTCTTCCGCTGAAAATAAATCTTTCAGTTTATGGCGGCGACCAGTTGAAGTGCACCGTAAGGCACATGGAACAAATCAAGATTGCAGGTTATGTAAGGGAATTTGCTTCTGAGGATGCCCGTGAAAAAATTCCTGGCTTCTGGGATGAAGTTCTTGCAAAGGATAATTCTGCTGGAGAATATGCTCTCTGCATTGACGACATGGGAAAAGAAAAATTCCATTACCTCATTGGAAAAAAAATCGATGACGAAAAAATTCCCGAAGGAATGGAAATTTATGTTCTGCCTGAACAGGATTGGGCTGTCTTTGAATGCCACGGGGAAAATCCAGAGGCAATACAGTCCCTCGATGAAAAAATCTGGAAGGAATGGCTGCCTGGAAACTCCGAATACGAACTTGACGGGAACATCAATGTCGAATGGTATGGGAAAGATCAGGACAGTGCAATTTGGCTTCCAGTAAAATCAATTTAAAAATCATTTCCTTCTCTGAAATTAAATTTCAACAAGACCTGAACCGCGAAGTTTACGGAAGATTTTTTCGTACTCCGGATTTTTTGCAAGAAAATTTTTCATGGGTTCCGGGTTGAAGTTTTCGCACTTAAGGCAGTCAAGGGCATCAAGGAATTCTTTCTGGATGCCATCCTTTCCTTCCGGAAGCTTTGAACGGTATTCTTCCTGCATGTAGCTCCACAAAATGTGGCGGCCGTCCTGCATTATTTTTCCGCCAAGCCAGCGGCATTTTTCAACTGAAGGAAATTTTCCCCAGGCGGAATTTCTTTCTGCCTCATAAAGGGCGATGGCATTTTCAATGAAGTCCTTTGGAATTGTAGGAGCCGGTGTCTTGAAATCAAACCACTTGTTTACGCTCATGGAAAGTTTTTCTCCGTGCATCCATGCCTGAAGCGAGGCATTGAGACCGTCACCAAATTTTGCAAGGCGGTTTTCGCCTTCAAAGTGAAGTCCGTTCTTTGCAAAGATACCGGCGTTCTTTGGCTCAACAGGTTTTAAGTCTGGATATTTGCCTTCCTTCCATTCAGAATAAATCCTTGAGTGTCGTGTAAGAACAAACTTGTGCCAGAAGCAGCTGTCGAGTAAGCCTGCCTCATAAAGCTGCCTTAAGGTTTCCATAGAGTTGATGGTGTCCTGTTCCGTCTCGCCAAAATAACCGTAGATCATGTAGGCGTGGACAAGAATGCCAGCTTCCTTGAATGCACAGCAGGCCTTTACGATTGAGTTTATGTCTGTTCCCTTGCTGATGCTGTCAAGGCCAGATCCCGTCGCAATTTCGATTCCGCCTGAAACGCCAATGAGACCGCCGGCAGCCATAAAGTCCGCCATGTCGCGGGTGTAGACTTTTTCAAAACGGATGTTGCCCCACCAGGAATAGTTTTTCTTTTCAGACAATGCAAGGTCTGCATATTTTACCATTGCCTTTGGAGGCATGGCTTCGTCAACAAAATGGATTCCACGGACCTTATGTTCATCAAGCTGGGAAGAAAGACCTTTATAAAGGTTTTCAATGGAGGTCATTTTGTAGGATGAAACGTAATCCAAAGTGGTGTCGCAGAAAGCACAGCGGTGCCAGTAGCAGCCGTGGGCAAGGTAAGCCTTCATCCAGGCGCCGTCAGACCACAACCGCTGCATTGGATTTATGTCATCTGCAACGCGGGGATACTTTGAAAAATCTATATTGGAATAATCAGGAACAATTGATTCCGTCATCTGGTTTTCAAATTTTTCGTAAACGGAATTTTTGTGCTCGGCACATTTGATTTCCGGGTTGAGCAAAGTCATCTTATAAAGTGGATTGGAAAAATTGCCGTCAAAAACCCCAAGGTCCAGAAGGTTTTTGTAGCTTCCGTATCCCCTGTCATAGCTTATGGCATCCGCATACTTTCCAAAGGCTTTGTCCTTGATTTCGCGAAGTTCAGTGTTGATGAAACCGCCGCCAAAGGAAATGAAAAAACGGTTCCCGAATTTTTCCTTAAGCCATCTTCCCGTAAAAAGTGCGGAAGTAAAGGTTCCGGCAAAAGGAACAGAAATGCAGACAAGGGTGTTCTCCTCGATGTTCAATGAACCAACGGTGCGTTCAAGAACACGGCTGTAGAATTCCTTAAGCACAGGGGAATCGATGCTTTTTTCAATTTCGGAAAAACTCGTTTCGTTTACAGTTATTGATTCTGCATAGCGCACCAGGCTGAATTCACTGTCGAACACAACGGTGATGTAGTCTGCAAGATCGGCAAGTGCCATGGTCGCAAGGTTGCGGCAGTCGTCGGCATTAGGCTCGCGGTCAAGGTTTTCGATGTAGTTTTCCATTCTTGCACCGCGGGGAACATTAGGGCTGAACATAAACTTGTGGCAGATTTCTCGGGAGCTTGTTCCGTTTCCATCTGTAAGGATGTTCATCATGTCATCGATCCAATTGATCCAAAGTTCACTTTGAAGGACATAGCGGCGGAGATTGCGTGCAGTTTCCTCATCACCCTGACTTTCGGCAGCCTTAGCTTTTTCCATGGCTTTCTTTTCTGTGAGCGCAAAAAGATGTTCAAGGCCTCTGCGAGAAAAGATTTCGTGAACCAGTTCAATGCTTAGATCAAGCCAGGTTGCCTTGTGTCCAAGAGATTTGAAAAAAGATGAAAGGTAAGCTCCGCTTGGATATGGCGCATTCAGCTGAACCAATGGAGGAGTGATGATAAGGACATTCATAATGGTAGTTTAGCATAAGGAGGATGTTTCATGAATATGTGGAAAACATTTAGGCTTTAGAATCATTTTACTATAGGCAAAGGAAAAAATATGATGACCATAGTAACTGTTGAAATGCAAAATTAAGGTTTGAATAAATACCACATAAGAAATCTATTTTTTAATGAACCAAAGTCCTGCCAGGCAGATTGCAACTCCAAGAACCTTGCTCCATGTAATGGATTCACTGTAAAGGAAAAATCCAAGAAAGATCAGGGCGATGGCAAGGAAGGCATTTGTTACTGTTGCAAGGGTGCTGACTTTCCATCCTGCTTTGTATGCATAAATGAACCCAACTTCAAGACCAGTGATGACAATTCCAAGGATGATGGTTGCCCAGTTTGACAGCTTGAATTCCTGAAAAATATTTCCGCCTTTATTTGTGACAAAATACATGGTTGCAGAGAAGATTGTTGCAACAGCGTAAGTTACTGCCATTGAGGCATATGTGTTCATCTGTTCAGGGATGCCTTTTGCGCAGATCTGGTAGAGGATGTTTGAAAATACAATTATGGCTACGGGCCAGATATAATTAAACATAATATGATTATATAGAAAGAATCGGAAAAAGTGTTGCACTTTGGAAATTATAAAAAAAGCACCTCCTAAAATTGAATTTTATCTGTCTAACTTTAGGGGTGCATTTAAAATCTATCGGAAGATCGATTCTTATTTCTTCAATTCAGCTGATGCTTCAGCAATACGGTCTTTGATCAATGGTTCCCAATCAGTTCCCTTGTACTGTTTCTGAAGTTTCTTGAGAACCTTGATTTCCATTTTAAGCATATACTTGTCATACTTTTCCTGTGAATTTGGAATTCCACCGATTACATTGTTTTCACTTGTATATTTTTCCCAAGCAGCTTTCATTCCTTCGTAAGTATTTGAACCTGGGAGTAAAATTGAGTGGTAACCGATAAAGTAAAGTGACTTATCCTTTGGAACCTTAAAATTCCATTCTGTGTTTGTGATTTCATACCATGTATCAGTTGTATTGTACACAAGCTTTCCTGGAACGATACCGACCATACCACCTGTTGTTTCATGCTTGAAGAAGCCACCCTGTTTAAGTTTTACATCTGCTCCTTTTGGAACTGGTGGTAAAATTAAAGTCATGAATGTTGTTTCAACAGTTGTCTGCCAGTTGCTGTTCTTGTCAGCAAACCACAATTTTGATCCATCTTCACCAGTAGCACCGTAAACGAGTACAGAATTTTCTGGAGTAGGATTTTCAATCATTCCTTCAGAAACGTTTCTTGAATAAAGCCCTCCACTTACTTCATCATAAGCAGATTTGTTTGGTTTCTCAGCAAATACATTTGCTGAAATTAAAGCCACGGCAAAAATAATTGAAAGCTCAATCTTTTTCATAATACTTTTATTTTCCTCTCATTTATAAGATTTCATGATTTTACAAAAAAGCAATACTTATAGCAACTATTCGAATCAAAGTGGTGGCTACTAAAACGCTAAAACGGGGACAGACCTGTTTCTTAGTGCTTCTTCGTATTACTTTGCTTCTGTAAAAATCTGCAACTAATTGCGGAATATTCAACAAAACGTTAAGATATTCCCATGTTAGCTCAAATTTTAGCCGTTTCGATTTTCTGCGTGATGTTCGTAATGATCATCCTGGAAATTTTCGAACGCCAGTGGATTACTTTGGTCTGTGGTGCTTTGACACTGCTTTTGGTATTTGGTTTGGGAATGCATTCGTGGGAAGCCGTAATGGAAACCCTCAATGTAAAAAACATTTTCACGGTCGGCTTCTGGTATGCAAAGGAAGCTGAAGAATCTTCAAGCGGAATCAACTGGGCGACAATCATCTTTATCGCCGGCATGATGATCATGGTTGAAGGTATGGCCCGCGTAGGCTTTTTCAGATGGCTCTGCATGCTCCTTGCAAAGGCAGTTAAGTACAAGGTCGTTCCTATTTTCGTGACCTTCATGCTCATGTCGTCAATCCTTGCAATGTTCATCGATTCAATTACAGTCATTCTGTTCCTTGCAGCAGTTACTGTTGAATTGAGCCAGCTCCTCAAGTTCAATCCGGTTCCTATGATTCTTTCTGAGGTTTTCTGTGCCAACTTAGGCGGTAGTGCAACAATGTGCGGTGATCCTCCAAACATCATCATCGGTACATCTTTCGGCTATTCATTTGCTGACTTCGTAATGAACACAGGTTTGATCGCTGCAATCTCGCTTGTATTTACAGTAATCTATTTCTTCTTTGTATATAAGAAGGAATTCAAAAATGTTGAATCTGTAGACACATCAACTTTCCCTACACCTGAAAGCGCAATCCTTGATAAGAAAGGATTCGGAATCAGCTGCGGAATTTTCGGTCTTGCAGTTGTTCTTCTTGTAACTCACGCACAGACACATTTGAGCGTTGCAACAATCGGTCTTGGAATTGCAATCATCACTCTTGTTACGGCACCTAAGTACATTCCAGAAATCATGAGCAAGGTTGACTACAAGACAGTTCTTTTCTTCCTTGGACTTTTCATGGTTGTAGGTGGACTTGAACAGACAGGCATTCTTGAAATTGTTGCAGGATTTATTGGTAAAATTTCCGGAGGCAATGTATACTTAATGATAGCAATCATCATCTGGGTTTCAGCAATTGCCTCGGCATTCGTAGACAACATTCCGTTTGCCGCAACAATGATTCCTGTCATCCAGAGTCTTGCAGCATCGCAGGGTGTAGCCCTTACAACAATGACTTGGGCCCTTTCTATGGGAACGGACATTGGTGGTAGTGCAACTCCAATCGGTGCAAGTGCAAACGTTGTCGGAACATCCGTAGCAGCTAAGGCAGGACATCCTGTAAGCTGGGGTACCTACTGTAAGACTGCAGTTCCTGCAACTGTAATCGTAATGATCATTTCTACCTTGGTTATCTTCGTGAGATACCTGTAAGGTGTCGGATAACTGTAGAAAATCGGGGGTTATTCTTATGGAAAAGCAGATTATCATTTCTATTGGCCGTGAATACGGAAGTGCAGGTCATATTGTAGCAAAGCAGCTTGCAGATAAGCTGGGCATTGAAGTTTTCGATAGAAACCTTCTTGACGAAGTTGCAGGCATCAAGAATGTAGATACAAACAACCTTAAGAAATACGACGAAAAGCCAAAGCTCAAGTTGTTTTCAAGGACTGTTCGCGGACATTCAAGTTCTCCTGAAGAAAACATTGCTGAACTTCAGTTTGCACTTTTGAAGTCAAAGGCTGCAGACGGAGATTCCTTTGTAATCGTAGGTAGATGTGCAGATGACATTTTCCACGGAATGGAAAACTTCATTTCCATCTTCATCTATGCTGACATGGAAGCAAAAATCAAGCGTGTAATTGAACGCCACGAAGGCTTGGACAGAAAGGGTGCCATCAAGAAGATTGAACAGCACAACAAGAAGCGTGCGGCCTACCACGACTACTTCTGCAAGAAGAGCGGAAAGTGGGGTGACAGAAGTGCTTACGATCTTTGCGTAAATTCTTCAAAGCTTGGAATTGAAGGAACAACAGAGTTGGTTTACAACTACATTCAGCAGAGAACAAAATAAAAAGGGGATGTCCCAAAAGTATTGTGCGTAGCGCTCATTGAGCTTGTCGAAATGACTGCTACGTTATTAGTGGTGGTTTCGACAGGCTCAACCACCATAAATCATACTTATTGGACATCCCATTTTTTTGCCTTAATTTAGTTCTTCTTTTTGTTCATGATGGCATCGATGCTTGTGTTCAAAGGGGTCTGTCCCCTCTGTTTTTAAACGTTAGATGACAACGGTTTTTGTATACTATTTTTCAATGAAAAATTTAATTCTGCTTACTATTTTATAGAAAATAAAACTCACGGTCGAACTAAGCGTTTTGTCCGCAATGTTTTCAATGATGCCCCCAAAGTTGTTTGCGAATTCCAGATTTGGAATTGCACAGAAAATACCTTGAACTACTATGGTTGCGGAAGAACGACCTGTATTTGAAGCATAGACAGCAGAGGCAATCATATTTCCTAGAATTCCATTGGAAATGGCGGACCATAATCCAGCCCATAAAAAACACTCTATGGAATAGCTTACCCCAGCATTGTTTTTTTTGAATTTCTGAAAGACAAGCATGGAAAAAAATACAGTACATATATGACAAAGGCAGAAAAGAAATGGTGAATGCATGAAGATGGACATGAGCAAGTTTGTACACAATGCACAGAATATCCCGGGAATACATCCGAGCAAAGCTACAATGCCAATGGTAAATAGGGAATCGAGGTATAAAGGCAATACAATTGTATCGGAAAGAGTAGAACAGAAAAAATTTAAGAGTATGCCACTTGTCAAAATTATGAATGATATTGTTTTATTTATGATTGTTCTTGTTGTATTCATGTTCATTTCCTGACTTAAAGTATTACGCCCAAAAATTTAGCAACTTTTAAAAGTTCCATTCTGTTGTGGATCCCAATCTTCTGGTAAATTATGGAAGTCTGGTTATTTATGGTTTTTTCTGATTTTCCAAGAATTTTAGCAACTTCCTGAGAATCCATCTGCTGGGCCAGCAGTTCAAATACTTCTTTTTCTTTTTTTGTGAGCATCTTGTAGTTTTCAAATATTTTTGATGAAGATTTTTCTTCCTTCTCGGAATTTGTATTTTTAGAATTCAACAGAACAGGGAGCACCTGTTGAACACTTTTGTTGTAATACACATAGCCCTGAGATACTAGAAGAATCGCTTTTTCTATTTCTTCGATAGATGCTTCTTTTGTAATGAATCCCTGGATGTGTTTTTGCAAGGCTTGTTCAATATGCAGAACGTCATTGAACATGGAGTAGACGATTATTCTTAGCTCATAAATGATCTGTCTGAATGAATCTATTTTATCAAGTCCGTTTATTCCATCTAAATTTATGTCAACAATGGCAATTCCTATGTCAGGATTATTTTCAAGTATGTACTTTGCTTCTTCTGATGTTCCAGCATAAAGAAAATTGAAAGAGGAATTCCTGTTGCTTAAAAAAGAGCCTAGGCTGTCTCGTAATCCAGCATGATCGTCAAGGAATAATATCTTCAATTGTGATAGCAATGGTTGTCCCTCCTTCAAAAATAAAATCTACTGTTCCTCCAAGATCTGAAACCCTGGTCTTTATGTTTTCAATTCCATAATGCTTTCGAACTTTTTCGGGCATTTTGTTTTCTGAAAATCCTATTCCGTTATCGCTGATTATGAATCTGAATCCATTCTTAAAATCTGTAATTTTTATTGTGACATAAGTTGCTTTGGAATGGCGTGCCGTATTGCTCAGGGCTTCGTTTAAGATCCTGAGCAGATTCAGTTTCTTGGTATCTGAAATCAGATGTATATTTGAGGAAGCCACCAATAATTCAGTCTCTATGTTGAAGTTAGTTTCGAAGGCTTTTGCGGATTCATTGAGAATTGATTCAAAATTTTCTGAAAGATTCTGATGGGTAGTTTCAATTATAAAGCGGACTTCGTTGAATGCCTGTTCAGCAAAATATTTTGCCTTGGTGCTGTTGTCGTTTTCAAGGCACATTTTAAGGGCAGCAAGATCCTGAGCAACTCCATCATGGATTTCTCTTGAGAATTTCAACTGGCTTTCAGTCAATGCTTTGGTAAGATTCAGTTCATTTTTTTGAATTAAGGAATTATGGATTATCACGCAAATGGAAACAAGAATTATGAAAAACGAAATGAACAATAGGAATCCATATCCAAACTCCAGATCCTTTTGGTTGAGGTACATTTCCTTTTGAAGAGCCATGAGAGTGGTGTTGATTTCTTCATTGAAATGGCTGTCGTCCTTGTCAATGATCAAACTGACCAGTCTGTCTAAGGTGATGCCGATTCCTTCATTGTAATAGGTAAATGTCGTAAATGATTTTTTTAAGTCATTGATTTCGTCATTCAATAGGAAAGAATCAGAATTACGGATTTGAATGCATCGTTCAGCCCTGATCAACAGATTTTCAAAATTCTCAGATTCCTTGTATTTGAAGAACAGGGTGGAAGCAAGAGAAAGTGTGGAAATATAGATGAGAATGAATTCTATTCTAAAAAACTTTGATAAAAGAACTTTTTTAGGCATTATTTCATTGTATCACAAATATAACAAAATTTTAGGGAAAAATTTCCCGAAAACAATGGGAAATATTGCTCAAGACAAAAAATATTGATGTTCTAGAATAATAGAAAATTATATCAGGGAGTATCATATGAAAATGTTTTTTACAAAAAGCCATAGAGCTGCTGTGGTATCTATTTTCTTAAGTTCACTTATTGCCTTATCGATAACCGCATGTGGAGGCGGTGGTGGAGGAGGTAGCGGAAGCGGCGATGGTTCTGCTGGAGGCAGCGGCGGTAGTCCAAGCGGTACTACGGAAACTTTGACAAATACAACATGGCTCTTTGTTACATCAGGTTCGGAAACTTCGGTTTGTTCTGGACCACATGGAACTGGAAAACCTGTTGATGATCCTACTACTCCTTCAGGACCTGGTTCAAGCTGTACGGATACTCCTAAGATAGTTACGACAGAGGAGAAAAAACAGGATCCTGTCAATGAACCTAGGACTGGATATTATCTGCATGTTGATTCCAACAATATAGCATATTTCGGAAAGGTTTCTTTTTTTGAAACAGGTACAATGTATTACGATTATGAAAGGCAAGTTGGCAAGTATGTCTGTTCCCAGCATATCGCTTCCCATGAAACTGAAATGGGAGAGCCTCGATATACCAAAAAAAACATCAGGTATGAAACGACAAAGAGCAACTATGTCTTTAGTCCACTTGCAAAGGGCCGCACCATCATTAGAAATGGTAAATTGAATTTTGAATTCCCATATGGCTATGCAGGACTTTCAGATGTAAATTTCTTTGCTTATGGTCTGACAACAACTGGGGACGATGCTATTAAGGTCTGTAAACTCTTACAGTCATCAAATAACAGCAGTTATGACAATGTCGCAAAGATTTCGGCTTCTGAACTTAGGATTGATTACTACACAAGTTGGGTCGAGTGCCAGAACTATCAAAACTCCATAAATGATGAAAAATGCCTTAAGCTTATTTCCACTACCTATTTTACCAAGTGGGAAAAGCTTCTTTACGATGAAAGCCTAAAGGGACCTAGACATGACCCTGCTTCAGTATTGCCAAAGCTCAGGGGAAAGGACCTTTTCTTTATCAATGGAGAGTCTGGACCTGTTTTCAACAGTTCATATGACTACATCAGTTTTGTTGACGAAAAGAATTACAAAAGCGAGTCCGCAACTTACAAGGGTATGGATTACTTCTATATTCCATCTTCATCGAGTGCCACACAGAAGTATTGGTCTCACTTAAAGAATGCCCAGGATAAGGATGCAATCATCTTCTCGGAAGGATCAGGTACAAACTGGACTTACAAGCTTTTCTATCTTGGAAGTGACGGCGTTCTTTACAAAAATGCTGAAAACACAACGGCAGGCTATAAGCCAGTCGCAGGTAAATTTTCAGATTATGTTGATTCATATCTAATTAATGAAAATATGTATCAGCATAAAAAGGAATATGTAGATAGCACAGCATTAGTTCGATGGTGTGAGCAGAATGCAGAATGGGTTGCTGAAGACAATAGCGAGGAATATTTAAAGTATTCAGGTGCTTCAAAGTATGATGCAAAGTTTGGTGGTACAACTTATACATTTACGGAATTTGGAGAGCTGTATAATCAGAAATGCCTGCTGATTGATACCGCTTCAAAGAAATCATTCCTCCTTACGGATAAGGGAAGATCTATTGAGATTACCGATGGTGACGGAAATGTAAAGACTCTCTCATACAGCAAACGCGCAGGCTATGAAGATTCAAATTATGTGGAAGTAACCTTCAGGACAAACAAGAAAGAAAACTACGAAAGCATTAAACAGTCATTCCTCAACTATGATACTGCAGAGGAAAACAATGCTCTCAAGGTAAAGCTTTTAAAAACAACTGCAATCAATGGCCTTACATCAGGAGATTATCCTAAGGTCGGTAAAATTCCACACGGTTATGAGCTGAAAATAAGATCTGGTTCTGAATCAGGAAGTGAAATCGACGGAAGCAGTACAGTTGCTTCGAACACAAGCCTCTTTATTGATGTAAAACCTGTTTCTTCTGCATTCTATGTTACCTATAAGCTGGGTTCAAGGCTTGCAAAGACATACAAGCTTTACACAATTAGTGGTTTTGACAACACGATCAATACTGAAGGAACTGAAAACAGGATTCTTGTATTGCCTTCTGATAAAATGTCTAATACCTATTATATTTCAAAAAAGGATTACACATACCAAGACATTGAATACAAATTCATGAATGGCGAGAATGAAGTATTTAAGGACAAGACATTCACTGAACTTTCCATTTCAGGTGACTGTACAATCAACATCGTTCCAACTGTAGATATAGTTGATTATTCAATTAAGTTTGTTCCTTCAGGATTGACCTTCAATGGCTCAACATCTCCTATAAATGTAAACAGAACAAGCATAAACACAATTGGAGGCAATGATCCTAGCGAAAGCCTTCTTTATATGGTTGGGGCAGGACAGGACTACTACTGGGTATATGACAATAAGGTAATTTACTGTTCAAAACCAGACGTATGGGACTGCGGCATTACAGGAAATACAAAACTGGGTGAGCTTGGACTGGCTGAAGGTGCAAATACGATTACTGTAAAGCCTATTCCAATGGGAGCTTTTAAACTTCCTGCGGAATTCAAGACAGACAGGATCAGCGTTTCAATTACTGGGCTTACATCTGGAATTTTGGTAGTTGATGCGACAAAATCTACAACGGTTCAGGCTTTCACATACATGATTATGGGCTCCGTTCCTCAGACCGATATGAATGCTCTTACGAAGATGATGAGCGGTTTTAAACTTAATAAGGATGGTGCTGCGTTAATGACAATTAATATGCAAAATCCTGATACTTCAAAACTTTCAGAATGCGGAATTACAGAGAATGTGACTTTGACATATGAAAGCTTGCAGTAATAGTTGATTATAGGGCATCTCCAAAAATTGCAATTTTTAGAGACTCTATAAAAAATAAGACCCCCACTGGACCATAGTCTGGTGGAGGTCTTATTTTTTATGGATATAAGCTGTGTTTATTCTAGTTCTTCTTTTTGTTCATGATGGCATCGATGCTTGAAATGAGTGCACCGCGAAGACCTGCTTTCTCAAGAGCATCTACGCCGCAGATTGTCGTTCCGTTTGGAGAACAGACTGCATCCTTAAGTACTCCAGGATGGTTTCCAGTTTTCTGCTGGAGGACAGCGCTGCCTACCATTGTCTGGCTTACAAGGCGGTATGCTGTGTCGCGACTGATTCCGTATTTGACTGCGGCATCTGCATAGGCTTCCATAATCATGTCCATGAAGGCCGGACCGCAGCCACTGATTGCACCGCCGATTCCCATCAAAGATGTATCAAGGAATTCCACAACGCCAAGGCTCTTGAAAAGTTCCACAGCCTGTTCAAGTTCTTCTGGCTTAAGGGAATTTTTCTTTTCAAAAAGCATAACGCCTTCTCCGACCATTGCAGGAGTGTTTGGCATGATGCACTGGATTCTTGTGTTGTAAGGATCGATGGCAGGGTTCAGCATATTGTTGAAGGTATCGAATACCCAACCTGCAGCAACGGAAAGCAAAACCTTTTCCTTGAGGGCTGTTCCAAGTTCAGAAATTACCGACTGAAGCTGGTATGGTTTGCAGGCTGCAATCAATGTGTCGCACTTTGATGCAAGTTCTGCAAGGGAAGCGCATGGAGTAAATCCGATTGCTTCCGCATTCTTTTTGAGTTTTTCCTGGTTAGGAGCAAAGGCAAAAACATTTTCTGCCTTCACCTTTCCTGTTGATATAAATCCTTTTGCAATTGCCTGGGCCATGTTGCCCATTCCGATAAATCCGATGTTAGTCATAATGGAATCAGTTTATAACTAATCTTCATTCAAGGATAGTAGTTTTTAGCTATTATGGAATTATGGAATATTCCCTTTATGTCATTGAATTATTGTTGTATCTTGGAATCATGAAGACATATCACAGTTCACTTTCGAGCAATGAAATATATTTAAGGCTTGCGTCAAGAACGCAGAACATATCAAAGACTTTTTTTGATCCAATATATGAAGGATGGGTGACAGAGAAGGAGTTCAAAATTGGATTGGCAGCAAATAAAACTGATTTTGCATTGTTGACCAGAAGACTTCCGTTTGAGCCTGTCATAATCGGTAAAATGAATGAATCTTCTTCAGGAGGAACTGATATACATATTCATGTCCGTCCTCGATTTTATGACGTTTTTCTGCACGTGCTGGTCCTAATAGGAATTCCAACTTATGAGATCATCAAACACCGTGAATTTGATTCAGATTTTTTTCGCATATATGTTATTGTTTTGGGAACAGTATTTACATTGATGTGTTATATTCCTTATTTCCTGACAAGAAAAAAATTGATTGAAAAATTCAAAAAGAATCTGGAGATATGATCGAAATGAAGTAAAATGATTTTTGAAGCAAAAATAGGAGATTTTACTGAAACTCCAGCGGCAATTGATAACCTTAGGGAAAAGTCAGAGAAATAGATTGATTGTTTGATGGAAAAAAGCTGTTGTGGTATATTAAAGGAAAGGAAATGCCCAAACATTTGGTCATCTCCACGTTTAGCTTTTGAATCCTATAAGGATGCAAGACCGCTTCAGTGTGTCTGGGCGGTCATTTTTTTTACTCTTTTCTATCGTGTAGGTAGGAGAGTACTGCCATAACTGCAAGAACAATAGTTGCACTGCCATGTAATTCCTTGACCGCTGCATCTGTGATATAATCAAGCCATGATGAAAATTAGAGAAAAAAGTATTTTTGTTATGACTTGCCTTTGGACAGTCTGTATGTGTTTTTCTGGATGCAATGGTGGAAAAAGTTCCTACAGGAAACTTTTTGGAGACTATGATTTTTCCACCGTTCAATACAAGCCCTACGAAAGTTCAGATGATTCCGATGAAAACAATAATGATTTTGATACGGAAGACGAAGAACTTTGCAAGGACTATACACTCCATAGAAGATTCGGAGAATTTGTTTACGTAAAGGCATCTGACCACATCTGCATTGCAGATTACATCCCAAAGGAAAACAGATATCATGAATCGGTAGACACTGTTGTCTTTCCTGAATACATAGAGGATCTTCCCGTCACCTATATTTCACGCAAGGGGTTTTCTTGGGCGCCCATACATCCTACCCATCACATAGAAAAATTTTATATACCTAAAACCGTTACTTTAATTCAAGAAGGACTTTTTATCTGGACTAGTGAAGACGCAGATTATATTGATTCAATAGAAATCGATCCTGAAAATCCTGTTTATGAAATTGATAAACAGCGGGTTGATCCGGAAGATCCTTCATCAGAAAGCTGGCATTACTATGGAATATATGACAAGACCCAGAAAAAACTTGTTGGATTGGTTCCAGAATGTTCGATACACGATAAATGTTCTTCAGATAAATATTATTATGTAAAAAAAGGAACAAGAATCATTGGAAGGCACAGCATTGACCCTTGTACAGTGAGCACATTGATTCTTCCTGAAAGTGTCAGAAAAGTTGAATTCAATTATTTTGACGACAGTTGTGAAGGATTTAAAATTGAAGGAGGGAAGAACGCTGAATTCTTTCCTGAGTACAGAAAAATCAGAAGCCAGGATGAAGAAAATTCAGAAGAACCAAAAGATCCTGACTTTGTCGATGACTACAAGGCAAGAGGGTATGCAGTTCTTCCAGATCCAGGCTTCAATCCAATCCCTGACAGTTTTGTCGTAAATGGCGTGGTGATTTCAAATAAGCTGGGATATGAAAACGGATATATCTATGAAAAGAAAAACGGAGAAATTGAATATCTTCTTGAGGCGCCGGAAGATGGAGTGCTGAATGTTTCAGAAAATGTAAAAAAAATTAATTGGCATATTACAACTTTGTACTATGACTTGAAGGACAAGAAGAAATACAAACATGTTAAACTAAAAAAAGTTATTCTGCCTGATACTCTGGAAAAGGTTTCCGAAACTTATTATGACGATGTTCTTAGTTTTGAAATTTCGCCAAGAAGCAGGAATTTCATGTATGAAGATGGATTTATCATAAACAAAAACAGTATGAGTGTTTGCGCCATAGATGAATCCACGGAAGCAAAGGAATTCCTGATTGTTCCTGATGGTGTAAAGAGTATAGACCTGGATATGCCGGAAAAGAATGTTTTTATTCCGGATAGCATTGTATCAATGTCAACTAGATGTGAAAATGACAGTGTCTTTTATGGCAGACCTGATTCATGGGGTGACAAATATGGAAGGGGCCTCAATTACTACAACTGGCATAGGTTTTCCAAAATCGGTGGAGAAAAGCGTGCTGTTTATTCTGTAAATGAAAACATCAGGATGAGAAAATCTTCGGATCTGGATTCTGAAATCGAATGCGTAGTCAACAACGGAAGCATTCTGTATCAGATTGAAGGAAAGGATGAAGAAATAGAAATAGACGGAATCAATGGACACTGGATCAAGGTTGCAGCTTACAAAGATGCTTTTGATAAGGATGGTAAACTGCTTGAACCAGGAACCTCAGGATGGGTTTTTGACGGTTACCTTAAAAAAATCTATGACTGACCCTAGGTAAAACAAAGTGGCTGCCCTAGAAGTTGTTCAAAACTTCACAAAGGACAGCCTTTTTTTTCTGAGTCTATATTTGGTGCAGTACGTTGTCTATTAGAATTTCCATGAAACACCGATGGCAGGAACAACAAGGAATGAACTCTTCAAATCTGCTTTGGTGGAAGATGAATTTACTTTGCGCTCTATTTTTCCTGGAAGGACAATTTCTGCCGTCATTGTTCCGTAGACAGAAAAACTCTTTGAGAATGTGTAGATAAAAGTTCCGTTAACGCCCATGACAGGAAGCAGGAAAGTATACTTGTATTCATTCTTTGTTCTGTTTCCAATTAAGATTTCAGTAGATCCTTCAAACATGGAATAGTTGATTCCAAAGATTCCGTAAACACCAAGGAACATGTTTTTATCATGGATCGGGGCATAACCACAACCTGCAAGAAATTCAAGATTCATTCCGTCAAAGTAATCGCTGCCAAACTTGATGTCAGAACCAGCATAACCATAATCAAGAATAGCCCTAACCGAAAATCCATTTTCATGTACTCCGGTATATCCCATGTCAATACCGGCTATAGGACTGATCTTTACCTTACCTCCGTCATTTTCTGCTTCCAGGTTAAGGGGGTTGCATGGAAATCTTACACCTACATTTACGAAATTTTCCCATGTCTTTGCAGATGCAGCAACTGCAATCAGGACACCAGCAAAAACTGCAATAATTTTCTTCATAAATTGAAACTCCTCTAAATAGATAATTAAAATATAACACCAAAATTCAGGAAAACAAGCTGTAAAGTATATAGCTTGACCTTATAGGAAATAAAAGGGAATATTAAAAGTATATGATTTAATAAGGAGATTTCTATGAAAAAAATTATTGCCTTGGTAATGGGTGCTTTTATTGCCATGAATGCTGTTTTTGCCGATGTAGCAAAGGACATTGCAAAAGCTGGTGACGCTGAATGGGATAAAATGGTGTCGTCGTATAAGGCTTCCGGTGAATGGAAGGATGTGGTGAGTGCCAGCGTTGTTGTGGATGACTTCAGGGGTTACTACAAAAAAATCATGCCATTTCCTGCCATTGATTTTTCAGATTTTGTTACCGACAAGTACGGCAAGAAATATTACTGGTGCGGAGAAAAAAGCAACTGGAACATTTTTGTAATCAAGTACAATGATGGAATTCAGGATTACCTTTACAAGCTGAACAATGCCCTTGGAAATTATAAGGGTTCATACGAAGTGCTTGGCCGCATTACGGATGCATACAGCTGGTGGGGCGATGTAGTTGAGATGGAAGTTGTTGCTGTTCGCGTTAAGGGCAGGGCAACAATCAAGATTGAAAACAATAAGCCAGTTCTGGTTGGTGAAAAGCTGCTTGATGCTGCCATGGGAAAGCAGGCCTCATCATGGACAAAGGGAATTCCTGAAAATGCAACAAAGGTTCCTGCAAATTTGAATGCGGAAGATGTTGCAAAATGGTTCCTGTATTACGGATCAGTAAAAAAAGATCAGGCCGTCTGGAAGCAGCTTTGTTCTTCGGAAGAAGACGCCGTAAAGGCAGATGGAACATTGCTTGCAAAGGGAGAAAGCTGGTGGCGTAACCTTAGCAAGGCAGACCGTGAATACTACTTTGTTCGTGCTGACGAAAGCCGAGGAAGTGCAAATGAAAAATTCTTCATGTACCAGATCCGCGTTAACGGTGCGGATGCAGGCGTTGCAAAACCAATGTGCGTGATCAAGGAAAAAAGCGGCAGCTGGAAAGTCAAATCATTCTAGCTGCATGGAAAGACAATAAAAAAAGCGGAAATACATTGTGCATGTGTTTCCGCTTTTTTTTATGAATTGTTTATGCGCCCATGATTGCGTGGAACAGGGCCTTGTCGTCGGCGGTGAAAACCGTTGCCTTCTGTGTTCCGTCTGCAAGGTGGGTGAGGGCATTTTCCTTTCCGCCGTTGGCAAGAATCATTGGAATGCCGCACTTTGTTGTTTTTTCTGCAGCCTCGATCTTTGTTGCGATTCCGCCTGTGCCGAATGCATTTGTCGAACCGATCTTGATTGATTTCTTAAGTTCGTCAATGTTGTCTACAACTTCAACAAGCTTTGCGTTAGGATTTGTTTTTGGGTTGTCGGTATAGATTCCGTCAATGTCGCTAAAGAGGATCAGAAGGTCTGCGCTCCAGAGGTTTGCTGTAAGGGCACTAAGGTTGTCGTTATCGCCGATGAAGAATTCGTCCGTCGCAATGCTGTCGTTTTCGTTGATGATAGGAATTACGTTTTCATCTACAAGTGTGAACATTGTGTTGCGGATGTTAAGGGTTCTGTGCTTGTCCTCAAAGTCGTCCTTTGTAAGGAGGAGCTGTGCAACATGAATCTGGGCCTTCTTAAATGCATCGCGCCACTTGTGCATGAGTTCAACCTGACCGATGGCAGCAAGAGCCTGACGATAGTGGATGTCACCTTTGTGTGCCCATCCTTCGATTGTAGAAAGTCCTGCAACCTGTGCACCTGATGAAACGAGTATCAGCTGCTTGCCCTGTTTTGCAAGGGCTGCACATTCCATTGCAAAGCTTTCCATGAATTCTACATTTATTGTTCCGTCTTTCTTTGCAAGGGTATTGCTGCCGATCTTGATGACGATTTTGCGTGCGCTGTTGAAAGTTTCCTGTGGTGTCATTTTTTACTTCCTGAATAAAACTTTTACACAGTATACAATTTATGGAAGGATAAAACAATTGAAGGTAGAATGTTGTAAAATTTATTTCCATTTCTATTGTAATTTATTAAAAAAAATATTATGGTATAAACATAGATTGCAAAGACGCATTGTTGGAAAACAGTGCGTCTATTTTTTTTCTCTTTGCAAAGGCGCAGAAGGATTTTTGTCTTTCTGCGCTTTTTTGTTTTTTGGGAATCTTACAGGAGGCATTATGGATAACCTGATTTCAAATTCTGATTTGATAAATGAGCAGCTGGCGCGTTACGGCGTCAAATTCGGAATCTACAAGAACGGTACATTCAACGAGCGTCTTTTCCCATATGATCCTATTCCCCGTGTAATAGAGGCGGACGACTGGAAAAAATTGAGCTATGGTCTTGTTCAGCGCGTGACTGCATTGAATCTTTTCCTTGCCGACATCTATTCAAAAAAGCAGATCATTGCCGACGGTGTCGTTCCCGAGGATTTTGTTTTTTCTTCTTCCGGCTATCTTGCCCAGGTTGAAGGAATCATGCCTCCACATGGAATCTATTCCCACATTTCAGGCATCGACCTTGTTCAGGCAAAGGATGACAGCTGGTTCATTCTTGAAGACAACCTAAGAATTCCAAGCGGCGCGTCATATCCTTTGATTGCCCGAGGTCTTGAAAGAAAATGTTCCCCTCAGACTTTTGTGAACAACCATGTCGTTGACAACAGAAACTACGGAACCCTTCTGAAGGATGTAATGGATGACATGAACTGCGGTGGAATAAATGTTGTCTTTACACCAGGCCGTTACAATGCAGCATATTTTGAACATGCATATCTTGCGGAACAGACGGGCAGCGTTCTTTGCCAGCCTGAAGATCTTTTTGTGGAAAACAATGTGGTCTATTGCAAGACCCTCAACGGAAAAGAAAGGGTCGGTGCCATCTACCGGAGAATTTCCGATGAGTATCTTGATCCCCTCACTTTTGAACCGGGATCCCTCATCGGAATTCCTGGAGTCATGAGTGCATACCGTGCAGGAAACGTTGCCCTTCTCAATGCTCCAGGCAATGGTGTTGCCGACGACAAGGGAATCTATTACTTCGTTCCAAAGATGGTCAAATACTACCTTAATGAAGAACCTGTTCTCAACAATGCGCCGACTTATCTTCCTTTCTATGAGGAAGACAGGAAATATGTTCTTGCAAACCTTAAGACTCTTGTAATCAAGGATGTCGCGGAAGCGGGAGGTTATGGTGTTGTTTTTGGAAGGGATCTTAGTGCAGAAAAACTTGCCGAGATGGAAACACTCATAAAGGAACAGCCTCGTCGCTGGATTGCTCAGGAAGTAATCGATTTCAAGGATCTTGAAATAATAGATGAAGGAAAGAAAGTTGAACGCAAGGCAGACCTGAGGGCTTTTGTCCTTGACGGAAAGACATGCCAGGTGTGGCCAAGCGGTCTTACCCGTTTTTCAAGAAACCCTGCAAGTTTTGTAGTCAATTCATCTCAAGGCGGAGGATTTAAAGATACATGGATTTTAGAGAAGTAAAAGCAACAAGAAAAGGGGAGGTTCCACTTACACTTAAGCAGGTGGATTCCATTTACTGGCTGGGACGTTACACAGAACGAGTACTGACGACATTGAAGGTTTTCATGGACGTCTACGATTCGCAGCTTGATTCACATTTTGACTATGCAAAGTATTGCAGCGATCTGGACATCTACAATGGTTTTTCATCTCTTTCGGATTTCTGCCAGCGCTATGCCTTTGACAGAACTTATGCAAGCTCCATCATCTCAAGCATGAACCGTTCCTATGACAATGCCATCATGCTGCGCGAGACCATCGGAAGTGATTCCCTGAGCTACATCGAGCTGGCCCTTCGCAGGATGGAAGACGCCCAGTACAGCCAGACTCCGGCTCTGGTTTTTCAGAAGGTGATCGACAACATCATGGCATTCAAGGGTCAGGTTTTTGATTCAATCGCAGACCACAATGTAAGGCACATTCTTCTTGCGGGGCTTACATTGGAAAGACTTGATATGTATCTCCGCCTGAACATGAATGAAGACAAAATCGCATTTGAATGCAGAAGGCTTACTCATTCCATTGAACGCACAGACATAAACTGCGACAGGCTTGCCCTGCAGAAGGTATGCGGAGAACTTTGCGAGAAAAGCGATTTCATGGACAATGCGGATAAAATGATCTTGCTTCAGCTGATAGATGGACTTTTCATGAAAATCGACATGGCTGCTTAAAATGATGCTGCATAGGATGACCCGATGATTATTCTGGAAATTGACTACACGACTACTCTTGAATTTGACAGTCCTGTTACGGACCACTATTTTCTTTTGCGTTGTGTTCCTGTTTCAAGGGACGGTCAGACAGTCGTCTCCAGAAATCTTGTCGTTGCGCCAGAAACCCAGCTTGTGACTTCAAAGGACATTTTTGGAAACACGTCCTATCAGGGGCGCATAGATTTTCCCCATGCTTCATTTTCATTTCATTCAACGGCAACGGTAATAGTCGACCGTGAAAAAGGATGCAGGGAATCATGTCTGCCCTTGTACAAGTATAATACGCCACTTACACGTTGCAGCGAGTTGATGAAGAAGTTTCTGCATTCAGTTTTCAGGGACAACATCCTTGAAGTATCCGTAAAAAACAAAATGGTTCGCAATTGCAACATGCCGCTTGTGGCAGAACTTTTGATGAGTGCCATTCATGAACGGGTGGAATATGTTCCGGGTTCGACTTGCGTGACTACTACCGCAGCAGAAGCTTTTGGGGCAGGCAGAGGCGTGTGTCAGGATTACTCGCACATATTCTGTTCCCTGTGCCGTGAAGCCGGAATTCCTGCACGCTATGTTGCGGGTACAAGCAGGGGCGAAGGATCAACCCACGCGTGGGCGGAATATTTTGTTCCGGATGAAGAATATGTGAGCAATGACGGTGCTGCAATGGAAGGGCGCTGGTTTGGAATCGACTGTACGAGGAACAGGAAAGTTGATGATTCCTATGTTTCACTTGCATGCGGCAGGGATTATCTTGACTGCAAGGTAGACGGCGGAATTTTCCGTGGCATGACAGATCAGAGGATGACGGTTTTTGTAAAAACCAATGAAAAAGAAATCAGAAAAAATCAGGACGGAACTGAAAAAAGAAAAACGCTTTTAAACAGCGAGAATCTAGAAGAGCAGATAAAGATGCTTAAGCTGAACAATCAGCAGCAGCAGATGTGATAGAAAATAAAGGGGTCAAAATGATAAAGACAGTTACTTCGGCACAGATGCCTGTCAATGAAAAATTCATGATTCAAAAACAGGTGATAAAAAACGGCAGGAACAAAAAAAGGATCTGCATAGTTTCCGGAACCCACGGCGACGAGCTTGAGGGCCAGTATGTCTGCTGGGAACTCATTCGCCGCGTAAAGGAAAACATGGATATGCTTGATGGAATTCTTGAAGTGTATCCTGCATTGAATCCTCTGGGCGTAAATTCCATGACACGCGGAATTCCCCAGTTTGATCTGGACATGAACAGAATTTTCCCGGGCAATGAAAACGGGACCTTTGCCGAATACACGGCCGCAAAAATCATCGATGACATTTCTGGCGCTGATGTTGTGATCGACATCCACGCATCAAACATTTTTCTTCGTGAAATTCCACAGGTGAGGATAAATGAAATTTCGCAGGACATGCTTGTGCCTCTTGCAAAACATGTGAATGCTGATTTCATCTGGGTTCATTCCAACGCGACGGTCCTTGAAGGAACCCTTGCCTACTCACTCAATACAACAGGAACTCCCTGCCTCGTAGTTGAAATGGGAGTCGGCATGAGGATTACGGAAAGCTATGGCCAGCAGCTTACGGACGGAATATTGAACTTGATGCACGAAATGGGAATATGGAAAGGAGATGCTCCGTCAGTTCGCGAGCCTATCATAAGCAAGGATGACAGGGTTTCATTCCTCAATGCCAACGAAAGCGGAGTATTCCTTCCGGTTGCAAAGCACAGCGAAAAAATTAGGAAGGGTGATGAAATCGGAAAGATCATAAATCCTTTGACGGGTGACATTCTTGAGGAAGTTGTAAGTTCCGTCGATGGACTTCTTTTTACGATCAGGGAATATCCGGTTGTCTATGAAGGCTCCCTCATTGCAAGAATTCTTGGCGACTAAAAAAGGAAAACAAAATGCGTGAAGAAACAATATTCAAATTCAAGACACCATACAGGCAGGAGATTGCCGTAAAGGGCTATAGATTCGGACATGGCAAAAAGACGGCATGTTTTGTCGCAGGTCTTCGTGGAAATGAAATTCAGCAGATGTACATTGCGGCGTTGCTCATCAAAAGATTTCGGGAACTGGAAGCCGACGGCATGCTTTCGGAAGAAAATGAATTCCTCATAATTCCCTGCATCAATCCTTTTTCAATG
>NZ_JAZUGX010000008.1:0-24770 GCF_045641405.1 Treponema sp.
TCGTCCATCAGCCTCAGGTTCCTGATTATCTCAAGGATCCTCTGCCGTCGTTTTTCTTTCACTATTAACCTCGGTCATATGAATTTCGAGAAGCGCCTTTCTCGATGTTTACATATATATATAACCGCAGAAAAATAAAAATTGACCTTTTAAAAGCAAAAACGCACCTCAAATTCCAATTTTTTTAGAACCTGAAATGCGTTCAATATAGTGAAGAAAAAAAAACTTGACGTCAGATATTTTCTTTAAGTATCTTGCCGAAGTTCTTCAGGTAGTCAATGAACGAAGTATAGGCAAGAAGAACACAAACACCAAAGAAGCCGTATCCTACATACCTAAAGATATCCATCACAAAATTATTCAGACCAAAGATTTCTACAAGACCCGTACGAACAAGTGTTTCCTGAGCAAGGGCAACAAAGCAGGATGCAACATAGAAAACAGTCTTCACCTTTCCACCTTGACGGGCAGCGATGGCTGTTCCGCTTTTAGCAGCAACCATTCTCAAGAAGTTCTGACTGAATTCACGATAAAGAATCGGAATGTAAAAACATACAGGCATGTAACCTGAGAATACGAAACAGGTGAACATTGAAAGATGGAGGAAAACATCCGCAAAAGGATCGAACATCTTTCCAAAATCACTTACTTCATTGTGAAGTCTTGCATAGTGTCCGTCAAAATAATCTGTGAGTTCAGCTGCGGCAAGAAGAGGAATTGAAAGAACCATGGATGCAATTGCAAGAACACTTCCCGGCTCAGCCTTAGTCCATACAGGAATGAAATATATGAGAAACAAAATTGGCGAACTAAAAACTCTCGCCACTGTGAATTTGTTGGACGTTTTCATGACAAATAAGTATAATGGTTAACAACATTAAATACAAGTTGCAGTTCGTTCCTACCATCCTGCAACTAAAAAATCAAAACTAGGGGGTTGATTATGGCATCAATAAAAGCCAGGATCAGGGAAATTTCCACTCTTTTACATTCCATTCCATCGTGGTTGCTCGCATTTTTCGTAGCATCTCTCATCGCAATGAATCTTCTTGCAAACAAAAGCATCAACGGACTGCCTTCGTGGCTTGCGTTGGATTCTGGTTTCATTTTTTCATGGGTCGCTTTTGCCGTAATGGACATCATCGTCAAACGATTTGGTGCAAAAGCCGCAAACATTGTAAGTTTTGTTGCGATCACGCTGAATCTCTTTGTCGTGTTGCTTTTCTTTGCGGCATCGAAAATTCCTGGTGACTGGAGCACCTGCTACGGACCAGACGGAATGCCTGTTCCAGAACTGAACGAAGCGGTGAACAGTATTTTCTGCGGTTCCTGGTTTGTGGTTTTCGGAAGCACATTGGCAATCATCATCTCAACGATGTTCAACAATTTCATGAACGTTACGATCGGGAAACTTTTTGAAAAAAGTAATTTCAAGGCCTATGCTGCACGCTCCATTGTCTCAACTTTCCTTGGACAGTTTGTGGACAACATGGTATTTGCATTTGTGGTAAGCGTTCACTTTTTTGGATGGACTCCATTGCAGGCAGTTACCTGTTCAATTACAGGCGGAATTGCAGAACTTCTTTTTGAAGTCATACTTTCTCCATTTTGCTACAAGGTTGTCCTTGCATGGGAAAGAGACAATGTAGGAAAGGAATACATAGAAAAATATTGCTAGTAAAACAAAGAGGCACCGCAAATTGAAAATTTTAATTACTGGAACAGCAAAGGGAATCGGCAAGGCTACTGCAGAGTATTTTCTTGATAAAGGACATGAAGTTGCAGGACTTGATGTCCTTGGTTCTTCCATTGACCACATGAACTACACTCACCATATTGCCGACGTTTCAGACGAAAATACCTTTCCTGAACTTGATGGCATTGAAGTTATCATAAACAACGCGGGAGTACAGAACTGCAACGATATAGAAATCAACTTAAAGGGAACGATTAAGATTTCTGAATTCTACATCAGCAGGAATACCAGGGCTGTTGTGAACGTTGCCTCTACGAGTGCCCATACGGGTGCTGAATTCGGCGAGTATGCGGCAAGTAAAGGCGGGATACTTGCATATACAAAAAATCTTGCAAGCCGTCTTGCTCCACAGGGGGCTACTGCAAACAGCATTTCTCCAGGCGGAGTACGAACTGAAATGAATTTACCCGTGATGGAAGATGAAAAGCTTTGGAACCAGATCATGGACCTGACGCCAATGAAGAAATGGGCTGAACCAGAAGAAATTGCAAGGTGGATTTATTTTCTTGCAGTGGAAAACAAGTCCGCTACGGGCATAGACATAATAGTAGACAACGGAGAAAACACCTGCGGTGCAAAATTCATCTGGCCAGAATAAGTTTTCCATCGGATTTGTTCAGTCCTACGGACTTCACTTTGTCAGTCACACTGATTCGGGCTGCCTAACGGCATCCCTTTTTTTACGCTTTGATATTGCCCATACACGCAGGGATTTGTCATTCCGCACCTCTGTCTTTCTGCAGGTCTTCATTTTTGATGTAGAAATTCATCGAATGTCAGAATTGATAACTCTGTCAAACCGTAAAGATTTCGCTCTTGGAATATTAATCCATTTTCCCCTTATGATTTTCCGTAGGAAAATCGAATCCGTGTGATATTTTTTTATGTCTGTCACACTGATTCGGGCTGCCTAACGGCATCCCTTTTTTCAAATCTTGATATTCGCTCCCACTTAAGGGAATTACTTCCGAAATTTATCAGTAAACCAATTTGCTTATTTGTACCTTTCAAATAGTTTATTACCTGAGCTTTGTGCGCACTTACTAACTGTGTCACTGCTTTCAATTCAACAATAATTTCGTCGAAACATATAAAATCTGCAAAGTATCCCTTATCGAGTTTTATCCCTTTGTAATAGATTTCAATCTTTGCTTCTCTTACAAATTTAATTCCCATTGTCTTGAATTCAATGGCAAGAGCATCTTGATAAACAGGTTTCAGAAAACCACTTCCTAATTCCCTATGAACATTCATGCAGGCTTGAATAATCAATCCTGTCATGTCTTCAAATTTCAGCTCCATTTTCCTCCATGATTTTCCGTAGGAAAATCGAATCCGTGTGACAACTATTATTTTCCGAAGAGCACCTTGATAAGGTCACGGACATTTTCTGTAACTGCAGCACCCTGATCTTTTTCTGGAACTGTCAGCTTTTCAAAGCCTAAATCTCGGGCTGCTTTTATGCGCTGCTTCTGCTTTGTCACGGGACGTACTTCTCCTGCAAGGGAAAGTTCTCCGATGACTACGGATTTTTCTGGAAGAGGAAGGTCAGTTCTTGCGCTGTAGAGGGCTGCGGCGAGGGCGGCGTCAATGGCACTTTCCGTCAAACGAACTCCACCTGCAACATTTATGTAAAGGTCCTGGTCGCTGAATTTTATCCCGAGTCTTTTTTCAAGAACTGCGGCCACACGGCTTACGCGGGCGGTATCTATCTTGTCGCTGTAGACTCTGTTGACCGCCGCCTTCGCAGGAACTGTCAAAGCTTGAATCTCTACTATAAATACACGGGTTCCCTCAAAGACACTTGCGCAGGCTACTCCAGCTGGAGTCTCTCCTTTTCTGCGTGTGATGAAAAGTGCGCTTGGGTCTGTTATGCATTTTAATCCTGTGCTTTCCATTTCGAAAATGCCAAGTTCGTCTACTGAACCAAAACGGTTTTTCTGGGCACGAAGAAACCTTACTTCATCTTTTGTGCGCTCAAAAGAAAGGACCGTATCAACCATGTGTTCGAGGGATTTAGGCCCTGCTATTATTCCGTCTTTTGTAACATGGGCGGTCATAAACAGAACGCTGTCCCTTTCCTTTACCCACCCTATCAATTCGTTGGCGCAATACTTGAGCTGGTTTACGGTACCTGGAACAATTCCACATTCCGCAGAGTACACGGTCTGGATTGAATCTATTATCACAACTGCAGGCTTTAAAGAATCAAGGGCATCAAGAATATCTTCAAGACGAAGGGTACAGAGAATTTCCACTGCATCTACATTAAGCCCAAGTCTGTTAGCACGGCCTTTTATCTGTCCTGCAGATTCCTCACCTGAAACATAGAGGACTCTTCCTTTGCTAAGCATTCCTGCGGCTGTCTGGATAAGCAGGGTGGATTTTCCGATTCCAGGTTCGCCGCCGATGAGGACTGCACTCCGCTTTGTTGCGCCTCCACCAAGCACTCGGTCGAATTCTGGGTTGCCTGTAAATATCCGTTCATTTTCCTGTGCAGAAATTCTTGCCATTGGAACTGGCTTTACCTTTACTGCAGTACCATCTGCATTCAATCTTGCAGAAGATGCATTTGGATCTGTCATGCATTCTTCAAGAGTATTCCATTCTCCGCAACCAGGACAACGACCAAGCCAGGCTGGCTGTGTATAGCCACATGACGAACATTTATAGACTATAGTAGATTTCTTCTTTGCCATGAGTAAAATATAAGAAATAAAAAGGAATTATGCCACCAGAAAGCTTAAATCTGAAAAGGTGGCCTAGAGGATTTCTTCCAGTTCCCCAGCATCGCCAACATCATCAGCAGTAGGAAGATCATCCATGTTTACGACCATACTTTTTTTCTTGAGTTCAAGAGGATAGACCGTTTCGTCTGGATTTGCGTAGTCCGCCTGTTTGTCGATGTTACCTTCAAGGATTCTAAAAACGTAGCTGCGTACCTTGTTCTTCACCTCTGTGGTAACGTTCTTTGCGAAGAGAGTTACAAGAACATTTATGTCTCCCTTCTTGAATTCCTTGAGAATGACAAGAGGGGCTGGGAGTTTTACGCCGTAGAGCCAAAGATCAACCTTTGGAAAACTTGTGTTAGGGGGGATGACTCCGCACAGTTTATCTGGAATTTTACAGGCAAGACCAACAGAACTGAAATCGACCAAAGGCAACTGCATTTCTCCGCTTTTCATTGCTATGCTGATGAAAGCATTTCCACTTACTTCACAGGTAGCACGCACATACTGTCGGCGTCCCTTTGCTCCGTTAACATCAAGAATGCAGGAAAGTGTTTCCGCAAAGTCTTCCCTGTTAGGAGATGCTGGAACATATCCGCAAGGGAGCTTTGCATTATAGAAGAAAAGATTCATCTGCTTTGGAGAAGTGTTGATTGAAAGAACTCCAAAAAAGATGGTGGCAAGAGTCTCATCCTCTTCACATGAAAGGATGAAGTTCAGATACTGAATGACCGTAAGAGATTTTTCATCTACATGGTCAAGGTTTACAAGGCAGATGGAGTCTGGATTCTGACGCAGGATGCATTTTGCCTGCCTAAAGTCTTCAATAAGGTATGTCTCATACTCCATGTTTCTTAGCTTGCCTTTGGCAAGCTGCTCGATATTGAACGAGGCATTGATAAAGAATACTTTCCTACCGAATACAGGATTTTCTTTTGAAACAAACTCTTCTGCCATGCATTGTCCTAAAATTTTGCTCTTCTAAGCCTTACTCGTTCGATGTCCTCACAGAACAATTCACGAAGGTCATTGAGACCAAGAGCCATAAGAGCCATACGGTCAATACCGATACCCCATGCAAGAACAGGAACATCGATACCCATTGGCTTTGTAACTTCAGGTCTGAAAATTCCTGAGCCACCGAGCTCGAACCAGCCGAGCTTTGGATGCTTGATGTGAACTTCGATTGAAGGTTCTGTAAATGGGAAGTAACCAGGAACATACTTAACATCTGTTGCTCCCGCGATTTCTACGGCAAACATCTCAAGGAAGCCGAGGAGGGTCTTGAGGTTTGCTTCTTCTCCAAGAACGATACCTTCCGTCTGATAGAAGTCAGAAAGGTGTGTTGCGTCTACCTTGTCGTAGCGGAAGCAGCGTGCAATACCGAAGTACTTGCCTGGAACTTCTGCCTTATGAAGCTGGTGTGCAGAAAGAACTGTACCCTGGCTTCTCATGATGAGGCGGCGTGTGAATTCGTTGTCAAAGCTGTAGTTCCAGCCACGGCTGCCTGTGTTTCCACCGTCGCGATGAACTGCTGCAACATTGCTCAGATATGGTTCTTCAATTGACTTTGCGTGTGTTGGTGTCTTGATGCGGTATACATCGTGGATGTCGCGTGCTGCGTGGAACTGTGGCATGAAGAGTGCATCACCGTTCCAGAATTCTGTTTCTACGAGAGGTCCGTCGAATTCCTGGAAACCAAGTGAACAGAGCTTGTCCTTTACGCTTTCAAGGAACTGAACGTATGGATTTGTGCGTCCTGGAATGATGCGTGCAGGAGGAATCGTGATGTTGTATCCGCGGAATGTTCCCTTCTTCCAGTCACCTGATGTGATGAGTGAAGGAGTGATTTCTCCGATTTCGTTTCCTGTGATTCCAGCGCTCTTGAGGGCTTCTGCAACCGCAGTAAATGCTTCCGTAAGTTTATATGCAACAGTCTCGCGCTCGATTGTCTTGAAAGGTGTTTCAGAAATACCGCGCTTCTTTGTGAGACCGCCCATTGTTTCGATTTCTTCTTTTGAAAGGTTAGCGGCATCAAGAGTTGAATTTTCTGCCTTGCTTGCCTTTTCAATGAGTGCCTTTGCAAGAGCAAAACGAGCAGGAAGTTCTCCGCCCTTATATTCTGCCCTCTTGTCTTCTGTCATGCCAAGAACATTGTCCTTGCTCAATGAACCGAATGCTGAACCTACATCCTTGTTTTCAAGAGCAAGCTTTGTTGCGATTTCTGGAAGTGTATGTGGTCCATTATCTTTAAGGAAGTTGATGATTCTTTCTTCTGCAAAACCTTCCTTGAGGATCTTGCGTCCGAAGTCTGTAAGTTCAAAATATGTATGTGGTGTGCGGGATGTTTCTGCCAAAAGCTTCTTTCCGCTAAGCCAGCTGAATGCCTGGTTTGCGTGGCCCGCCTTGAATCCGAGTTCTGTTTCAAGTCTTGTTGATGTGAGTTCATCCTTTAGGCTGTAATGAAGGAGAATCTTTGTCTCGAGAGGATGAAGGTTTTTGATGAATGATTTTAAGTCTGCCATTTTTTTGTTCTGCCTGAAAAAAATTTTGCTGAGAAATATTTCTTCATTGCAGGCAGAGGATACCTGACAACCTTTTGTTTAGGCAAACATGGGCGCCAGGTTCAGCCTGCAATGAAGACTTGTCTTACTTTGTGAAGATTACTCTTGAAGAATAAGTAACGTAAGGAATCTTTCCTTCCTTGTAATGCTTTTCTACGCCAAAAGTTCCCTTCTTGTAGTCAGCATAGCGGTAGTGCTTGTACTTGTGTTCAACAGCAAAATCCTGGTATACAGCCATAGCAACATTCATTGCTTCTCCCTTTTCATAAGACGAACGGATACATGTATACTGGAAGATTGCTTCGCCAGTAAGTGGTGTGTAGTCAATGCGAAGTGTTACGTTCTTTGCCTTTGGGTGAAGTTCCTTGTAAAGATCGCTGTCTTCAAGCATGATGATCTGTGTAGCGTTAGGATCGTCCTTTGAATCTTCTGCAGCTACTTCTGCGAGGATTGCATCTGCATCCTGTGCAAAAATTGAACCGAGAGCAAACAATGCTACTGCAGCGAGTGTAAATATCTTTTTCATGTGATTCCTCCTTTGTTAGAACACATTAAAATTGTGTGTATTTAATTATTCTATCAGTTTCAAGGAAAAAATCAAGGTCGACCACATATTGGCCGTTCCTGACATAGATCCTTGGATCCCTGATGAGAAGAACTGTGCCCGAAATTTCCTTGGGCTTGTTCTTTTCCAATGTCCTCCAGTATTCACGTACAGCATCTTTCAATGCCATACTGCAGGCTTCCTTTATCCCGTCAAAACCCTTTTCGACAGAGCCTCTGCCTACACCTTTTACATGGGGATGAACGATGGAAGTCCACCGTTTGTATTCAACCTGCTGCTGCTTTGTCCTGTTGCAGTAGACACGGCTCAAAAGCTTACCTTCCACCGCTTCTGGATCGTGGAATTCAATTGGATTCATCGTCTTGTCAAAGGGCTTTATCTCGTCGAATTCCCAATATTCCTTTACGCCGCGACGCTTATCGTAGGGAGTATATTCGAATTTCCAGCCGTTGATCATGCCGTTAAGAAGGAACGGTGCCACCTGTTTTGAACGCTCGATCGCAAAACCGAACATCTTCTGAAACTGATCCTGACCTTCCTTTTTCTTGGGCTCTGTTTCCTTTGCTTCTCCCGTCTCTTCAAAGCTGCCAGGAAAGGCATCCAGATCTGCCCATACAAGAATCCTGAGCTGTTCACTCTGTTCCTGGACCTGAGCAACCAAAGCCAAAGGTGAAAAAATCAGGAGGAAAATGGAAATCAGGATGTAAAGTAACCTTCTGTTCATAAGTTTCCTACAGGTTGTCTCTCCACACTTTCAGCGGATGCACTCCCATTCGTATAACAAAATAGAGCCAGGCAAGTAACAGACCGCTTAGATGGGCAACATGAGAAATTCCGCCGCTGCCTGTAAACTGACTGATGAATTCAATCACCGCGTAGACCAGAACGAGCAATGGAGCCTGGACTGGAATGATTCCCCAGATGTAGATCACGTTACGGGGAAAGATTACTGCATAGGCAAAAAGAACCGCATAGATCGCACCACTGGCACCTATCAGCAGGATATTCATTCCAAGGAACCAGTAGACCGCCATGCAGAAAAGACCGTCAAGGATTCCGCACACAAAATAGAAAAGAAGGAATTCCTTTGTACCTACAGCCTTCTCAAAAGGTATTCCGAAAAAAAACAGGGCTATCATGTTGAAAAGGATATGACGCCATCCACCATGGACAAAAAGATATGTCACAGGCTGCCAGAAGTAATGAAGTCTAAGCCCCGCAAAGGAAAGCCCAAGGTAAAGGGAAGAACGAGGTATCATCTGAATGAGGAAAAGTGCTGCAATATTGATGAAAACAATTGCCATGGTGGCATTCACAAATACATAGCGGAAAGGTTTTTTCAGTAAATTCATTTACCTGTATTTTATTTGATTTCTTCACCGTCTGCAACGGAAATACGGTTTCTTCCGTTTTCCTTTGAGACATAGAGCGCCTTGTCCGCCTGATCGACGAGAACTTTTGCGGAACGCACAGGATTTTCATCAACGGAGAACACGGAAATACCACCAGAAATGGTAAGATGCATCTCGTTGTTTTCGTATACAAGAACTGTTTCTTCTATTCTTTTGCGGATTCTTTCGGCAACCAGATATGCGCCTTCAACATCCGTGTTGCAGAGCATTACGGTAAATTCCTCACCGCCATAACGGCAGGCCATGTCTTCGTCGCGAATGCTGTCCTTGATGATCTTTGCAACATGCTGAAGGACATAGTCACCGCAGGCATGTCCGTATGTATCGTTGAACTTCTTGAAAAAATCGATGTCAAACATGAGGATGCTCAGCTTTTCATTCTGGGCAAAGGCATTGTCCAGTTTGTCCTCCAATATATTGAAGAAAAAGAACTTGAGTTTAAGGTGGGTCATCATGTCCGTCGAAGCCTGTTCGATGAGGGATGCGTTATGGACAGCCACGGAAGCAAGGGATGCGATGGTCTGGATCTCATCCCTTTCATAGTTTGTATATGCAGTTTCCATTCCGTCGATATAGATGCGTTCACCCATGACAAGGATGCCGTTAAGACGGTTCTTTAGGATGAGCGGTACGATAAGAGACGGATTGAGGGTCTCGAGCATATCAAAATCCTTGCATCCAGGAACATATTCCCTAAGCTCCTTGAGGGTAAATACGTTGTTTGACTGGGTGAAGAATTCCACAAGCTTGGACTCGACTGGAATTTTGTACTCAATGGTTGGATCGATGGCGATACCGCTATAGTGGTCGGAAAGAACATATCCATCATCATTGTTGAGTTCATCGATGACGAAGATACCAGCACCTGTAACGCGCATCTGTGCCATGGCAATATAGAGAATGGATTCTACAAGAGGATTAAGTTCGATGGTAGTACAGAACGAACGCGAAATTTCGAGCATCTGCTGAAGGTCATAGATATGCTTCTCAAACTCTGCGATAACTTCGTTTTCTTTTTCTTCGGTGCTGCTTACAGCTGATATATCGGCAGACCCCTTTCCTTTAACTTTTTTAGCCATTATTTCTTCTCTATTGAACCGATTATAACATAATTCTTCATTATTTCAAGAAAAACCTTCCACTGTCCGTATTGGTTTTCCATGAAGTCTGAATTCTCCCTGTTTCTGGAAGAAATCATAAGCACCTTAAGATTCTGTATTACATCGGAGCTTGGTTTTTTTGATTCTACGATGATGTCGTTTATTTTCTTGTAAAGCTGGAATATGTTGGTCGTCTCCGTCTGAATGACTTCCTTTGCAGTCTTGTTTACCCTGTCGATCATATCCTTGAGGGTGGATTCAAAAGACTGGTCCTTGTGGCTGTCTCGGATGAGGGATGTGATGTTTGCCTCGTCAAAGACACTGCCACGCTTGAATTTTGCCTCAAAAGCTTCGATTCGTTCCGCGGCATCATTGAGCGCAAAGACTGCCGATGAAAATTCAGACTTGTAGGACTGATTCATGAAGAAGCCTTCGATTACGATGTCGTTAAGGAGCGGTTTGACATGTTCAATGAAGTAAAATTTCACGAAGTTCTTGAGAAGCTGCATAGGAGTAATCCAAAGGAATGAACAAGGCGTGCTCTGGCGAAGCTGATTATCCAGTTCCTTGCTGTAACCGACGACTGGAACCAGCTGGATCTGACCGAAGATCTGGTTTATTTCGTTGCTTATGGTAGCATCCTGGATCTCGCTTTTAAGACGGGCTTCGTCCACGCGGAACCTGTTTTCAAGATAGTCGGCATATTTCTGCCTTCCGTTTCCTTTGTAGACAGCACGGTCTGGAATGAATTCACAGTTCTTCTTTGCGATGCGGATGAGGTACATGAGCACATCCTTTGTAAAGATATGCTTGACTATGCTCTGGATTTTCTTGAAGTTGTCCTTGAGTCCTGAAGCATAGGAATCACTTACGGAACCACCCTTTGTAAGCTTAGCCAAGGCAAGCACGGCATTGTACACGGAATTGGTGATGTCCATGTCTGCAATGACAAAGTAGAGGTCAAGAAGGCTGTTTTCAAGAAGGTCTGGAGGAAGAGCCTGGAAGTCAGGAGTGTAGTCCAGCTTTGTGCTGAAGCCGTTGTCAAAGACCTTTAGGGCAGTCACATAGCTGAAACGGCAGATATCGTTCAATTGCTTTATCTTATCCAATGTAACGTCAATCTTGATGAATTCCTGGGAATTGAGTTCGCGTATTACCTTTTCAAGCTTTCTGTGTTCGCCTTCAAAGTACCTGATGATGGATTCTGCCTGCATTGCGCCTGACTTTCTCTTGTCGTAGGCAAATTCCTCGAGGGTATCCTTTGCTTCTTCGGAAAAGCCAGTGAGCAGAAGCTGCTCTTCATATTTTCTTGAGCATTCGAGGTCTGTCGAGCACAATGTCTGTGAAAGTATATCAAGGATTGGATCTGTGTTCTGGAAAAGAATTCTGAGGGTCTCTGCAAATTCAGGTTGAATAAGTCCGTTTCTGTAAAGATTGGGCGCAAGCACCTTCAAATCGTTTTCAATCTTCCTTACTGCCTGACGCTGGATGGATTCAGGTGAATTAGGAGAGAACAATGACTGAAAAAAATCTGAAATTTTCTGCAGAAAACTCATATTTGTTCATTATACTGTGTTGGACTGATGTTAACAAGTATCACAGAAAATCGGAAAGGATGTCGCGGTAGTCTTTTTCTGTTTCTGCACGGACCAGCTTGGCACGAATCTGAGCTCCGCCCTTGATGCCGCTTGAATATGCGCAGAATTTCTTTCGCATCTGAAGGCAGGCTCCCTTTTCGCCAAACTGGTCAATGTTGACTTCAAGCTCACGGAATCCTGCGGCAATGCGCTCTGCCACGGTTTCTTCCATATAATTACCTTCGGTGAGATACTGTATGGTCCTGCGGAACAGGAAAGGATCTCCCATGGCACCGCGGGCAAACATCACGCCGTCGCAACCTGTTTCCTTGAGCATCCGCTCTGCAGTTTCTGGGGTAAAGGCATCACCACTGCCGAAAATCGGGATTCTCTTGGCAGATTGTTCCACAAGCCTTGCCTGAAGCTCCCAGTCCGCCTTGCCAGCATACCCCTGAGCCCTTGTCCTTGCATGGATCGTAAGGGCATCGGCACCAGCTTCTATGGCAGCCTCAAGGTTTTCGCTCCAGGTCATATGCTCGCTGTCCCATCCGCTTCGGATCTTTATGGTGACAGGAACATTTCCCCTCTCTGGATGCTCCTTCGCATATTCCATGGAAGAGTCCTTTACTGCCTTTACAATAGAAAAAAGCCTGTCGGTTTCTTTCGTAAGCATGCTTCCTGCACCTGATTTGACTATCTTAGGAACAGGACAACCGCCATTGATGTCGATGCTTTCACATGTAGTTTTTTCAAGAACTATCTTTGTCGCCGCCGCCATGACTTCAGCGGTACCTCCGAAAATCTGGACGGCATAGCTTTTTTCATTTGGAGCTCGTGCCATAAGGTCGGCTGTCTTTATGTTGCCGCGGGTAAGAGCCTCTGCGCTTACCATTTCGGTAGTGCAAAAGGAAGCGCCGCAATCAACGCAAAGACTTCTGAACGCCCTGTCGCTATAGCCAGCGATGGGAGCAAGGAAGAGGTTTCCTTCAAGATGGAGAGACCCTATGTCTACGGGATGGTACAAAGCACTCATGTCACGGGAACCGCTAAGACGTGTTTTTCCTAATGGTTCTTGCCTTCTGGAAGACCAAAGAACCTGCAGCTGTTTGTCCATAACATTGCGGCAAGGGATTCAACATCCATTTCAAGCATTTCTGCAAGGAACTTAGCTGTATATGGAAGGAAAGCTGGCATTGTTCTTTCATCTTTCTTTGCGGCAGGAGCCATGAACGGACTTTCTGTTTCAATGAGGATTCTGTCCGTTGCACCTGCATCCTTCAAGGCAAAGACGGTCTCATGGAGATTCCTTGCATTGCGGTATGTAAGGTTTCCTGCAAATGAGAAGTATACGTTAAGACCTGCTTCAAGACATTCCAGGGCATAGGCTGCATTCTCGCTGTAGCAGTGGAATACGGCACCCTTTGAAGGAATTCTGTCCTTTAGGATTTCAAGTATGTCCTTTCCAGCCTCTCGGTTATGGACGATGACAGGCTTGTCGTATTTCTGGGCAATATCAAGCTGGGAGATGAAGAATTCTATCTGAGTTCTCTTGTCTCCGTATTTCTTGCAGTAATCAAGACCAGTTTCACCGATGGCAACAACATTTGGAAGCTGTGCGCTTTCTTCAATTGTCTTTGCCCAATCCTTTCCTGGAGCCATGATTTCAGAAGGTGCTACACCTACTGCATGGTAAATTCCCTTCTGGGATTTAAGGTATGGATATTCTTTCTTGAAGTCATAGAGGCTGTTATTGATGCTGATGATGCGTGCAACACCTGCAAGCTTGGCTTGCTGAATAACACTGATTTGTCTGATCGGGTCATTGTAGATCAACCCGATATGGGCATGAGTATCAAATAATTGCATGGCTTTTCCTTTTTAGATTACAGATAGATAAAAAAAATTCTGAAAGGAAACCTTTCAGAATTCCATTACATTACGAGTTATTTAACCGATAATACTCTAAGGATACCATAGTAGTATTTTCAAGTCAAACCTTTTCTTGCAAGGGTGGGCACATGGAAATCACTTGAAAACACTAACGAGTGTTTGGTATAATGGCCTAATTGAGGTAATACGTGGCACACACACGCAAATTCAAACGTCTTGAAAAGAACTTAGTCTCACGCATCATGCACGCATTCGGTGCTTTCTTTGCATCTGCGTTCAGAATCTTTATGCGTGTCGTTAAATTCTTTGATGGCAAGCTTACCCTCATGATCGTGCCGCATTCAAATGGAAAGGTAATGAGTGTCCAGACAAATGTATTTGCTCTGGTGCTCGGTCTTGCTGTCATCTGTGGAATTGCATGTTCCTTCGTCTACTTCAACCACAGGAACAATTCTTCCGGGGCAGAGATTTCACGCCTTAGGGAAGAGAACCGCGAAACCCTTGCCAGCCTTGATGAGCTCCGTGACGAGAACAACAACCTTCTTCAGACTGCAAAGAGATTCCAGTCTTCATTGAGCCAGTCTCTTTCACTTCTCGGCATCAACCAGAGCACGCAGACATCAAAATCAACAGGAAAGAATTCGGACCTTTCGTCCCTGTTTGACACTCAAGACATCACATCTGGTTCCCTCAAGGAAACTTCGGATATTCGTCAGCTTACATCATATCTTGAAAACGCGGTACGTCCTGTTGAACAGATTGGAAAGATGCTCGAAAACCAGGGAACACTTTTCTCTGACATTCCGAACGTTTGGCCAATCAAGAACGGCATCGGTCATATCTCGATGGAATTCGGTCAGAACGTTCATCCAATCACGCAGCAGTGGTACATCCACAAGGGTTTGGACTTCTCTACATGGAGAAGTGGAGATCCTATCATCGCAACTGCCAACGGTCAGATTGTTACCGTAGGCTATTCTGATGACTTCGGTAACTTTATCATCATCAAGCATAAGTACGGTATCTACACTCGCTATGCGCATCTTGCGACAACACGCGTCAAGAAAGGTGACATCGTAAACCAGAGGCAGATCATAGGTACAATCGGCAACACAGGTATTTCAACTGGACCTCATCTTCACTATGAAGTTCATATCGGTTCAGACGTTGTAGATCCAGCAAAATACATTAACGTAAAATAAGCAAATGGCACTTACAGACAACATTTCCATCAACAGCATTCTAGGAAGCGGTTCTTCAGTCAAGGGCGATGTAAAGATCAATGGTTTTGCAAGAATCGACGGTGACATCGACGGTAACCTTGAGGCAGCAGGAAACATCATAATCGGTGAGAACGCTAGGATCCGCGGAAACGTTACAGGACGGTCCGTTACGATCATCGGCGGCATAGTGATCGGAAACATCGTCGCTCCTGAGTTCATCAGGCTTCTTTCAACAAGTGCGGTAATCGGCGACATCCAGACAAAGAAACTCTATTCAGAAGAGAACGTCATCATTCATGGACACTGCATCTCAAGGGTTGAGACGGCGGACTACGAAAAGGCATCCTCTGAATGGGAGAATGTAAAGGCAATCAGCTCCATGTCTGTCAGGATCTAGCATGGCAGTAGACGGAATCAACAATTCATCGGCCATTTATTTTCAGGCAGCACAGTCCGCCGCAGTCCAGCAGGCCGCACAGGCATCAAAAGAAAAAAAGACAGAGAAGACCACACAAAAGAAAAGCATCTTTGCATCTCTCTTTGAAAAAGCACAGGCACAGGTTCAGTTTACCCAGGATGGTTTCCCCATCGAAATTGCAGAGATGGAGCTTGAAGAAGCTGCCGTCTGGTTAAGGGATCAGGCTGATTCAGCTGCCGACGTCCTGAAGGATCATCAGACACCAGATGTTTTTGCCGACTACAGAAAAAAGGTCACCAATTTCATGAGGTATGTGGTCAAACACAATCTTGAATTCAAGAAAAAAAACAGGGCATTCAGGCGTGGTGTCCAGCGTGAACCACATTGCCAGATAAACATCATAAACGAGAAACTGGACGAGATGGCAAGATGGCTGATAAATCCCGCAAACGACATTCATAGAAAGACCTTGGGAATGCTTGAAAGAATAAACGAGCTGAAGGGTCTTTTGGTAGACCTTTATGCCTCTTGAATGTTAAAATACAACCATAGGAAATTACAATGTCAGATATTTTTGAGAACGATATATATAAAGAAAGTGAAGACCTTTCTTCACTCGAAGACAACATCACGCAGGACACAGGCAACGAAGATTATGTTTTTCCAAAGGAACTCTACAAGCTTCGTCTTGCCTATTCTTTTGAAGGAATCTATGCGACAGTTCCGCAGGGAATGAAGATCAGCGACGGGGATGACGTCATCATTCCTACGCGTTACGGACTTGACCTTGCAAAGAACCTTGGGCTTTCAAAATCTCCTGTAGGAATAAAACCTTCCGATGTTGTTGAGATTTCAAGAATCGCCACAAAGGAAGACCTTGAGAAAGCTGAGCGTCTCAAGGAAACGGAAAAGGACGCTTTTTCAAAATTCAAGGAAAAGGTTGCTTTCCACAAGCTGGACATGAAGCTTATCACCGTTCATTTCCTTGTAGGTGAACAGAAAGCCCTTTTCTTCTTCTCGAGCGAAAACCGCGTTGACTTCCGTGATCTCGTAAAGGATCTCGTATCGATCTTTAAGATGAGGATTGAACTCCGCCAGATTGGGGTACGTGATGAAAGCCGAATCACTGGTGGACTGGGAGTCTGCGGAAGACCATATTGCTGCAACTGCATCAGCGACAAGCTTAGACCTGTCAGCATCCGCATGGCAAAGGACCAGAACCTTAGCCTCAACTCAATGAAAATAAGCGGACAGTGTGGAAGACTTCTTTGCTGCCTTAGCTACGAATATGACTGGTACTCAGAGGCAAGAAAGAGACTTCCAAACGAAGGCATAAGACTTTATTATGATGACACCAACTTTCGCGTTACAGAAGTGAATCCAATCACATCCATGGTGAAAATGTCTGGTGAAGATGGCAGAATACTTGAAGTCAACGCAAAAAGATTTTCCCGTGACGGAAACCGCTGGAAGATCAACTAGAAAACGCTATTTAATTACGACTACATAGGACTCTTCATTTCCGTTGAAGGGACTCTTTTCAAAATCCGCATAGAATTCCGCACTGGAGAAACCTGCTTTTTCCGCAAAGTGTTCAAGTTCCGTCGGCGTCACAGGATAGACTGGTACATTCGAGAGTACAGGAAGAATCTTCTCAGAGCTGTTTTCGACATTTATGCTTACAGTCCTTTCCCCGTTTTCGTCGGTCAATATTTCTGTAAAAAGTTTTGAGCGCACGCTTTCCCTTGTCTTCAAGGTAACCAGCTTGCTGTCTCCAAATTTCTCAAAGTTGACCATCTCAAAGACAAGGATTCCTTGAGGCGCAAGAAGTTTTTTTGCATCACACATGAAATTCTGTATTGCTTCAGCACCAGGAAAGAACATGAGACGATTGTTCATGACATAGATTACATTGTAGAAGGACTTGCCAAGAAATTTTGCAATGTCAGGAATGAACATCTGAAAGAAACGGATGAACATAAGCTGGCTTCTTCTACGGAGATTTGCAGCCTGCAGGAGTTCCTCAGCATTTTCAATGCCTGTGACATCATGACCTTGCCTAGCCAGATGGTTTTCCAAAAGACCAGTACCGCATTGGATCGAAAGGAAGTGCACGGGTGTCTTGAATTCACCTGCGAAATTTGAAAGAAAACTTTTCTTTGCTTCCGTTACTGGAAACAGTTCATCATAATATTCTACCAGATTTTTAATTGAACGCATGAATCAATTATAAGGTCAGATTTTTAAAAACGCAAATTAAAAAAGTTCTGCCGTTTTTTTTGCAGCAGAACTTTCAGTTTATGAATATTTACTATTTATTCTTTCTTGCTTCGATTGCTTTCTTTACGCCATCAGCAAAAAGCTGGTTCTGGTCAGTCCTCAATTCAACTGAGAACTGAGGTGCACCGTCAGCCGCATTGATACGGTAAAGATTCATCGGATCAGTCGCATAGGCTGGGCTTGCAGGATTGTTTACCCACCAGTCAAGAACAGACATGATGCAGTATGTATATTTGATGAGGTTTGCGTTTGTTGCGGCGGTTACAGAAGCTTCCCTCTTGGCACCAAGAAGAACATCTATTCTTTTTGAGATAGGATTTGGAAGATCAAAGTTATATCTGTCCCAAGGATTCATCACTCCAAGAACCGTTTTCTTGCCAGCGGAATTTTCATCGATTCTGCGGGTAAGGGTCGTAAATACGGTGCGGATGTAATCTGTTCTTCCAAAGAAAGGCTTGTACTTGGTATCGTTGATAGGCTTCTGAAGAACAGGTGCGTTGAACTTGAAATGTGGAAGGAAGAAATATTTCATACGCCAGAGGATGTTGTTGAGGTTTTCCTTTCCAAAATTTGTCTGTGCATAGTCCTTCTGGGAATAGAGGGTGTTTACGAATGTACGGAGATAGTCCCCAAGCTTCTTTCCAAAAAGATCCTCGTAGTAAGAAACCCAATCGCTCATACATGCATCGAGTCTGTCAGGAATGGCTCCAAGCACCTCATCAGCTTCAATGTTGAACTTGATGTTGCGGCAACCCTTGAAGCAATCTTCAAGAATGAGGATAAGCACAACTGTTACCTGCAAAGGATTTTCAGGATGAACAACGTTGAAGCCATCGACAAAGTTGTAGATCGGCTGGAAATATGGATAAAGATCTGGATGATTTTCAAGATGGAGGAATCCAGCACCAGGGAAAAGCTGGTCAAGAATTCTCAAGCCCATGGTGACGACTTCGTTCTTTTCGCCTGCAATCTTGCGTGCTTCCTTTTTCTTTTCCTCTTTCTTTTCTTCTGGCTTTGCTTCCGCAGGCTTTTTCTTTTCTGGAAGAAGGAGATCGAATTTTGAGATTCCAAGGAACTTAAGGATCTCCGCAATCTTAACCTTGAAGAAATCAGGGAATTCAACATATTCAGCAGAACACATTCTCATAAGAAGAGGATAGAATCCCTTGATCACCTGGTCATGCAGATAAAGCCATTCTGTAAGTCCCTGCTTTGCAAGCCCCTGAAGCTTTGCCTTGTCTGAATTTGTATATGTTCCCAGGTCGGAATAGATTTCACGGATGAGTGCGGAAACCTGCTGGTCACCGATATAGTAGACGGTAAGGAGAAGACGATAGATTGAACGCACGATCGGGATGAGCATCGGAACTGTAAGGATATCTGCAGAACCTTCCATTTCCAGAGCAAGAACCTTAAGATCCTTTATCTGCCATTTTCCAATCGTTCTAAGGAATTTGAATTTAAGGTCGGTTTCAGTCGCGATCTTTGCCTTGTATGGATCAGGAGAAATCTGAATGAATGTCTTTATCGTAGTAACAAAAGCCTGGATGTGGTCGACATGACGCTTGATGATATACTCTCCAAGATTCTTCTGAACCTTTTCCTTATTCTTTGCAGACATCCTGAAAAGGAAATTGAAAAGACCAAAATCAGGTTTGATGTTATATGCCGCAGACATCATGCAACGGTCCATAAGCTTAAGTTCGCGAGCCGAAATCTCAGGCAAATCTTCATCAGTTTTCACTTTCTTTCCCCCAGCTGGTCTTCCACCTACAAAGGCAGCAGACGAAGATGATCCAAAGCTTGCGCTTGCAGATGAAATATCCGAAGCCATCTTTCCAGAAGCCCTTACGACAGGCTCATGATGCGACCTTCTTTTAGGCATGTTGGAAGTATCCATAGGAGCAGATCTTTCCTTAAGGATTTCTCCTCCTAGAATTTTCTGCATTTCTGCAGCTTCCTTATCATCTATCGGACCAATGTTTTTTCTAGTTTTATCGAGTGTTCCTGGTTCAAGGGTACGCTTAGGCGAATTTGTGTCTGGCATGCATGCCTCCTGGAAACTTGAAAAGTTTTAAAGTCTTATCAAGTAATTTTCGGCTAATCCTGGCAATGATTTGAATGTTATTTTCTCACCATCCGCCGTGACCACAGTGCCTTCAAAAGTTCCATAGATACTTCTGTAGACGGTTCTCAATATTATCGCGCTGATTTTCTTTACGTTGGAAGAAACAGGTGTGAATGTAAGGTCCACCATGTTCTCCGTATCCTGAATGACCCACGGCCCGTTGATTCCCATATTGTGGCTTATGACAACAGGTGGAAGAGGAGTTGCCTTTCCATTGTAGAAAAGCATGTTGAGGTTGTATCTTTCGATGTTTGCTGCATCGTGGGATTCAGCGGCTATACGGAATGAAATGTTTTTTCCCTTTACCGTGCTGAAGCATTCAACAAATTCTCCGTGAGAACGGAATTTCATGTATGTTCTTGAAATATTGAAATTTGAAACACCTGTGCAATCCGCCATGGTTTTTGTTTCACCGTTCCTGTAGGCAAGGGTCAATGTTCCATGGACTGGAAGAGTGCAATTGTAGAGTGCTGAACATCTTCTGGATGTTGGATTGGGTCTGGAGCAAGTCAATTCAGCGAACTGTTCGTCTGTGAAATCTGCAGAAAGGGCACCGTGGGCGTTTGGTCTTACGGAATCCCCGTTAAGGTCAAAAACAACGGAAAGCTTTCCATGGTTTCTGTCCCAACTGATTCTTGTATATCGCTTTCGTGAAAAACTGGTGGTCGAAGCAAATTCCAGATCATGGGGAACAAAGCGTTTTCTCATGCTCATGACTGAGTGATAGACGAATTTCTGGTTTGTATTTTTGTTCCAGAAAATCACCTCTGAATAACCGATGATCTTAGCATCTACAAAGGAAATGCGACCTATATAGTCACCGATGTCAAAGGAAAATGTAAGACGGCTTTTTATGCGGAGATTGGTTATGAATGTAGGAAGAGGAACAGTTCCGTAAGGTTTAAAAACACCTCTGATGTCCAGTCTTTTGGGATGTCCCTTGAAAGTTCCAAACACAGGCTTGTAATTCTTTACCAGTGTATCAGGAGTCTCTGTTATTTCTCTTGTGTACAATAAAATGCCTCTTTTCTACTATTATATAGCGATAACTTTGAGAAGGCAACTATTGCAATGGAACATAATCAGCGTTGTTTTTCAGGACGGCATATACAACATTCAGCAATTTGTGGCACAGGAATCCCATGGTCTTGTAGTGGCCTTTGCCATTGCTTACTTTCTTACCGTACAATTTTATGATTTCCTTGTTATGGTTCACGTTGACGAAGCTGGCTATCCAAAGAGCTCTCCTGAGATAAGGGGATCCACGCTTTGACATATGGTTTTCAGAACTTATGAATTCTCCCGACTGTTTTATTGAAGGATCTATGCCTGCAAAAGCAACAAGTTTCTTTGATGAACTGAATCTGTTTATGTCACCGATCTCACTAAGAATCACAGCACCAAGGATTGGTCCGATGCCAGGAATCTGAGTGATTTTTGTATTGAAATGGCTGAAAATCTCAGAGATCACTTTTTCAAGGGATTCTATCTGTTTTTCAAGGAGTTCTATCTGCTCCACCATCTGCTTGACAAGAAAGGAAAGAGGAGTATGGTCCATCAAGGCGCTGAAGGAATCCTGTGCGGCAAGCTTAATGGCCTGAGCCTTTCCTTCATTGAATCTACCTCGGCTGGCTCTTTTAATAATTGCAGAAAATTCATCAAAGGGAATCTCCTGTACTTCTTTTGATGACGGACATCTTTTCAGTATGGCACATGAGGTCTTTCCAAACATATCAGAAAAAATTTCCTGGAATTCGGGGAAAATTTTGTCCATTATGACCACGATCTTTCTTTTTAAATCTGAATTCATATCTACAAGATAGAATCTCTGTCTTGAAAGTTCTCTTACAGTCATCAGCTTATCATCAGTCAGACGAGTTTCCGTATACTGCCCAAACCGTATTACATTGGCTATGAGCTTTGAGTCCACGGAATCTGTCTTTGTCTTTCTTAAATACAGGTTTCTTAGGGCATCTGACTGCAATGGATTTATTACATGCACCCGAAATCCTTTGTCGATGAGTCTTGTGTACAGGTTGATCCAGTAATGTCCCGTTGCTTCCATTCCGATTTCGAAATTCGAATAGTCCTTGTCCACTTCTTCAATTCTGGAAATAAGAATGGAAAATCCTTCCGTCGTATTTGCAAATCTGAAGTTTTTGCTTTTCTGGTGACCATCTGAATCAATGATCACTGCCTGATGACTTTTTTTTGCGATGTCAATTCCTATTATATACATAGTAAACCTTTAAAAAGAACAAGAATTACCACAACCATGGTAAACTGCCATGGCAGGGGTCCTGGTCTTATTTACGGGATCATAGTCCCAAGGAGGCCATTAGGATACACCTAGGGTAATTCTTGGATTTGAAAGTAACATAAATAGAAACTTAAATCAAATTTTTCTCTTTGCTTCCTTTTAAGGAGGCTAAGAGATGAAAAAGACTCTTATCGCAGTAGCTGCAGCAGCAGCATTGACAACATCTGCTTTCGCAGAAATCACATTCGGATCATGGGGACGTGCAATTCTCGTTCCTATCGCTAGCAACGGAGACAAGACAGTTGCCGGCCAGAACCAGTCATGGGGTGGTTGGGGACGTACAATCGGTATGGACATCAATGGTTCAGATGCAGAAGGAAAGGCTGGTTTCAGCATGGCTTACCGCAACAACACAAACGGTGAAGCAGAAACTGGTGAAAACGCACACTTCTGGATCAAGCCTCTTGATGAAGTTAAGGTAATCGCTGGTAAGGTTGAATACAATGCACTCCGTGGAAACGCATGTCTTCCAGGTTGGGATGTAATCCGTTCTTCTTTTGCAATCGGTGAAGATCTTCTCTTCAAGAACTACGCAGGAACAGGTGCTCTTGTAGAATATGCAAACGATGCACTTACAGTATTCGCAGCAGTTCCACTTTCAAAAGATTTCGCATCTAAAGACGAGGACAAGTCAGATGACCAGGTTTCTAACGTTTACGCTAGAGCACAGGCTGGTTTCGGCTACAAAATCGACGGTGTAGGTGTTGTAAAGGCACAGTTCATCGGAAAGAATACAGAAGAAGATGTTGCTGGAAGCAAGAAGAAGTACACAGGCGACATCGAAGCTGCATTTGACCTTACAGCTGTTGAAAACCTCTGGGTTGGTGTTGGTATTACATTCCCAATCATGGACAAGGATCTTGGTGGTGTAGCTCTTAAAGATGGAGTATATTCAGTTAAGGCAGGTACAGATATGAAGATCGGTCTCGGTGCTTCTTATGCAGTATCTGATGAACTCACAGTTATGGCTAACGCTAAGGTACTCCTTGCACAGAACTACAAGAAGGACAACACTGGCGATGAAGCAATCAAGCCTGGAATGCAGTTTGGTGCAGGTGTAACATACAAGATTGAAGATGGTCTCAGCCTCGCAGCAGAAGTAAGCTACCTTGCAGAACGCAAATGCGGTGATGCTAAGATCAACGAATCTTCTGTATTCGCTATGGCAGGTCTCAACAAGTCTGTAGGTGCTGCAAACGTATTCTGTGGATTCGAAATGCAGACAAACGTTCTTGGACAGGCTAGCGGTCTTTCAGGAATCAAGAATCCAAAGGCAGATACAACATCAAAGTCTACACAGTGGGCAGTTCCAGTTGTTATCTCTCTCGGACTCTAATTTACCGTTGTTAAATGCCGAATTGACATTCTGTTGATAAAGCGGACCCCTGGCTCATCCCCAGGGGTTTTCTTTTTATATGAAATGGAGTAAATCATGAAAAAAATTATCGTAGGCATCATTCTTGCAGCGGCATTAGCCTCAGGATTTGCTGCAAAAAAAAGAATTAAAGATCATATTACGGAAACAAAACTTGGTTCCTTTGATGAATTTGAAATAGGATCAGGAACTCTTAAAACAAAGAAGATGGCAAGTTCAGATCTTTCAGCCCAGGATTTCATTGTAAAGTTCAATCCAAGAAAGAATACTGCAAGCCTTCATTACAAAAAGTTAGGATTGAAGGAACGTCTGATATTTGATGTAGATGGTAGAAACACCTTAATAGAAGCATATAAGGCTTATCTAGCTGACTATGAAGCAAAGAACCTCAACCGTAAAAAGACAAAATTTGAACCCCAGTATGGTCAGGCCAGAATGAAAATTGACTGGGGGGCATTTTCATATAACATGACAGCTCATCCAAAGGCCGACTTTGGATATATATTTTTTGGAAAATCACCCTATTTTGCCATAAGGGTACATTCCATAAAATCTGAAGAGACAAAGGATGGAATTGCACCCGAATATTCTGGAGCAATTCTCTACTTTACACGTGCAGAGTTAAAGGACCTTGCCGAAGCTCTTTCTGAAGAGACAATCTCTAAGGGCATGCAGGACCTTGTTGTCAATTATGCTGGTGATGATTATCTAGAAGACAATGATAAAACAGCTGATGGGGAAGAAGATTATATAGAAAAGTAGAAGTTTCCCTGACTTGTCTGATATGTACCCATAATCCTGAACACATATTATGAACTAGGCGGAACTGATGGATGCTTCTCTGTATTTTACAGGAGGCATCCATTTTGTTTTACCTGAATTAATTTGATGTTATAATAGTCTATGTAATCTACGATTATCACAGAAAACTCTTCAAAAGATTTGAAATCTTTTTCATGACCATAACGCAATTTTCATAGCTCTTTCCTTTACGTAACATAGATTGAATAATTCCATGCTCAATCAAGGCTGCCCTGTAATAATTATGCTGATATTGTCATCCTTAGTCTGAATGAAAAATAACTCATTTGACTTTATGAAACTTTTCAAAGGCATAATTCAGCATATGTTTTAACTGTTCCATGTTTGGATTGAGCGATAAATCATAAGAAATAATTTCATTTGTATACACATCCAATATTGAAGAACATAACATTTACTCCAGGAAAAAATAAACTGAGAAACAGCAGTTCATAGATCTGCTAAAATTCTCAGCTCCTGAGACTCACTGTCAGATGCGTGGGGCGCAGCGTAACGCTCAACCACCGAAAAATATACTTATTGGACAGTCATTTTTATTTGCTACCAACTGTCTACGGATTGGTCTTAGAAATCTCCTCGACTTCATCTAGGGGCAGTCCCGTGCACTTTGC
>NZ_JAZUGX010000009.1:0-16575 GCF_045641405.1 Treponema sp.
TGGCCTTAGTTCAGGAAGACGACAGGAAGAAACAGCAGCAGAAAAAAGAGAAAGAAAAATCTCAGCTGTCAGAGAACTAAGGTCAAAGTTTAATGTTTCAGATTTAGTAAAACTTACAGGATTGCCAAGAAGCTCATTTTATTATTCAGAAAGTCACCCGAAACAAGACATGCATAAAGAAGAACGAGAACTTGTTCATCAGATTTATCATGCAAATAAAGGGCGATACGGGTACAGAAGAATTACTCTTGAATTCAGGAACAGAGGAAAGTCAACAAATCACAAAGTAATTCAGAAACTTATGCATGAAGAACATATTGTGTGTAAGGTTCGTCAACATAAATACAACTCATACAAAGGTCAAGTTGGAAAAATTGCACCAAATCTTCTAAAGCGTGATTTCAGTACAACGAAATCAAATGAAAAATGGGTAACTGATGTAACTCAATTCAATGTATTCGGAACTAAACTTTATCTTTCACCAATTTTAGATTTACATGATCAGTCATTAGTCAGCTGGAATATTTCTGAAACTCCAAACTACGCTCAAACAGTCGATATGCTTGATAAAGCCTTTGAAAAGATTCCTGATGGTACCAATTTGATTCTTCATTCAGACCAGGGGTGGCAGTACCAAATGTATGATTACCAAAGGAGACTCAAGAAAAAAGGAATCAGACAAAGTATGTCGAGAAAGGGAAACTGTCTTGATAATTCAGTAATGGAAAACTTTTTTGGATTATTAAAATCAGAACTTTTGTACTTACAAACTTTTGAATCCGTTGAACAGTTTAAGAGAGAATTGGTTGAATACCTTGAATGGTACAATGAAAAGAGAATTAAGGTTAAATTAAAAGGACTGACCCCTTTACAATTCAGGAATCAGTCCTTAAAATCAGCCTAGTTAAAGTGTCCAATAATTGGGGTGCACTTCATGCACTTCATCATGGCAGCCTCTTTTTTATTAACTTCAATTTTATTTTTCTATAGTTACATCAAGTTATATTTCTTAACAGAATAGTTCAACATATAAGAAAAAATCACAATATTCTTAAACAAGATTTTCCGTAGGAAAATCCAATCCATGTGACACCCGTGAGCGCCGTAGGCGCGAACAAATCCGTTGGCATCACCCCATCAAAACCATCACAGCAACGGAATAATTTACCTTGCCCTCAGTTCTGCATGAGCTGATTGATCTCCTCTGCAGTAAGCCCTGTGAGCTTCACTGTCTGCTCTACGCTAAGCCCCATCGCAATGGCGCTTTTTGCGGTCTCCACAGCCTTGTCGTGGGCCCCCTCTGCAAGGCCTTCTGCCCTGGCTTTCATGCGTTCATCGCGCAGCATAAGCTTTCGCCAGTATTCTTCATTGTATAAAAAGTCATACATAATGTCATACAGCTCCAGTTCGTGTTCCTTAAGAAATCCTGCAAGTAGCTTCCTGTCACAGCATATCCTGAAGGTTTCCTTTACGGCAAAGACTATGCTTTCGGGATATTTCCTGCGCGTGTCGTCGAAGACCCTGCAGAAATTTATGTACTGGTAGATTATATCACCTTCTCTGCCATCATAGACCATTTTCACCCTTAGTTGTAGTGGGGAGGCGGAATCTTTGGGAAAATGTTCGGAGAGAAGGATCTCGTCGGGATGGTTGCCCCTGTCTCCCGTATAGATAACATAGATCTCAGGAACGGGAAGCTGCACCGTCGAGGACGTGAAAAGGGAGATGCCGTTCTTTCCGATGTACCGCTTGTAGGTCTCCGAAAGGTAAAGGAGGCTGCGGACTGCCATGTTGCCGTTCCAAGTCGACTGGGCCTCCGCCAGGATGATGAGGCGGTCCCTGAACATCAGTCCAAGGTCGTTGTAGATGCCGTCGGTAAACACATTGTCGATGGTGATTATCTCGATGTCCTTCTCCGTGGCGTCCTCCTCTTCTGGATGAAGAACCTTGAACAGCTGCAGGGCATATTCCTTGTGGCTGAATAGGGTCGTAAAGACTGAATCCTTTGATCTCCGTTTGATATTGCACATAAATACCTCCTGTCCCTCCCTGTATATTTAATAACCGTAAAAAAGTAAAAACAGGCGGTTTCATGTGTAAAATTCTAAAAAAATTCAGTCAAAAGGTATATTTTAAGACAATCAAGAATTGTGGAAAAATTCATGTGACGAAAGTTACAGAAGATCCTTGCTTCTAGAATGCTACCAGCACCCAAGATTTTCCGTAGGAAAATCCAATCCATGTGACACCCGTGAGCGCCGTAGGCGCGAACAAATCCGTTGGCTGGCAGAAAAGAAAATTTCTTTGAAAGTCTTGATGGATTCAGCTTTTATTTTTTAATGATGATGCCCATGTCCATGGTGGTCGCACAGGGCGTTTGGATTCGTGATGAGCACACCCTTCAGCATTTTTTCAACAGCCTTATCTGCATCGCCTGTAACACCAGCAACCTGTTTTATGCCTGCATTGTTCAAGGCATCGATGGCTCCCTGACCTCTATTACCAAGAAGAAGGGTCTCCACTCCAAGTCCCTTCAGGTATGTTGCAAGGTCATGATGCCCAAAACCACCGTTATCTATCACCTTTGAATCTGTCACCTTTCCATCTTCAATCGTATAGAGCTTGAAATGCTGGGTCCTTCCAAAATGCTGGAATACTTCACCTGTTTCCTTGTCTAAGGTTGTCGCAATGATCATCCTTTTACCCCTGTTAAATCATTTATTAAAGTTGCTGCTATAAGCAATCCTGCTGCGGAAGGGGCAAATGCCGTGCTTCCAGGGGCTATGCCGCCACCCTTCATTTCTGTACCCTTTTCTGTCACCTTTGGCTGTTCTGTGGAATATACAACCTTTACATTCCTAATACCTCTGGCCTTCAGCTCACGCCTCATCACCCTGGCAAGGGGACAGACACTGGTTTTTTCGATATCTGCCACCATAAATTTTGAAGGATCGGTTTTGTTTCCTGCACCCATGCTGCTGATCACAGGTATCCCTGATTCCTTTGCTTTTTTGATTATTTCAATCTTAGCTGAGACAGTATCAACGGCATCAACGATATAACTGTATCCATTGAAATCGAAACCATCGCTGTTTTCTGGCAAGAAAAAACATTCTTTCTCTTCTATTATCATATCTGGATTTATATCCAGGCATCTTTCTTTCATTGCCTGTACCTTTGACTTTCCAATGGTACTGTGCAGGGCAATGATCTGTCTGTTGAGATTGGTGACAGATACGGTATCATTGTCAACAAGCATAAGTTGACCGACTCCGCTTCTTGCAAGGGCTTCTGCCACATATCCTCCGACTCCGCCTACTCCAAAAACCGCAACCTTTGCTCCATATAGCTTTTCCATTGCGTCTGCGCCATAGATAATCTGTATCCTTGCAAACTGCTCCTTGCTCATCTTTTACCTTCTTCCCGAGGAAATATCATGGTCACAGTTGTCCCCTTGACCCCATCGCTGTCAATCTGTACCCTTCCTCCATGGACTTCCATAATGGTCTTTACGATTGCAAGTCCAAGTCCAGATCCGCCTTTTTCCTTGTCCCTGTTGTGGGATTCATCAGCTCTATAGAATCTTTCAAGGACATGGGGAAGAGCTTCCTTCTTTATGCCAGGACCGTCATCCATTATGGATAATTCTGCACCCCTTTCTGTCACCTTTTCTTCTATTATAATGTTCACTTTGTTAGGTTTTGCATACTTTACGCTGTTTGAAACGATGATGGTCATGGATTCATATAGAAGCTCTGAATCGCACACGATTGTTTCTGTACCCATATCTGTTACCGTTACAGTCGCTGTGTCCGCCCATGCTTCCGTATCTTCCTTAAGCCTCTGGGACAATTCCATGATCGGCACAGGTTTCTTTTCCAGCTTTATTGTCCCCCGTTCAAGACGCGAAATCTGAAGAAGGTTATCGACAATTGCCTGCATCGTATGGACTTCCGCCGTAAGGCGTCCCAATGATTTTTCAAGCTGAACTGGATCATCCTTTCCCCAGCGGCGGATCAGGTTTGCATGCCCAGCAATTACTGCTATGGGAGTCTTAAGCTCATGGGAAACATCGGAGGTAAACTGCTTTTCCCTCTCAAAATCCTGCTTCAATCTGGCAAACAACGTATTGAAGGTTTCCGCCAGGCGGTCAAATTCATCGCCACTGCCAGCAACATGGAAGTGGTTGTCGCTTGAATAGGACATCTTTTTTGCCGTTTCCGTCATTTTCTTGACTGGACTGATGGTCGATTTGATTATGAAATATGAAGCAAGAAAGGAAACCAACACCAAAGGAAGACTGAACAGAACGATGGCAAAATACAGTTCCTTTATGAGCCTTGATGCGAAATCGCGCTCCATGTTTACGGAAACCTGTACCACATAGGAAATTCCGCCAGTCTTAAAGGTCAGCGTCCTATATAGGACATTAAGGTCTCCATCTATGAAATAATTCTTTTCTATGTACGTTACTGCCTTTTCCTCCGACTTTGGAAGATTTCGGATGAAGGGGTCGTTGGAATAGACGGTTTTGCCCGTTGCTTCCTCATAGGCACATACCGAAACAAAATAAGGTATCTCCATGAAGTCAGATTCTGTCACCATATCTGGCCCTACTTTTTCCATAATATCCTTCACGGATTCTGCAGTCTTAGAAAGAAAATTGCTCTGCCTTGTTCTGTCGTTACGCCTTATTACATAGGCAAAAAGAATAACAAAGACAATTATAAGGGCAGCTATGAGACCAGAAAAAGCCAGGGATAGACGAAGCGCCTTTGATCTTAGGAAGGACTTTTTCAATTCTTCTGCTCCGATCTGATTACATAACCTGCTCCGCGAACCGTCGAGATGATTCCTTCTCCCAGCTTGCTCCTTAGATAGCGGATGTATACATCTACGGCATTTACATCGATGCTGTGCCCCTCGCCCCATACCTGGTCGATTATTGAATCACGGCTAAGGACCACATCCATGTTGGAAAGGAGGCACTTAAGGAGAAGGTATTCAGTCTTTGAAAGTTCGATCAATTCCCCGTTGTTGGTCACTTCCATGCTTTCCGTGTTCAGCACAAGGTTTCCGACGCCGTATGTCTTTCCCTCTGCATTCGTCTTGTCGCTTCTTCGGATGACGGCACGCAAACGGGCTAAAAGTTCCTCGATTTCAAAGGGCTTTGCGATATAGTCATCGGCTCCAGCATCAAGACCGTTTACCTTGTCATAGGTTTCTCCGCGGGCACTGACCATGATGACAGGTACACTTGAGGTTTTTCTTATTCTTCTAAGCACTTCAAGTCCACTCAGTTCAGGCAACATCACATCAAGAAGGATCACATCTGGGGCAAAGGATTCAAAAAATTCCAATGCTTCCCTTCCATTGACCGCCCTCTTGATTTCAAAGCCTTCATGCTCAAGCTCAAGCGTCTCGAATTCTGCGATTCCATCATCGTCTTCTACTACAAGTATCTTTTCCATAATTCACTGCCGTCCCAAGATCAATTCTGTTCCATTCTGAATATTTTCAAATTCCGTTTCCTTAAGTCCATCGCCCTTGTAAGATTCAACGCCGTCAAACTTTATCGTAAAGGAATCTTCATCCGCATTTATGATCGTTATCCTTACGCTTTCGCCCTTTCTTCCATAATTGAATATGACATTGGAGCCGGATTTTTTTCCGTTTATAAGAACCGTTGAAGCATTGACCGTACGGGGATCAATCGGCATGGAAAACCTGACGGTTATTTCCATAAGGGAATTCTCTTCATTGAAATTCCTTTTTGCCATAAGAGTCCTTACCTTGAATTCCTGCTGCTCCGTAGTCACCCTCATTCCCCGATAAGGAACATAATCCCTTTTTCCTGCAGCGGCTTCACCCTCCGCAAAGGCCATTGTAGAGGAAATGACAAGACATGCGAATGCAATCGATAACTTATTCACAATACTAATAATAAATTATATTGGAAAATTGTCCATAACTACAAATAAAAGATTAAAACTTTCTAATTTACTAAGAATCCTTTTCTAATGATTTTGGAATTGCCTTGCGCTATATTTATGATCAGATAAACCAATGAGAGAGTTTAGGAGGAATCATTATGAAACTTAACAAGATCAAGACAGTTGCCATCGCAGCAACAATTGCCGTTCTTAGCGCAGTGCCTGTTTTTGCACAGAAGACGGAAGGAAGAAAGGGACCTGGTTTTGCAGGTCATCACGGACCTTTCAATTTTGCAGAAAAGCAGATTATGGGAACCATCAGCAGCGTCAACCTTGATTCACAGACCATCGTCATAACAGACGCAGACGGAAAAAACAGGAAGATCCATGTCAATCCTTTGACTAAGATTGCCCTTGTGGAACCTAGAAGGACTCCGCCAAAAGCAAAGAAGGGAGATAAGAAGGATAAACCTGAATTCCCTTTCATTATCGAAAAGCTTGCCATCGACAACCTTAAGGCAGGTCACTGGATCACCGTGCAGAAATTCAACACCGACACAGAGACGGCAGAAGCATGGTGCATCAATGTCCACAACTTCCGCGCCGTTGGTCCAGCCCTTGATACTGCAAATGCAAAATAAGGCTTTCGTCAGGCAATAGACTTTAAGAGCGCCTCGCAGCTCTCAAGGACGTCGTTGTACGTCTCATCAAAATTGTGTGTATACCAGGGGTCTGCGATGTCACGGGGGTGGTCGGTGTAGTCAAGGAGCATGTGCACTTTGCCTTCACTGTCGCCCCCTGTTATTTTTAAAATGTTGCGGATGTTCCAGCTGTCCATTCCAAGAATCAAATCAAAAGCTTCATAGTCGCTTTTTTTCATCTGGCTTGCCCGATGGGGATTCATTGGAATTCCAACCTGCTGCATTTTTCTTACGGTTCCTGGATGTGGTGGATTTCCCAGCTCCTCTGTGCTGGTCGCCTTTGAATCAATGAAAAATTCAGCTTCCCTTCCTGCTTTCCTTACCAGATCCTTCATTACAAATTCCGCCATCGTTGAACGGCAGATGTTTCCATGGCATATAAATAGAATTCTTGTCATGGAATATTTGTAGCAGAAATCTCCAATTCAGTATATAATTTTTAAAATGAAGGATCGGAAGAGATTTGCACTTTTTTTAGACTACACGGAATCAGTTTATTCACAAAGATTGATTGAAGGTGCATTGAAATTCTTCAACAGCAAAGAGGTTGAGTTTCTTGTCTTTCCATGCGGCTCCTTAAACTACAAGGGCAATACCTTTGGATATCAAAGGCTTGCGGTCGCCTCCCTTTTGAACAAGAACAACATTGACGGACTGATTTTTGTCTGCGGTCCTCAGCAGGCAAACTCCTCTGCGGAACAGATCCATTCATACCTTAAATCTTTCCTTAACATTCCTGTGGTATGCATCGGCCACGATTACAACGACTATCCTTGCATTGTTTCTTCAAGCAAGGAATCCATGGTTCAAATGGCTGAGCATCTTGTAAAAAAACATAAATGTACCCATCCTGCAATCTTCATTCCTAAATCACCATCCCTGGATATTCTTCAAAGGGTCATGGTTTTGAATTCAACCTTTGAAAGCCACAGGATTTCCATTAGTGACGACAACATAATCTCCTGCAACGATTTTTCCTACGACAGCGCCATCAGCGGGATTCAGGATTACAAGAGAAAAAACAGCAAGTTCAGATTCGACTGTCTTATATGCACAACGGATTCCCTTGCTTTTGCCGCCATTGATTATCTTACTTCCTGCAACATAAGGATACCAAAGGATGTCATCGTCACAGGCTTTGATGATGAAGAGGATGCGATTTACTATTCTCCAACATTGACTTCAATAAACCAGAACGTTGAAAAGCAGGCCTACTATGCGGCGAAAATTCTTTACAATATGGTCCACAAGAACAAGGTCATAACAGACACTGTCACAATACATTCTTCCATTTATTTCAGACAGTCCTGCGGTTGCATTTCCCTTGACCAGGACAAGAGCAGATACAGAAATTTCAAGGGAAAGGAATCCTCCCTGAAAGTCGAAAACAAGGGAGCCTTCCATTCACAATGGAACAACAATAGAAACAGTTTCATAAGGATCATACAGCTTTATTCAAACCTTGAAAGCGGAATACTTATCGATGAACTTTCACAGCGCATTGAATCTGATCTTTTGTCCTTGAAGATTTCATCGGCTGCGGTCGTTCTTTTTGACAAGCCTGTCGAAACGGACAAGTTTGAATATTTCACCATGCCATCAAAAGCCCATGTGCTCAGTTCATATGACATTAGCGCAAATCTTCATTACGACAAATCCATAAACAGAGCACCTTTTAATCCAAATGACAGTCTGATTCCAGAAGGTCATCTTTCTTCGCTCCATGAGATGAATGTAATTTCTATCTACAGCAATTCCATTCTTTACGGATATGCACTTTTTAAGCCTGGTCCACTTGATCCTGCGATCTATGGTACGACATTCAAGATGCTTTCCTCCACCATTGCCCGTGCAAGCAATTCCCTTGAAGCCCTTGAAAAGAAAAGGCAGCTTGAACTTGAAAACAGCAACATCAGGCTTGTTTCCGTTACTGACGAAATGACGGGATTGCTTAACAGGCGCGGATTCATTTCCCACGGCAAGACTGCCATTGAGAATTCAATCGAACTTGGGAAGAAGGGGCTTGTTCTTTTTGGAGACATGGACGGACTCAAGGTAATAAACGATACTTACGGTCATGCTGCAGGAGATACAGCCATCAAGGCAGAAGCAGTTATTTTAAGAAGCCTCTTCCGCTCGTCAGACATAATTGGAAGACTTGGCGGTGATGAATTTGCAGTCATTGCACCAGAAATGAATCTTGAGAAATTTAAGGACATCAAAAGCAAGCTTGAAGCAAAATGCAGGGAATACAATGAAAAGTCTGGGGAAAGCTTTACACTTTCCATCAGCATAGGGTGCGTTGAATTCAACGGAAACGAAGAAGCAGACCTTGAAAAGCTCCTTGCCATTGCCGACAACGAGCTTTATAAGGAAAAGCAGTCAAAATACAGAACAAGAAGGGCTATTCAAGAATCGTAATCTCTACGCGGCGGTTTCTTGCCTTTCCAGCTGCCGTTGAATTGTCTGCCACTGGCTTTGTTCCTCCTGACCCCTTTACGATGAATTTATCTGCACCCACACCTCGCTTTACAAGGGCCTTTTTTATTGAATCTGCACGTTCCAAGGACAACTGCATCTCTCCCTTTGGATTACCGACACTTGCGGTGTGTCCCTCTATAAGAATCATCTGATCTGGCACCATTTTAAGAAGATCTGCAATGTCATCAAGGCGCTGGCTTTCGCCTCCCAAAAGTTCTGCACTGTCTGGCTTGAATTTTAAGTTCTGCATCGTAAGGCGGATTCCTGCAGCTGTATTTTCAACTGTAACCTTGGTTTCTCCTGTGGATGATTCTGCACCCATATTGCTTTCTACAAGCTTTGTGTCCAATTTTTTAGATACAGATGCTTTTTTCTCCAAATTCCTTCCATTATCTGTACCTTTATTGGGTTTATCTTTTTTACTGGATATATTTTCATCCACTGTTCTGTCACCAGCTTTAGCCAAAGCCTTTTCTTTTTCTGCTCCCATACCAACGCCAGAAATCGCAGAGTCCTCCAAACTGTCACCAGAACTGCCCCCTGCTCCTGTTCCTGAAGCCTTATCTGCCACCTTGCCTGTATCCATCCAGGAAGAATCTGTTACTGGATTATCCATAATTTCCTTAAGTTCTTCTTTGGATACAGATGCTATGCGCTGAAGAGCTGGGAAAAGCTTTTCCTTGTCGTATGCAGGAGGGTATTCCGTAAACATGGAAATTGTACCCTTAAAGGCAACTTTAGTCCCATCCGTATACTGGAATTCTTCATCGACTGTATCCCTAACAACCAGAGCATTGCCTGTCACCTTGCTTACAAGGATGTTTGCCTTATGGCTACCCTGGGCAAATTTCAAATCCCTGTCACCACCAAAATCCAAAGTTGCGGCCAGGCCATATCGCGTTGCCCACTGTGCACCGATTACATAGACTTCTTCCCCATGAAAACTGTCATCTCGAAGGTAGGTGTATTCAACATAAATAGGCATCTTTGTTTTTACGCCTTTGTTCAAAGGATCCACCACACGCTCTGCCTTTGCCTGCCATCTGTCACCATATTTTATGGCTTTTCTTGTAAAGGCAGGGAAACTTCTGAAAGTCGGATAGCCATTATCCTTGATCATTACCAGTTGTCCGTCAGGAGTTATCTTGAATGTCGAAGGAATTGAATTGTTGATTTCCTCTCCAACGGATGCCCTTGCACGCAAGGTTCCTTCCGCAACATAGAAATTGCCGTCATAATAACTGTCCCTAGGGTTGCCTCCCTTAGGAACTCCCATAGGACTGATGAAGGAACGAATTTCACGGCTTACAAGCCCAGTATACTTTCCGTTGTCGTAGCGTCGAAGATCTGTGCGTTCAATGTAAATGTAACTTCCACTGCCGTTATATTGAAGGAGCGTTTCCTGCCCATATAGTGGCATGGCAACTAAAGCCAATATTATTGTCGATATCAATATCAAGAAGATTTTCTGTACTCTGTTCATATTTTTATTATCGGAGTATAATCGCAGCTATGAAACACAATATGCAGATTTTACAGGAACTGGCCGTAAAGAACGGACCACTTTGCGTTGGACTTGATACTGACCCATCATATATTCCAGAATCAATACTCAAGACATTTGAAAGCCCAGCCCAGGCTGTACTTGAATACAACAGGCAGCTCATCAAGAAAATTGCAGAGGACAAAAGCGCCTGCTGTTTTAAGGTTCAGATTGCCTATTACGAAGCAATGGGAATTGAAGGAATCAAGGTTTATGCCGAAACCCTTAAGCTGGTAAAGGAATCGGGACTCATCTGCATTTCAGACATCAAGCGCGGAGATATTGCGGCAACTGCAGGTGCATACGCAAGGGCACACTTTACCGGTGACTTTGAAACAGACATCATCACTATCAATCCTTACATGGGATTCGACACGCTCAAACCTTTTACAGAATACTGCACAAAAGCAGGCAAAGGAATCTTTGTTCTTCTGAGGACAAGCAACCCTGGCATGGTGGACATTGAGCAGAAGGAACTTAAGGACGGCGGAAGAGTCCTTGATCAGGTTGGAAATGAACTTGAAAGAATAAGCCAGGAAATGAAGGCTACCTATCCAGACCAGACTTGTTCTCCTGTTGGTGCTGTTGTCGGCTGTACTGAAGAAAGCGACGCCAAGGCATTGAGGGATGCATACAAGGACATCTACTTCCTTATCCCAGGCTACGGTGCCCAGGGTGGAGATGCAAAGATCTGCGGTACTCTCATGAAGGAAGCCGGCGGAACAGTAAACTCTTCACGCGGAATTCTCTGCGCATGGAAGAAAGATTCTGACTGCACTGCAAAGGTAGAAAATGGAACCGTTACAATGGCAGACATCGTAACTTCCGCCGCAAAGGCTGCCATTGCTTCAAAGGAAGATTTGCTTAGATTCTGATTTTGATTTTCCATTCATCAAAAACCCCATGGTTGAAATTGTCTTTAGCCATGGGGTTTTTATTTTAAGATGAGTTCATTTACGAAATTACTGTTTCAATCAGGCGGCCGTTTTTGTACACAAGCTTAAGAGAAAAGAACGGTGCATTTTTTTCTATCAGGTCAAGGAACACGTAATCCCCTTCCCAGAAATTCAGGTTTTTGAATTCCGATTTTTTTACCCATTCAAGCTTTCCTTCATCGCAGTCAATGAGCTCTCCGGAAAAATCATCGCTTGTGTAAAGGCACATGTATTCGCACACGTCATCCTTTCCGTCCTCACGGCTTACAAAAGTTACGATTCCGCGGAATTTATATGAATTCAAAACAAGGCCCGTTTCTTCCTTTACTTCACGCAGAAGGCAATCTTCTGGACTTTCGCCAAATTCAAAATGACCTCCAACTCCGATCCACTTGTCTTTGTTTATGTCGTTCTGCTTTTTTACGCGGTGAAGCATGAGGTAGCAGCCGTCTTTTTCAATGTAGCAAAGTGTGGTCAATGGCGATTTCATTTATTCCCCCTGTTGGAAATTGCAAGACCCGCGATTGTAAGCACGCAGCCCACAGCTCCAAGAACTGTCAGTTTTTCTCCAAGAATGAAGAAAGCAAAAATAATCGTTACAACTGGAATCATGTAAATGCCGACGGTAACCTTGACAGTGCCAAGAGTCTTGCAGGCAACGTTCCATACTACAAAACAAAAGGCGGAAGCACCAAGACCAAGGAAGCAGAAATTTGCCCAGGAAACCAGACTTGAAAATCTTTCCGCATTTTTCTGTGCATCCATGTTCAGGTAGAAGGAACTCGATGGTTCATTTTCAAAAATCCCGAAAACTGCAAAAGGAATCATGGTGATCACTGCGTAAAAAAACATCCGTCTAGTACAGAGAATCCTGTCAAGGTTCATGCTGTTGATTTTTGAAACGGCCATGGAATAGAAACCCCAGCAGACCGCAGATGCCAAGGCAAGCAGATCGCCCTTTGGATTGAAATGAAGGCCCGAAGCTCCGTTCAGGCTGACAAGAACGATTCCTGAAATTGCAATGATGAATCCCACTATAAAAAATATGGTGATGTGTTTTTCCTTAAAAAAAATCTGGGCAATGATGGCGGTGAACATTGGACAGATGGAAACTATGATGCTTACGTTTGATGCAGTTGTAAATGAGATGGCTGCGTTCTCCGTAAACTGATAGATGATGATTCCTGAAAGTCCCGCAAGGAAAAACCAGACATTGTCTTTTTTGTTCTCCAGCTTTAATGGAACAGGCTTGATGATCCAAAGTCCAAGGTATGCAAGGATGAATCTTACAAAAAGAATTTCAAAGGCAGAAAAATTTTTCAAAAGGTATTTTGTTGAAACAAAAGTTATGCCCCAGATAAAGATGGTGATTACCGCAAAAAAAATTCCAAGGGATTTTGGACAGGCTGAACTGTTTTTCATGGTGTCCTCCTTTACGATTTTGTTTTCATTTAAAAATAAAAAAAGCTCCATGCAGAACATGAAGCTTTGTAGTGGGCGCTGAGGGGATCGAACCCCCGACATTCTGGGTGTAAACCAGACGCTCGTACCAGCTGAGCTAAGCGCCCGACGTGATTAAGAATATATAGAATTTTCACTTTTGTGTCTAGAGGGAAAGAAAAAATTCTCCCTCTAAATGTTGCTGCAGAATTCTATCAGTTCAGCCTTGTGCTTCAGAAGATCTTCCCTGTTCTCTACCGATGTAAATCCAATTCTTCCAGCACATTCGATTTCGAGATGGCCGTAAAAATGTTCGATGGTCTGAATCAATCTTTCGCATTCGTGCATCCCAGGTCCCGTTCTCTGAACAATGGAATAACCTTTTTTTCCTGCCAATAATTTTGCATGAGGTTCATGGGTGTTGCACCATGGAGTCCACCTGTCGATGAACACCTTGAACTGGCCTGGAACGTCTGCCCAATAGGAAGGAGCACAAGAAACGATTACATCTGCTTTTTCGAATTCCTTTACCACAGACAGAAAATCATCCTTCAAATTGCACTTCGCCGTTTCGTGGCAGGTTCTGCATCCTTTGCAGAATTCAATTTTATAATCGTCGATGCAGATGGATTTTACTTCATATTTTTCATTCAGTTCTTCGCTTACGATTTTTACCATTTCTGCCGTAGCCCCATTTCTGACGGGACTGCAATTTATTACCAGTGCTTTCATTTTTTCCCCTCTTTTTTGAACCCATTATAATTTTCTTTATAGACTTTGTAAAATTCTATTTTCAGTTTATTTTAAGAAAATTACAAACATGTTTATTATGACATTTTCTTGATTTTTGTCATAATAAAACTTTCATTGAATTTTACCTTGCATAGTGATACTTTTTTCTTATGAATGAAGTTTTGATCCACGAAAAGGCGGACAGAATCCGCGATGTAATCCGCTACATAAAAAAATTCAAGAATGCCGTTGTTGTCGTTTATCTTGACGACAGGCTTTTGGACAGCCCGAATTTTTCAAGCCACATCCGCGACCTATGCCTGATCCACGAAGCAGGACTCAAGGTCATTCTTGTTCCTGGAGCCGCAAAGAGAATCAACGAGATTTTAACAGAGGCGAACATTGAATGGACATTCCATGACAACTGCCGCATCACTCCACCAGAAGCAATGCCATTAATCAAGATGGCGGCCTTTGATGTTTCTAACCAGATCATGACTTCCTTTGCAGGAGAAAAAGTCACATCGGTAATAGGCAACTGGGTTCGCGCAAGAAGCAAAGGTGTCATAGACGGATTTGACTATGGTACCAGCGGAGAGATCGACAAGCTTCAGATTGATGCCGTAAAGACGATTCTTGACAACGGCTTCATCCCTATCTTCCCTTGCATCGGTTGGAGTGCAGCGGGTAAACCATACAACATTTCTTCCGTACAGTTGAGCCAGCAGATTGCCATCCACCTTAAGGCAGACAAGCTTTTCTACATGGTGTCAGATGCAGAAATTTCTACCGCCAGCTTTACAATCCCAGAAAACATCGGAACTTCATCAGAAGGAACTGTTCCTGCAATGAATATTGAAGAAGTTGACCAATTTATTGAAACAAACAAAGCATTGTTAAATTCTGAAGAAATTCAGGGAAATTCTACCGAACCTTTGGTAGTTTCTGAAGAAAATAAGGATGTTTCACGTGAAACAATCTTCACTTTGCTGAAACTTGCCAAGACAGCCTGCAACGAAGGAGTTGACCGTGTACACATAATCAACGGATCCATCGACGGAACTGTTCCATGTGAAATCTTCAGCGACCTGGGGTCTGGCACCATGATCTACACCAACAACTACGGAAAGATCAGAGCCATGACCAGGGACGACATTTCTGAAGTCATCACCCTCATGCAACCTTTTGTAAACCAGGGAATACTCCTTCAAAGAACAAAGGAACAGCTGGACAATCAGTATCAGAACTACATTGTATATGAACTTGACGGTGCAATCCGTGCCTGCGCTGCTTTGGTACCATACCCAGACGGCCAAATGGAAATAGCAGCTGTAGCCGTGGACAAAACCTGCTCAAACATCGGCATAGGTCCAAAGATGATAAAGTTTCTCGTGAAACAAGCAAAAGAAAAGAAAGCCACTGGACTATTCCTTCTTACAACACAGACATCGGACTGGTTTGAAAACCTTGGCTTTACGCCATCAGAAATTTCAACCCTACCACAGCAGAGAAAAGAAAAATGGTCTCCAGAAAGAGGTTCTAAGGTACTTAGATATAAAATCTAACACTTATAGCAAAATCAACAGAAAAGGTCTGACAAGTAAGACGAGATCCTCTGAATCCGTTTCAGAATGATGTAAGATGCTTACCTGTCAGACCTTTTTTGTTTCACGTGAAACAAATTCAAATAAGCCGAGATTTATATCGTGCACTTACACTTCCGCCATATATAATATTTTATAAATCTCAAGAAACAAGAAAGCCATATATTTCGGAATATTTACAGCAAAAAGCAACCCATACCCGATAATTGCTGCTTATTCCATACAGGAAATGTAAGATTCGTTTCACGTGAAACAAAACTTACCTATGAAAATTGAGTCCACTGAAAAAGGTGTCATTCCCGTGCTAGACACGGGAATCCATTTGCGTAAACCCTTATTTAAAAAGGCGATGTACGGAAATAGTGTTGCTGCGCCGATTGGACTTGGCAACGTAGTTTCGAGAGACTCAACCACCACATATAATACAGCAACACTTTCTACAGACATAACCTTCAAAAAATTGATTATCGGATCAAGCCCGATAATGACAAAACTCAGGGAGTCGAATCCTATCCATATCAACTTTCAACAGTCAAAGACTTAGGTTTATGCTCACTCAAACATTATTCAAAACCATGACGAAAACTTTTAAATTGTTTCACATGAAACATTCTTAACACCACAGAGACAAAGAAAAAGAAGATGTTTCATGTGAAACAATTTCAACAAGGATTATAAATAAGCTTCAACAAACAACCTTGCCACAGAGAAGCAAGGTATATAGTTTTTCCCGTGGTATTGGAAGCGGACTCAATACAACTTCTTCGACACGAAATCACAGCAAGTAGTATGGGTGAAGCGTAAGAACCAAAGGCAAAATCCACCTTTTATACCGAGATTTATCGCAAAAATGTGGAAAACTAGGTGAAAAACGTGATAAAAAGAACTCTCCACCACGTGCAAGTCTATATAATATATAGAGTTAGATACATAAAATCACAGAATTCATACTGTGGATAAGTGGTGTAGAATCCAAATGTTTCACATGAAACAAATTCACTATTCATAAATTTAGAAAATTTATATATGGAATTCATGAATTTCAAGGCAATAGCAAAATAAAAAACGCTATGTCCGTAGAAAGTGTTGCTGCGCCGATTGGACATGGCAACGTAGTTTCCTTGATGCCGCCTGTCGAAATCAAGCAATATCCACAAAATATGTGGTAGTTTCGAGAGCCTCAACCACCACATATCCTATAGCAAT
>NZ_JAZUGX010000010.1:0-3108 GCF_045641405.1 Treponema sp.
TTGAACACCTATAGTATATCTCAAGTTGGGATGGTTTTTTTATTTTTTTGTATAACCTTTTTAGCATCCACCCGCATAGCGGGTGGTTTTTTGTGAAAATACTTCGCTACGCTTCGCATTTTCACTGGCTAAAGCCATAAACAAAAAAGGCATGCCGGTTTCCAGCATGCCTTTTCCATTTATGACATTTTAAGTCAATCGTCCTTAGCCCAGTCGAAGGCACAGCGGACTGCCTTATTCCAGCCTTTAATCAATGTCTTTCTTTTTGCTTCATCCATGCAAGGAACAAAAGTCCTTTCAATTTTTGAATTTGCAATCACATCATTTTTGTCTTTCCAGAAGCCGATGGCAAGACCTGCTAGATAGGCAGCACCCATGGCTGTAGTTTCAACGCATTCCGGCCTTTCTACCGGTGAATTGCATATGTCCGACTGAAACTGCATGAGGAAATTGTTGGAACTTGCACCACCATCAACCTTAAGGGCTGCAAGGTTTATTCCCGAATCCGCCTGCATTGCCTGAAGAATGTCGTTAACCTGGTAAGCAAGGGATTCAAGGGTAGCACGGATGATGTGGCATTTGTTCACCCCACGGGTAAGGCCGACGATTGTTCCGCGTGCATACTGATCCCAATGAGGTGCACCAAGACCTGTGAAAGCCGGAACAACATAGCATCCATTGGTATCTTCAACCTTGCATGCCATGTATTCAGAATCAATCGAGGAATCAATGAGTTTCATTTCATCACGAAGCCACTGGATGGCGGCTCCTGCAACAAATACAGAACCTTCAAGGGCATAGTTCACTTTTCCATCAAGACCCCAGGCAATTGTCGTTACAAGACCGTTCTTAGAAAATACAGGTCTGTCCCCGGTGTTCATCAAAAGAAAGGCTCCGGTTCCGTAGGTATTTTTTGCATCTCCTGCATTAAAGCAGGTCTGACCAAACAAGGCCGACTGCTGGTCACCTGCCGCACCTGCAATTGGAATTGAAACACCAGAAACATCTGCATTTCCATAAACACAACTTGAAGGCTTTACTTCAGGCAGCATGGATTTTGGAATGTTGAGTTCAGCAAGAATTTCATCGTCCCACTTGAGAGTGTTTATGTTGAACATCATTGTTCTTGAAGCATTGGAATAATCGGTTACATGAACCTGTCCGTTTGTAAGTTTCCAGATGAGCCATGTTTCTACGGTTCCAAAAAGAAGCTTTCCCCGCTCCGCCTTTTCACGGGTCCCCTCAACATTATCAAGAATCCACTTTAACTTTGTGGCAGAAAAATATGCATCGATCACAAGGCCTGTCTTGCTTCTGATTTTTTCAACAAGACCTTTAGCCTTAAGCTCATCGCAGTATTCGCTTGTTCTACGGCACTGCCATACGATTGCATTGCAAACAGGCTCGCCAGTTTCCTTATCCCAGACGATTGTGGTTTCACGCTGATTTGTAATCCCTATGACGGCAATGTCACTTTCATGACACTTCAATTTTGCCATCGCCTCCGCAATTACACCCATCATGGTTGACCAGATCTCATTGGCATCGTGCTCAACCCAACCCGGTTTTGGAAATATCTGTGTAAATTCCTTCTGTGCCACGGTGCATATTTTTCCATCGTGATCAAAAAGAATGCATCGATTGCTTGTAGTTCCGGCATCAAGTGCCATTATGTATTTTGCCATGCTGAACCGCCTTAGTATTTTGTCTTTTCCATTCCGTCGTATTTTTCAAAAAGTTTTACTGCACTTTCTTCCCTATGGAATTCCTCAGTGACAAACTGATTTTTCTTTCCGTTGATTTTATCCCCCATGGCATCATAGAAGGGCTTGTCATCAAATCCGATCTGCTTTGCGTCATCGATGTTCATTGCACTGTACACAACTGGAATGCGCGCCCACATGATCGATGCAAGGCACATAGGACAAGGTTCGCTTGTCGTATAAAGAACGCAGTCGCTCATGTCAAAGCGGCCAAGATTTTTACCAGCCATGCGTATTGCATTTACCTCGCCATGAGCTGTGGGATCATTGTCGCAGACAACCGTATTGTGGGCTTCAGCGACAACTTCATCGCCGCAAACGATCACACATCCAAAAGGACCACCGCATCCGCTATCGATACCCTTATGGGCAACAGCAACGGCGCGCTCCATGTATTCTTTCTTGTATTGCATTCCCATCAGTCAAGCTCCAGTGTTACAGGACAGTGATCGCTGCCCATTACATCGCTGTTGATTACGCAGGATTTTACTCTTGGCATGAGGCGTTCGTTTACGTTGGCATAGTCGATGCGCCACCCTACATTTTTTTCGCGGGCATGAAAGCGGTAACTCCACCAGGAATACATCTTTGGTTCCTGGCAGAAATGGCGGAATGTATCCACATAGCCGCTGGTGGTGAATTTGTCCATCCAGGCTCTTTCTTCAGGAAGATATCCTGCATTGCCTTCATTTGTCTTTGGATTTGCAAGGTCGATGGCCTTGTGTGCGATGTTGTAGTCACCGCAAAGAACTATGTCAAAACCGTCCGCAACAAGGCCATCAAGTTTTTTGAGCATTGCATCGCAGAAGGCAAGTTTGTAGTCAAGGCGTGCTCCCTTGTCCTGGCTGTTTGGAAAGTATGCGCTAATGACAACAAGGTTTCCAAAATATGCCATGAGGACGCGGCCTTCATCGTCGAAACGGCTGTCCCCAAGAAACTCCACCTTGTCTGGTTCTGTCTTTGAATAGATGGAAGTTCCGCTGTAGCCAGGTTTTACTGCGCTTGCCCAAAATGATTTATAGCCTTCTGGAGCTGTAAGGTTTTCGCTAAGCTGTTCCGGCTTTGCCTTTGTTTCCTGAATGCAGACAACATCTGCCCCGCAACCTGCAAGCCAACTGCAGAAATCTTTTTTCTCCACGGCACGAATGCCGTTAACGTTCCATGTTATGATTTTCATAGGGATATTATAGCATAAGTTTTTTAAAAACTTGAATTGTCAAATTAAATGCAACGTTTTTGAATAATAGACCTCGAAAGGTGTTTTGTAACCAAGACATTTTCTTGGTCTTTTGTTTATTTTATCAGTGACGGCTGCTATATACTCATCACTGTAGTTCGTAATATC
>NZ_JAZUGX010000011.1:0-51453 GCF_045641405.1 Treponema sp.
CAGTATGATTTCTCGCTCTATTGTGCTAAGATGTTTGTAGTGACCCATTTTATCTCCTGTAATAATGTCTTGAACAAACACCATTATAGTTGATTTTATGGGTCTTTTCATTTGTTGCACTTAGATTGTAAATTCATCAAATAAAAAAGACCGAAAAAAATCGGCCTTTTTACAGATTGTTGATATCTGGAATTCTATTCTTCGTCTTCTGTAAGTTCGATCGGGAAGTTCTGGATCAGCGATACAAAAGCAAAAATCTTTTTGTAGGCATCGATGGACATCTGCTTAAGCTGTCCTTCCGCAAAGTGGTCGATGTCATTCCAGTTGAGGATCAGCTCCTGATGTTTCTTTACGCAGTCTTCAAGAATCATCTTTAGGTTTCTGTCGTATGAGATGAGGAGTGCCATGGATCTCTTGAGAAGTTTTCCTGCTGTATCATTTACCTGATTGAGGGTAGTCTGGATGATTCCTTTTGATTCCTTGTCTCGGTCTGCACGAGGGAGGTGTGTCTTCATCTTAAGACCAAGGTCAACGGTTTCATTCACGCTGTTGTCCAAGGCTGTGATGTCTGCCGCTATGTCTACAAGGTTATGGAAAGCGTCGCTCATTGGTGTTGCAAGCTGCTGGTTGGCCCATTCACCGCGGACAAGAAGAATGTCGGAAAGTTCTCTTATGTCCTTCTTTATATAGTCGAGGATGAACTGCTTGAGGTATCCAAGAGGCTCGGCATAGGCAAAAGAACCGATTCCTTTTCGTTCAAAAGGTGCGCTTCCTGCTTCGTTGTAGTATTTAAGATGCTCGACTTCATTTGTTCCAAAAATCTGAACGAGAAGTCCGTCAACTTTTCCCGCTGTCTGCTTTGCCTGGAGCTCATCCAGAGTCTTGTCTGCTGCTTTCTTGACGTCGGCGATGTAGTCGTCAACGATGTAAAGCTCTTTAGGGGATACTTCATCACGGTACAAAGGATTTTCTGAGATGAGCTGAATCAACATTTCGATGATGCGGTTGTCTCGGAGGTACTTGATGCGGGCAAGGATCTTTTTCCAGGTGCCCATAGGAATAGGGTCTGCACCCTTCACGGATTTGATGAGCTTGAATACATCGCTCCAGTCTGCGTCAAATGGAAGAACCCATGCGACATCGATGAAATTCTTAAGGTCCTCGATGATGTAGGACCCGTTGATTGCGGCAAACTTAGGAGCCTTTGAAAAATCATGTTCCTTGATCGTGTTGTCGAATTTCTTGAGGGTGAAGTAATAGTCAAACTGAACGAAGTTTGCAAAACACATGAGCTTTGTATAGAGGGAATCTGTCTTTGCGATTCTTGTGCTGTCATAAGCGGAAGTAAAGGTTTCCATATGGCCCCTGACAATCTCATTGACTGCCTTGAGAGGCTGTTTGCGTGCCAGTTCCACGATGGATTCCTCGGAAAGATTTTCCAATGCCTCCAGCTGCTTCTCTGTAAGGGAATGGTTAAGCACCAGTCTTTTTAGTGCGTTTGGATTCTCGAAGGACTGAATCATAGCCTGCGCAGGTGATATTGCCTTGTAGAGGTCAAGCATGAATTTTGCAAAGCTAGGATCAACCTCATTTGATCCCATCTTGTAGAACTTGTATTTAGTCTTGGAGAGAGACTTTGCAATACCTTTTAAAATTTTCTTTTTCTGTGCTTCAGGATCACTTCCGCCAAAAAAAGTGCTAAGCAAATCTTTTATGAAATTTCCACCCATAATATTCATATAATAAGTAAGAATTAAGATTTTTTCAACAAAATTTTGAGCTGGACAATCTTAACTTTTTTTACAACAAGATTTTCTAGAGCAGGGTGAATTGTAAATGTCAGAATTTTGCGAAAATTCCCATAAATTCACAAAATATTCAAGAAGATTGGCGATCCAGGAGGGGACTTTTGGTGTAGGATATAATCATCCTAAGAACAAAGGTAGTGTTGGTTCTCCCTGCGGGGAGGACTGATACTAGCTATTTTATTGTAAGATATCAAATTAAGGAGGATTATCTTATGAAAAAAATTATCGCTGTATTATTGGCTGCAGCATTGGTACTCCCTTGTTTCGCTGCTAAGAAGGGAACAAAGGTTGGTGTTTCTATGCCTACAAAGGATCTCCAGAGATGGAACCAGGACGGCGCAAACATGAAGGCACAGCTCGAAAAGGCTGGTTACACAGTACACCTTCAGTATGCAAACAACGACAGTGCAACACAGGTTTCACAGATTGAAAACATGGTAACAGCAAAGTGCCAGGTTCTCGTTATCGCTTCTATCGATGGTTCAGCACTTAAGGGTGTTCTCGATCAGGCAAGAAAGAAGAAGATCCCAGTTATCGCTTATGACCGCCTTATCATGAACTCAAAGGCAGTTTCTTACTATGCAACATTCGACAACTACAAAGTTGGTACAATCCAGGGTGAATACCTTGTAGACAAGCTCAACCTCAAGAGCCGCTCAAAGGATGATCCTGCTTACATCGAATTCTTCACAGGTTCACCAGATGACAACAACATCAACTTCTTCTTCGGTGGTGCTATGGACATCCTTACACCATACCTCAAGAGTGGAGTTCTCGTTTGCCGTTCAGGACAGACATCAAAGGCACAGTGTGCAACTCTCAACTGGTCAACAGAAGAAGCACAGAAGCGTATGGAAAACCTCATCACATCTAACAAGTATGGTCCAAAGGGTACAAAGCTTGACGCTGTATACTCATCAAACGACTCTTGTGCAATGGGTATCACAAACGCTCTCAAGGCTGCAGGTTACACAAAGGCTAACTTCCCAATCATCACTGGACAGGACTGTGATATCGGTTCTGTAAAGAACATGCTCGCTGGAACACAGGCTATGTCAATCTTCAAGGACACACGTACACTCGCAACAAAGGTTGTAGGTATGGTTGATGCCCTCATGAAGGGAACAAAGCCAGAAATCAACGACACAAAGACATATGACAACGGAACAGGAGTTATCCCTTCATACCTTTGTGATCCAGTATACGGAGACATCAACAACTACAAGTCTCTCCTTATCGATTCTGGATACTACACAGAAGCACAGCTCAAATAGTCTGAGCTGAACTGAGACAAGGCGGGGTTCTAACCAATCCCGCCTTTTTTATGGGTTTTAATTAAAGTAATTAAAAATAAAAAATAGGAGATTCCAATGGCAAAAGCATTATTGGAAATGAGAAATATCACTAAAGAGTTTCCTGGCGTAAAAGCCCTTAGCGATGTAACTCTTACTGTTGAAGAAGGTGAAATCCACGCTCTCTGCGGTGAAAACGGAGCTGGTAAGTCAACCTTGATGAATGTACTCAGCGGTATCTACGGATACGGTACATATTCAGGTGATATTTTCTATGACGGAAACCTTTGTAAATTTCACTCCATCAAGGACAGTGAGGACTTAGGTATCGTAATTATTCACCAGGAACTTGCTCTTGTTCCACTTTTGACAATTGCAGAAAACATGTTCCTTGGTAATGAACGTGGTTCAAAAGCCAAAATCAACTGGGCAGAAACCTTCGATAAGGCAGACAAGCTTCTTTCTGAAGTTGGCCTTAAAGAGTCATCACATACATTAATTAAAGACATCGGTGTCGGCAAACAGCAGCTTGTTGAAATTGCAAAGGCACTTGGTAAGAAAGTTCGTCTTCTTATTCTTGATGAACCAACAGCTTCTCTTAACGAGAATGAATCAAAGCATCTTCTTGACCTTCTCCTGGAGTTTAAGAAGCAGGGAATGACATCGATCATCATCTCCCACAAGCTTAATGAAATCTCTTATGTTGCAGACAAGATCACTGTTATCCGCGATGGTGCCGTCATCAAGACGATGGATAAGGCTCACGAATCATTCAGTGAAAATACAATCATCGCAGCTATGGTTGGTCGTGACATCACAGACCGCTTCCCTAAGCGTACTCCAAAGATCGGTGAAGTCTGCCTTGAAGTCAAGGACTGGAATGTTGACCATCCAGTATTCGATGGAATCAAGGTTTGCAACGGCGTAAACTTCAAGCTTAGAAGAGGTGAAGTTCTTGGTATTTCTGGGCTTATGGGTGCTGGACGTACTGAACTTGCCATGAGTATCTTCGGTAAGTCTTACGGGGCAAACATCAGCGGACAGATTTTCCTTAACGGAGAAGAAGTAGAATTCCCTAACGTCAAGTCTGCAATCAAGAGCGGAATCGCTTATGTAACTGAAGACCGTAAAGGTAACGGACTTATTCTTACGGAATCAATCACAAAGAATACTGTCGCCGCAAAACCAGAAAAGGTTTCAAAGCACTGGATCTACGATTACGATGAGTGCCGCCGTGTTGCTCAGGATACAGCAAAGGAAATGCATACAAAGTGTGCTACTGTTGATGAAAATGTCGGCAATCTTTCTGGTGGAAACATGCAGAAGGTTCTTCTTGGTAAATGGCTTTTTGCTGATCCAGACATCCTCATCCTTGATGAACCTACACGCGGTATCGATGTTGGTGCCAAGTACGAAATCTACTGCATCATCAACAAGATGGTTGCAGAAGGAAAGTCTGTTATCCTGATTTCTTCTGAAATGCCAGAAGTTTTGGGAATGAGTGACCGCATCTACGTTATGAACGAAGGACGCATGGTTGCCGAAATGGACGCAAAGGATGCAGACCAGGAAAAAATCATGGCATGCATCATCAACTCAGGTAAGTAATTTAGGAGTAATAGAAATGGCTAATATTCAGAGTTTAAAGAAGACACTGAAGGGTAACACAATGATTCTTATCCTTCTTGCTGTCATGTTGTTTTTTGAAGTTCTTATTCAGGGTGCAGACAAGGGATCGCTCTTTGCTCCTGAAAACATCACAAACCTTATCAACCAGAATGCTTGGGTTGTTATCCTTGCAACGGGTATGCTTCTCTGTATCCTTACTGGTGGTAACATCGACCTTTCTGTCGGTTCTGTAATCTGTCTTGTCGGTGCCTTTGCTGGTATTCTCATAGTCAATATGGGTTGGCCTGTTCTTCCATCGATCCTCATCTGTCTTATCGTTGGTACAGCAATCGGTGCATGGCATGGATTCTTCATCGCTTATGTTCACATTCCTCCATTCATCTGTACTTTGTCTGGTATGCTTTTGTGGCGTGGTGTTGCCCTCATCCTTCTTAATGGTATGACAATTTCACCATTCCCAGATTCATTCCTCAACATCTTCGGAAGTTACATTCCTGACCTTTTCCTTGAGCAGGCAAATGATGATATGTCAGTAGAAGTATACGATGCCATCATCGACAAAAATGCTTCCATCACTTTCCTTGTAACAATGATCATTTCTGTAATCTGCTGTGTTGTAACAGTTGCTGCTGCAGTAATCAGCCGTGCATCAAAGATCAGAAAGGGATACTCAGTTTCAACAACCGTAGGATTCATCGCTAAGCAGGCAATCCTCTGTGCAGTAATCCTCATCGTAGGGTTGCTCCTCGCACAGGACAAGGGTCTTCCACTCATCCTCGTAATCGTAGGTGTAATCGTTGGAATCTACTCTTACTACACACAGAATACAGTTCCAGGACGCTACCTCTATGCAATCGGTGGTAACGAAAAGGCTGCCCGCCTCTCTGGTATCAACACTGACAATGTAATGATGTTTGCATATACAAACATGGGATTTATCGCAGGTATCGCAGGTCTCGTTTGTGCTGCTCGTCTTAACTCTGCCGCTCCAACAGTTGGTCAGAGCTACGAAATGGATGCCATCGCATCGTGCTTCATCGGTGGTGCATCTGCATACGGTGGAACAGGTACAGTTGGTGGTGCTGTAATCGGTGCTATCTTCATGGGTGTTCTTAACAACGGTATGTCTATCCTTGGTGTTGACTCTAACTGGCAGCGCGCTGTTAAGGGTATGGTTCTCCTCTTGGCTGTTATCTTCGATGTAGTTTCAAAGAAGAAGAAGTCAAGCAAGTAAAATGTATGAAGGCAGCAAGGACTCCTCCGTTCCTTGCTGCAAAATATAGCCCTGGCAAGGCTCTGGTTTCCAGAAATTGCCGATTTCCTTCATTGTTTTCCCGACAGAATTCGTTGAATACTGTCGGGTTTTTTTATGTCCTTTTTTTATGGCAAATAATGTATCTATGCATTATAATTTTATCTGACACTAGAAATTGAGGTTACTTCATGGCAGATATTTCACGCAAAATTACACGCAAGTCTCTCAAGGCAAAAAGAAAGGCTGCGATAAAGACAATAAAGGTACAGGCAAAGGAGAAGATCCGTCAGGTAAAACTTGAATGTTCTATCGATGCTGACCGAAAAAAAACTAAGGCCCAGGAAAAAGAACAGAGAAAAGAGCTAAAAGCCCAGAAGGCAAATGCGCGCATTTCCTACAATGAACGTCAGCCGCGTCCTTTTTCATTGGGTGAGGATCTTTTTAGTTCCATTTCCCATGGTATCGGTGCTGGGTTGAGTGTTGCGGCAATCGTTCTTCTCATAGTCAGAAGTGTTTTCCATGCTCCTTCAGCAAACTCTGGCGCTTGGACAGCTTCCTTTTCATTGCTTGGAGCTTTTTTATTCATCTATTATCTAACATCTACATTGTCACATGCTATTTCTGCCATGGGTGGAAGAAAGGTTTTTGAAAGAATGACTTTCATGACAATCTGGATTCTTGTTCCTGCAACTTTTGTTCCATTTGCCCTTGCAACCATGAGCGGAACGACATTGACAGCCTTTGTTTCCATAGTGTGGTCTCTCTATGGTCTTATGGCGGCCCTTTATGCTGTCTTTGGCAACAAGGTAAGGGGATTTTCTGTATTTGGATTTGTTGTATCCTTTGTCATAATGACACTGGCTTTTGCAAGATGTGGTTCACTTCTTATTACAGGAACCGCACTGTATGTTGTGAGCGGTGGATTCTTCATGCTTCGCAATTACAAGTGGTCACACAGTATCTTCCATCTTCTTGCACTAGGCGGAAGCATTTTCCACTTCTTTGCAGTCTATTATTTGCTTTCTTAGCTGCCGCTCTGTTTTCTATCTTTTATGAATAGTGTTCTTGTGTGTCCATGCATTCCACCCTGTTGTGGATGGACATCTGGAACCTGTAAAGTATCATCCCATTTGACTGCCTAGTTTCCAAAGGACCGCTTTCCCCAAAAGTGTCATAGGACCCGCCAGGAATATAATCTTCCATGTCTGGATAAAAAAATCACTCATGCTTTTCATGTGTCTTAGCATATATAGGTAAATTCTTTTTTTTTGAATATGAAATTTTTGCGCGAATAGTTTGCATATATTTTAATTGTGCAAGAACGAATGAAAAGAGGAGGATTTGTATGGGCAACAAATGGAGCAAGGAATTGCAGGAATTATCAATCGATGTTATCTGGAATGGAAGATGCATGGAGCCTTGTCGTGTAAAGCATTGGCGAAAAGAAAACAGCTTTGGTTCCGTTTCGGTTATCCAGGGAATCAATGGTGACGGCTGGGATGTTTTGACCGATAACGGTGAGGTTGAAAAATTTTCCACTGTAGAAGATCTGGTCGCAGCTGGCTGGATAGTTGATTGAAGCTTTTTATCGTTACGGCTCTATGGCTATTGGATGGAGGAATGAAAAATGTACGGAGCAATTTTAGGAGATATTATTGGGGAACCTTATGAGTTTGATGGTGGAGATAAAACAAAAGACTTTCCTTTGTTTGATGACTGTCCAATGTTTACGGATGATACGGTAATGACCGTGGCAGTCTGTGATGCCGTCATGAAAGCAGGTCTTGATGCCGACGAAAGTGAGATGAAAAGTGCGATCATCCAATCCATGCATCGTTGGGGGCAAAAATATCCAGACGCTGGATATGGCGGAAGCTTTTATCAATGGCTGACTTCTAAAAGTACTGAGCCCTATGGAAGCTATGGAAATGGATCTGCGATGCGTGTTTCTTCCATCGGTTGGTTCTTCGATACCATGGAGCGGACTCGAGAAGTTGCCCGCTGGAGTGCGGAAGTTACTCACAATCATCCTGAAGGTATAAAAGGGGCAGAGGCTACTGCGTCTGTCATTTGGCTGGCTAGAACAGGTTCCACAAAGGAACAGATCAAGGAATTTGTGGCAAAAGAATTTGGTTATGACCTTTCAAGGACAATTGATGAAATAAGACCAGATTATTGTCATGATGAAAGCTGCCAGAGGACAGTACCCGAAGCTATCAGTGCCTTCCTTGAAGGAGAATCCTTTGAGGATGTGGTGAGGACTGCGGTTAGTCTTGGTGGAGATACAGACACTCTTGCTGATATTGCAGCTGCAATGGCGGAAGCTTACTACGATATTCCAGAAGAACTCATCTTCAAGTGCGGTTACTATACGACAAAGGACATGTTTTCGGTATTTCGTAGGTTCGATAAGCTTAGAATAGGACGAGTCGATAAGCATAATCTTCTGCGTTTCAAAAAGGCTCAGGAATCAGATTTTAAGAATGCCGTCAAGGAACTTATGGCGGGATGCAAAAGATCTCATTGGATGTGGTATGTCTTTCCTCAGTTAAAGGGACTGGGACTTTCTGATATGTCAAATTTCTATGGAATATCTGGAATTGCAGAGGCTCAGGCATATCTTGATGATGGTCTGCTTGGTTCAAGATATAAAAAGCTTGCAAGACTGCTTCTTGGACTGGAATCAGACAACGCAGAAGAAATATTTGGACAGATAGATGCCATCAAACTTAAATCTTCGATGACGTTATTTGATGCTGTGGATCCCGACAATATGCTATTCAATGCCGTGCTCAATAAATTTTTTAATGGAGAAAGAGATCGTAAAACTCTGGAATTATTGAAACAGTAATAGTTTATCTATTCTTAAAAGATTTGAACCATGATTCTTCGGATCTTTTAGACTGCCTGTTGAACTGTTTCAGCAGCTGATCAAAACTCGGCAAGGGGGAAAATTATGGCAGATTTCATTAACTGGTTTGGAAATGAACTTCTGACAGAGGGTTCTGTCGGGAGGATAGGATTTAAGCTTCTGTTGCTCCTGTTTGTTGTCTGGATCATCATGACGATCAGGGAAAATACATAAAAAAAGAGGGCTGCCCGATAAGTATGTTTTACGGTACGGTCATTTCGACATGCAGCCGCAATGATCGCTAGAATAAATACTTTTAGGGCAGCCCTTTAACATATTCAATTAAATCTTTTCCAGTTTCTTTCCAGCCAGCAAATCATCTTTGTTTATCCAGTCATCACAATGGATGTTTTCTTTGGTAAGGGAAGTGCAGTTTGAAAATGCTTCCTCGCAGATTCTGATGACACTTTCTGGAATCGTTATTTCCTTCAAAGATGAGCATCCAGAAAAAGTCTTTTCAGCGATGCTTTTGATATTGTCTGGAAGATTAATCGTTTCCAGTCCTGAACATCCCTGAAAGGCAGATGTCTGAATGTCAAAGACAGATTCTGGAATTTCCACAGCTTTTAATGACTTGTTTCCTGCAAAGGCTGCGGCCCAAATTCTTTCAACGGTGGAAGGAAGAGCGATTTCTGTTTCTTTGCCCTTGTATTTCATCAATGAGCCGAATTTTATTTCCAGATCATTTGTTTTTACTGTCATGAACTTCATTGTTTCTTTTGGCTTGTTGGCGAACGACGCTTCTCTTTTCTTTTCCTCTTCTTTATGCTGCTTTTCCTGCTGTTTTATTTCTTCAAGATTTTTTTTCTTTTCTTCAAGTTTTCTCTTTCTCTCAAGTTTAGCTTCGTTTTCCTGAGCAATATCCTTTTCTATAGCGGACAATAATTCAGGTCCTGGTTCATATAATTTTCCATTGAAGAAAACATCACCATATTCATGATAGGCATCAGTTAAAGCACTTCCACGTACGTAGTGGTCACCAGGGCATTTAATGCTAATGTTAGCAAATCCGTAAAGTGTTTTTTTAGAATTTACATCCTCGTAGCAGAAAGGGCGGTTTTGCCCAAAGATAATATCATCCAGAGAAAAACCTTCTTCAAACTCATGTTCGATGCCATAGGTTTCTCTCCAGGTTGAAAAAACCAGAAGCTTTTTGTTCAATGGAAATTGAGATTCATGTATATAGCTTTTTGCAGATTCAATACTACTAAGTTCGATCGGGAATCCATCAAGTGAGACTTCTGTTTTGCTGGAAATTTCAAGAGTATGACTTTCAAGAACCTCTGATTCTGAATCAAAGCTGGCGACACGATTTATTGTAAAACAAGTACCGTGTTGCAGAAATTCAACTCCATATAGACTGCCCCATTCATCTGCATGATCCAGTAATTCAATGCATGATATTTCTTTACTCAAGAGTTTTTTTGCTTTAGAACGACCTAAGATACCATAAGTACAGGGATAGTCTTCTGTTGTGATTATATATTTACCTTTAGGAAACATTATATTTCCCTTGTTTTTTGGCAGAAACTGGACACCACTTTTTATGAAACGAATACCGATAAAAGTGGAAGGGAAGACTATATTTTTTATACATGAAGGAATGTTCAGAATGCTTCCCCAATCCCTCTCGTAAAATCCCAAAAATCCTTCGGGAATATTGAGAATTATAGAATCTTTTCCCGCCTCAAGCTTTTCAACTTTATCAAGCAGATCCTGAAGCTGTTTTATATTCATCTTTTCCAGATTTTCGCCTTCAAGACGTATACCATCTAGACCGTTCAGTTTTTCTTTTGTTTCAAAAAGATGTGTTTGATCTAAAGTCATTTATTTCTCCTGTGGACTTATTTGCGGTCAATTTATAAAGTGTAATTACATTTCTAATTAAAATCAATTTATTTCTCTGTGGTAGAATCCAGTTCCTGTCCATTCAAGAATTGATCATCAAAGCTGACAAAACGAGGTACAGTATCACAAATCATGGATCTGACTGCATCAGGAATGAACTCCTCAAAGCTAACCCTTTTTTTTTCATCAACATATTTCTTGATTAATTCAAGTGTGAGAGGCTGGAATTCAGCACAGAACTGCCTATACATGGGTTCACTTAGAATGCTTGCAAACTTCATGGTTCTGGTTTCGTATTGCCTTTGGGTGCAAATAAAAAAATTGAAACATTTTTTATGAAAGCTATTGGAAACGGAATATTGCATGGATACGAATTTTTCTATAAGCTCCTCATCCCGCTTAAGAAAAATTCCAGCGCCGACATAAAGATGATTTCTTGCAATTTTATCATATAGACGATACATCAAAAAAAGAACATCTGGAGTTTTCTTTGATGTGTAAGCAAGTTTGATTTTAGCCAGATCCTGCTCAGTGAATTTATAGCCGCAGCGTCGATTGTTTTTGGTTCGAGTCTTCTGAAGGTTGTGTTTTTCAGCATATTGTCTCAATGCATATTCGCTGATTCCAAGTTCTTTCGCAAGTGAATGGATCGACATATCTAATAGTGTACAGAGAAACATCAAAAATGTGAATGCGCGAAAAGTTTGCATATGTTAAATTTCTTTTAATAAGGAGGAGGTGCTTCTGATAGATATGCTGATGGCATAGAGCATTGCTTATGCTTTGATGGAGTGTCTCTTAGTAGTGTGGAGGTCTTCTGTTGGGGACGTCTCCTTCCATCTGGTCTGAAAGATCTCTTATCTTCTGTGCCATGAGCTTGTTCTCTTCCCTCAGCTTTTCTATGGTTGTGGAATTTTCCACAGCCACAGATTGAAGCTGGTTCAGGAAATCCTCAAGGTACGCAAGTTTTGTTTCAAGTCCGATGATTTTTTCTTCTGTGTCCTTGTCCATGATGGCTGTTACTCCAGGTCGTAGGTCTCGCCATATTTTACAATTTCTACATTTTCGTATCCATTGTCTTCAAGGAATTTTTTCATATGCTCCTGTCCGTTTTTTTCTCCGTGGACAAGGAATATTTTCTTGAGACGGCTTGTGTCGATGGTGTTGAGCCATTCAAGGCTTTCGTGGTAGTCGGCATGGGCGCTGAAAGAGTCGATGTTGACCACCTCGGCGTTCACCTTGTACCAGTCACCAAGAATCTTTACTTCCTTTTCTCCATCAAGAATCTTTCTTCCCAAAGTATTTTCCGACATATAGCCTACGATACAGATGATGTTTTTTGGGTCAGAAATGTTGTTTGCAAGATGATAGAGGATGCGGCCTGCTTCGCACATTCCATCTGCAGAAAGGATGATCATAGGACCTTGCTTGTCATTGAGAGCCTTTGATTCATCGACACTCTGGACGAATGTCATGGAATTGAAACCGAAAGGATTCTTATGATGTGAAAGGAAAGCTTCCTTTGTAGCTTCATCATAGCATTCCTGATGCAGCTGGTAGATTCCTGTTGCATTGACTGCCATAGGACTGTCCATATATATAGGGATCTGAGGAATCTTCTTTTTATCGACAAGAAGGTGCAGGTAATATACAAGCTCCTGGGCGCGCTCGATTGCAAAGGTAGGAATGATGATCTTTCCCTTTGTGTCGATTGCACGGCGAACGATTTTTTCAAGTTCCTTAAGGGCGCTGTCTGGTTCATGGTGGAGCCTGTTTCCGTAGGTGCTTTCAAGGAAGATATAGTCAGGAGCTGGCATGTTTGTTGCGGGATCGCGTATTATAGGCTTGTTGCGTCTTCCAAGGTCGCCTGTATAGAGAATTCTTATTTCATCGGATGGTGCTCCGCGCAGTGCCTCTTCTTTTGATTCCTTCTGAGATTTTGCCGGGTTTGTCTTTGGTCCAAAAAGCCTGTGCCATAGTCTGCGTCCTGAAATTCCAAGTCCGCCAGAAATCTTTGAATTCAACGGGTTCTTTCGTTGTCCTGTGATCGTAAAGTATGCAAGAGAAGATCCGAGTATGTGTCCTGCATCGTAGAATTCAAGCTGGACATCAGGTGCTATGTACATCTTCCTGTTGTATCCAAGGGTTATGATCTGATTTGCTGCCTTTACGCAGTCCATCTCCGTGAAGAGAGGCTTCCAGGAGAATTTCTCACCTTTCTTTTTTGCCTGCTTGGCAAGAAACTCAGCGTCGCGTGCCTGAATCCTTGCGCTGTCCATCATGACGATGTTTGCAAGGTCGCGGGTTGCTGGAGTTGCAAAGATGCTTCCGCCATATCCGTTTTTTGTGAGCACTGGCAAGAGTCCGCAGTGGTCAAAATGTGCATGTGTAAGAACTACGCTTTCAATCTTATCTGCAGCAAAATCAAAGTCGCGGTTCTTTCTGTCTGCTTCCTGTCTTTTTCCCTGGAAAGCACCGCAGTCAATCATAAAGCTGCGTCCTTCAATCTCAAGAACGTGCTTGCTTCCCGTAACTTCTTGTGCTGCTCCAAGTGAATATGCTGTAACTGACATAGTGTGCCTCCTTCCTGTGGGTTAATGGGTGTAATATCAACGCCTCTTCTTCTATTATAAAGCAATAATTATAAATATCAAATTTTGTTAAAAAGAGGTTTCTGTGATATAATGAAGGGAATGAACCTTTTATATTTTTGTTCCTATAGAGTAGCGATGATTTTTCTCCTGGCTTACATAAGCCTTTTTACGCGCTCTAAATTCGGCCAGTTGAGGACCGTTCTCATTCTTGCAGCAGCCTATATTTTTACCTCCATTACCGATGTCTGGGGTGTTTTCTTCTCTGCTGGAGGGCGCCTTTATTTGGTACTGACAGCCTTGACCTTTGCTTGTATTGTCTGTGTCGGTCAAATACTTTCTGAAAAGAAGGGATGGCGTTCTGTTTTTACAGTGCTGTGTGGCGCTGACTTTATTCTTCCAGGTAATACTATTTGCTATATTGTCTATAATCATACCAAGGACATCTTTTCAAGCATTCTCATTCAGACAATGGTTCAGTCGGTTCTGCTTCTTGTTCTAGTCAAGACGGTTGCTAAGGAATACAAGGAAAATGAAAAGGAAACAGGCGGGTGGGCAGTGCTCTGTCTTATACCTCTCCTTTTCTTTTTGGCTACCACATGGCTCAGTGTCTGGCCTATGAGTCTCATTGACTATCCAGTTGCAGTGCCAGGAGTGGTTCTTCTCTTTGTCCTCATGGTCATAACATTTGCAAGTGCCTTCAAGATGTACTCAAGAAGAGGACTTAAACAGAAGCAGGACATGAGCCTTGTTTTTCTTGCTGAATATTCAGACAGACTAAAGGCGGAATCCGCAAAGGTAAACGAAATGTCATGCCGCATCGAGGAAATGAGCGGTGCCATGCTTGCCGTTACTTCGGAAATCCTTAATCTTCTTGATAAGGGGCAATATGATGACATAAGAACGCTCGTGTCTGCGATCATGTCGGATTCACGCCTCAATATGCCAGAAAGGAAATGTTCAAACAATGCCATCAATTCCGTTGTCCTTGAAGCGGATGAATTTGCCGTCAAATCAGGCGTCAAGGTCAACTACAATCTCAATGTTCCTGAGCATCTTGGTGCAATTGAATTTGAATATGCCGTTGTTGTTGAAAGGCTCTTGCATTATGCCATAAGAAGTTGTTCTCAATATTATGTAAAGGAAATGTCTGTTTCCATGTATCTGTCAGGCGCCTGGATGAACATTGAAATGCGCTCCAGGTATACGGACGGAAATCCAGAAGAATTGGAAAGGATTGAAGAGACGGATGCGTCAAAGAAAATCATCAAGAATATCAATGATACAATTGACTTCAATCTGAGTGTTCCTGAAATTGAAGCTTTCATAAAAAAATATGAGGTCCAGAAATCTGTTCAATTCAAGATGGGGATGATGATTTCTGAGTTCAATGTGAGAATTAACTGAAGATGATTTCAAAGAAGAATCGCCTGAATTTTACAATTCTCTTTGTGGCTTTTTTTGTCATAGTGTCCAGCTATTGCTATATCCTTATAAGAAACAGCACCTTCAATCAAACGGAACGAAAGGTCAGTCTGTCGGATTTACGGACCTCTTCAGGAGAAGATGCAGGATTGAGTTTTTCAATCGAAGAACGTGGCGGTATGCTTGGAAAATGGGATACGGTTCTTACTGAAGAATCATATGAGAGGACAGGTACTTACATTCTCAAGGGAAATACATTTGATGTAACTGTTGAAAACAAGACACCCTATGAAATATCTGAATGGAAATTATCCTTTGACATTGAAACCCCTTGCTTCATAGAGACCGCATGGTGTGGAAAGGTCGATATCATTCAGCAAAGAGGCGAGGATACCCTTGAGCAGGATTTTAATCTAAGAAATTATAACCACAAGATGATTTTCATCGACTACATAATGAACAATGATCAGGTGTTCTTTCCTTTGAGCAAGGGTGATAGGTTCGTCTACCATCCAAGTCTGGAAGATAAGGAATATCCTCTCTTAAGAACTTCTCCCAATAGGGCAAATTCCTTTGCGAAGGTAGGTTTTATCCTCTACGGGGAAGAGACCGTTACCTCATCCGATCTTTCGACAGCTGTGCTTACCTATCGTCTTAGACGAAGGATAAGTCAGGATCCTGCATTCAATATTCTTGCATTCCTGTCCATTTTATGGATATTTTCCTTTGTGTTTCTTCTTTTTTCCGAAGGTAGAATCATGGATCTTGAGCAGTTGGAGATTCGAGACAAGAAGCTGATTCAGGAAATAATGGAAACATTCTCAGGCTTTGTTGATGCCAAGGATCCATATACTGGCGGTCATTCAATCCGTGTCGGTAAATATTCAAGGCAGATCGCCGAGGAAATGGGGCTTGATAAAAAACAGTGCCAGAAGGTTTTCTACTGTGGACTCCTTCATGACTGTGGTAAGATCAGCATCCATGATGACATTCTTTCAAAGCCTAATAGACTTACGGATGAAGAATTTTCCATAATAAAAAGCCATACGATACGTGGGTTCGAGATCCTTTCTGGTCTTACGGCTATTCCTGAGGCCTGCATGGTTGCACGATATCATCATGAGCGCTATGACGGGAAAGGATATCCCGATGGACTTGCTGGGGACGCAATTCCTTTTTACGCAAGGATTGTTTGTCTTGCCGATGCGTTTGATGCGATGAATTCAAACAGGTGCTACAGAAACCATATGGAGCCTGATGTCATCATAGGTCAGATCAGCAAGAATTCTGGATTCCAGTTTGATCCTGATGTTGCTGATGCCATGCTCAGGCTTATTCTTCGTGGGGATATAAGTTTCGCTGACTAGAGCTCATATTTTTCGATGATGCGCTCGGCTGCTTCCCTGCGGCTAAGGCGTTCATCCATTGCTTTCTTTTCAATGTAATGGTGGGCTTCGCTTTCCGACATTTTCTTGTTTTCTATGAGCATCCACTTTGCCTTGTTGATGGTTCTTATGTCTGCCATCTTCTCCTGAAGACTTCTGTTCTTTGTCTCCATCTTTTCAAGACGCAGTGTCATTGCAGAAAGCATCTTTACAGCCATGTAGAACATCTGTGGGGAATTAGGCTTTGGTAGGGTGATGATTCCATGGTCTTCCACCTTTGATGCAACTTCATCATACATGTCTGCGTTTACAAGTAGAAGTATTCCCATGTTTGTCTCACAGAAATTTTCTGCAAAAAGCACACCGTGTTCGTCTGGGAGTGGACAGTCGATAAGCAGGATGTCGAAATCACTTTCCAGCAGCTTTCTTCTGGCATTCCCGCCGTTTTTGGCATGGACAATAGGAAAGAACTGTTCTCTTGGGAGGATGCTTGAAATGTTGTCAAAGAAAGTGTCGCTCTCTGATACGATGAGTACCTTTCTTCTGCTGCTCAATGGATTCATCTATATGTTGCTTTTCCTATCTGCGTAAAAAAGATTCTACATCGTTGTTGAGTATGTTTCTGATGAATTCACTTTGGCGTGCAAGGTCCGCCGCTTCTCCCCAGAATTTAGGAAGACTTTCGCGTTTGATGTCTGGATTTGCTGGTTCTGGAAGCTTGAAATTTCCCTTGATACCATCAAGACCTGCGTAGATAAGCAATGCGAATGCAATGTATGGATTTGCTGTTGGGTCTGGTGAGCGTACCTCAAATCTCTTTTCGTTGTCTCTTGTAGAAGGAATGCGTATAAGCTGGGTTCTGTTTTCCTTTGCCCATCCTATTGTGGAAGGTGCCTTTCCTGAACCAAGCCTGTCGTATGATTCTGCTATAGGGTTGAGGAATACTGTCATCTCCTTTATGTGGGAAAGAACACCTGCCATGAAGCTTTCAAACACATCTTTTCCTTCTTCTGATTTTACGGAGATGTTGATGTGGAATCCGTTGCCGCACTGACCGCTGAGAGGTTTTGGAGAGAAGTCTGCGTACAGACCGTTCCTGGCAGCTGCGGCACGGACTACCGTGATGAAATTCATTACATTGTCTGCCGATTTGAGAGGAGCTGCATAGCGGAAGTCTACTTCATTCTGTCCTGGTCCTTCCTCGTGATGGGAGCTTTCTGGGTGAATGTCCATTTCCTTGAGTGTAAGACATATTTCACGGCGGATATTCTCTCCCTTGTCTTCGGGAGCGACCGACATGTATCCAGCATTGTCGAAAGGAATCTTGGTTGGGTCACCTTTTTCATCAGTCTTGAAAAGATAGAATTCACATTCCGTTCCGATGTTGATTTCAAGGTTCTGTTCGCGTGCTGCCAGAACTGCCTTCTTGAGTATATAGCGGCTTTCCTTTTCAAAAAGTGAGCCGTCAGGTCTCTTGATTTCACAGAACATGCGGACAACTTTTCCAGAAGTCGATCTCCATGGAAGAACTGTCAAAGTCGATGCAATAGGAAAAAGAAAAAGATCTGAATGGGCTGAATCTGTAAAGCCATCGATGGCGCTTCCGTCAAAACCGATTCCCTGTTCAAAGGCTCGCTCAAGTTCACTAGGTAGAATCGCCAGGTTCTTCTGGTTGCCGTAGATGTCACAGAATGCAAGGCGGATGAATTTTACGTCTTCCTGCTCGATGAATTCAATGACTTCTTCTTTTGTGTATGCGGACATAGTTCCTCCGAAAATTGGTGTCCTAGGAAACAGAGTTGCCCAAGGTCCAAAATTATAACTTTTTCATTATATATTAGTTGCCTGTGGTTTTGTATGTATAAATCGGCAACTGAAACAAGCTCTACAATCCCATGGAAAGAATCAGCAGTACGGAGAACATGCATAGAGCTACGATGATCTGCAGGCTGATTATTGCGGACGTGAATTCCACGGCTTCTTTTTTTCGTGAATATATCGAAACAAGGAAGCTTGGAGGGCAGCTGAAGTACATGAGCAGAGTCGTGAACAGAACCCTATTGAGACCGATGGTTGTATCTATCATTATAAGGACGATAAGACAGATGATTGTCTGTACTGTATATCTTACAAGTGTAAAGACTGCTCCGCGGGAAAGTACTGTCCTGTCGAACACAAGGCCTGCTCCTATGGATATAAGGATCAATGATGTGAGTGGGGCTGTGAACATTGTTATGATCTTGTTGTAAAGTCCAGCGAACTCAGACTGGTCGATGATTTTCCCGAGTCCAAGGAAGGCACCTCCGAAACCAAGGATGACGGAAATGATTAGGGGATTCTTTGCGATCGATAGGACTATTTCTTTCTTTGAAGGCTTTTCTCCATTTATGAGCTTGTACCCTATGTACATGACTGTGAATCCGAATACTCCGCTGAAGATGTCCATGCTTACTATGTAGTAAAGGTTGTCTGGTCCAACAAGGATGGAAATCAGTGCCCAGCCGAAAAGTCCGCCTTCATAGGTTGTAAGACAATAGGGAATGTAGTCCCTGATGGATATGTCGAAGAATCTTTTGAGTGCAAAACCGACTCCCCATGCCGAAAACAGCATGAAGAATTCAAGGAGTATCAACAGTATGGAATCCCTTGAATATGTTCCATGGATAAGGGCATCGAAGGCCATGACAGGGAGAAGTACGGTGACACAAAGATTCTTGATGTTGGAAATTCCGACATCGGAAAGAATCTTTTTTGCGGAAAGAATTTTTCCAAGCGCAATGATAAGAAAAACTGGAATGATAGTCTGTAAAATAGTCATTGCATAATTATATAGCGAAAGGACTTTATAAAACAGAGAGGAAGCCGCTCAGGGCATGAAATGTGTGGGAAAAATATTTTTAATTATTTTAATAAAAAATCGTGTATGTGCTTGACATACGGATGATTATTTTATATAGTGGAATAACCTTATGGGGTGTTAGCGAAGCTGGTTATCGCGCTGGCCTGTCACGCCGGAGACCACGGGTTCGAGTCCCGTACATCCCGAAGAGAAGCACTTGTCGATCTGACAGGTGCTTTTTTTTATTTAAACTAAAAGATTGGTAGCAGTACACTCATAAAACGGAGTATAATTCAGCATATGATAAACAAGGTATATATAATCGGACATAGAAATCCAGATACAGATTCAGTTGTGGCCGCAACAGCCTATGCAAAGCTAAAGCATCTTCTTGGCATGAATGAATATGTTGCCGCACGTGCTGGAAAGCTTGCACCGCAGACAGAATACATCTTTAAAAGATTCAAGGTGGAGCCTCCTGAATACATTCCTGATCTCATTCCGAAGACAGAATACTATATGTCGGATAAATTTGTCGCAGTGGATCATGATGTTTCCCTTTGGAAAGCAGTGGACAGGATGATCAGCACAAACGCTCCTGTTCTTCCGATCATCAATGTGGACGGTACCTATCAGGGGCTTCTAAACTACAATGCGTTTGCGCTCAATTCATTCAAGATCCTGAATCCAAAGCACAATGAAATTTTCCTTACAAGCATCCATCTCATTGAAAAGACCTTGAATGCAACTCCAATTGTCTCTTTCGATGAGAACGACTACTTTAAATGTTCCATCATGGTTGCAGATGATGAGCTTGAATCTACAAAGACTATCCTTGATGAACATAAGAGCGAGAACATCGTGGTCGTCTGCGGTGACAGACAGGATATCCAGCGTCTTTGCATAGAAGCTAAGGTCCGTGCGCTCATAGTTACCCATGACTATGTTGTTCCAAAGGAAGTTGCTGAGCTTGCAAAGCAGAACAGGGTTTCCATACTCAGTGGACATGACAGCACCTTGAAGACAGCCATGCTCATCGAATATTCATCGCCTGTAAGCTCCATGGCGGACATGAATGTCCTTCCTGTGCACGCAAGGGATACTTTGCAGAAAATAAAGCCTCAGCTTAAGGACAGTCCCAGCAGATGTCTGCCTGTAGTAGACAACGACTACAAGGTGATCGGTATCATAAGCGAAAGCGACCTTCTTCACGAGGCAAACATTCAGGTAATTCTTGTAGACCACAATGAACCTCAGCAGGCGGTAGAAGGACTTGAAAACTATACCATTCAGGAGATCATTGACCATCACAAGATCAATACTTTCTCTTCAAAGCTGCCGATGACCTTCATCAATAAGTGTGTAGGTTCAACAAGTTCCATCATCGCAAACATGTATCGGGAACAGCGCGTTTCCATTCCAAAGGATATTGCTTCGATTCTTCTTTGTGGAATCCTTAGCGATACTCTTGTCCTTCAGTCTGCGACTACGACTCAGTATGATATCGACACGGCGGAATATTTGAGCAGCATCACGGATCTGGACATCAAGACCCTGGGTGATGACATCATCAAGAGCGGAAGCCACATCGATGGTCGCACTGCAGAGGAAGTCATCCATCAGGATATGAAGGAATACAAGGAAGGAAAGTTCAAGTACAGTGTAAGCCAGATTGAAGTCGACAGTACCAGGGATATCATCACCCGCAGGAAGGAATTCCTTGAGCAGCTTGAGTCCGAAAGAAAATCAATGGGCGCTTTGTTCAGTGCCTTGCTTGTTACTGACATTACTGAACTGAGCTCCATCATGCTTGTGGCTGGTGAACAGAAATTTGAGGAAGTCCTGAATTTCCCTAAGCGCGACAAGCATATCTACTTCATGAAGGACATTGTTTCCCGCAAGAAGCAGTTGATTCCTCTTTTGACCGAGCTTACTGCAAAGGTTGAATAGCAGATGTTTATACAGACTTCTGCTTGCTGAATAATTCCAGACATTCCTTGTCTGGCAGCGGGCGGGAGTAGAGGAAGCCTTGTATGTAGTCTGTTCCTGCGTTTTTTACGATGACATCCTGTGCTTCCGTTTCGACACCTTCCACAAGAATCTTGAGTCCGTTGTTCTTGAATGTCTGGATGAGGGATTTGACCAGATTGTACATCTTTTCATTCTTTTCCATCATCAAAACAAAGGAACGGTCGATCTTGATTGTGCTGAAAGGCAATGTGATTACGTTTGCAAAATTTGAAAAGCCTGTGCCAAAGTCATCAAGGTAGAAGACGATTCCTGCCTTTGCAAGCTTTTCCATTCTCTTCTGTATCTCTTCAAAATTCTCTATGAAAATGCTTTCCGTTATTTCCATGATGATGTTCTTTGGATCGATGTTGTATTTTTCAATCGTATCGAGCACCGTGTCGACAATCCTTGGGTTGGACATCTGCTGGACGGAAAAGTTTACGGAAACTGCTTCCACCGTATCCTTGTTGTCGCGGATGTGCTTGCATATTTTTTCAAAGGTTATCTGTCCAAGACGTTCGATTAGGCCCTTTGATTCTGCGACTGGAATGAATTCCCCAGGCGATATGTTTCCAAGTTCCGTATTCTGAAGGCGAGCAAGGGCTTCTGAGTATTTGAATTTTTTCTCGTGGACTGAATAGATTGGCTGGAAATGAACCTGAAATTTTTCCGAGTCTGGATTAAGTTCACGGTCCAGAATGTCGTAGATTGCTTTTTCCCTTTTTATGTTTGCGACATATATGTCATCGCAGTAGCAGTAGTCTGTTCCATTAGCCCTGTTTTTAGCAAGAAGATTGTTGATGATTGCAATTGCCTGCTCATAGGTTTCTGCATTTTCTGGAAGCTGGACGCTTGCCGCAATGAGTTCTGGTGCTTCCCTATGGCTTTCCGATGTTTTCTGCAGATTGTAGAAAAAGCTTATTGTCGATTCGATTTCTTCTAGACTTCTTGTAAGGACGGCAAAGCTTGTAGGACTGCGGAATACCTTTCTTCCGTAAAGCTTCAGCAGATCCTTTGCCATTATGAGCATCATCCTGTCTGTTTCGAGGGTTCCATAGGTATCCTTGTATGCTGTGTAGTTTTCAACGGAAATGACGGTAAGGCACCAGTTGTGCTTTCTGTTGTTTATGGTGCTTGGAAGCTGTTTTTCCGTAAAAACTCCAGTTGCAAAGTCATGGGCAATCTGTTCCGACTGGACTCCTAAATACATGAGCATCAAAGGTGCAAAGGATGAAAGTCCTGTAAGTACGGTATATGGAGAATAGAACTGAATTGCTGAAATAAGGCAGCTTATGATAGGGTAGCTGAGGAATACGTAGAAAATTCTTGTGGATGTAGTTTTCCTGTGGACAAGAATCGTAAAGATGACAGTTCCTATGTAAAAGAGTGATGTGACATAAGTGATGAGCTTGAAAGGACCGCGTGTGTAGCCGCTGGTTTCATCATACTTAAAGACCCATCCTGTCTTAAGGTTAAGAAGCATTATGATTATGTAGATGGCGAATGGAATTCCCAGGAAAATGTGGAACAGCTTTCTGTGCTTCTTGAATGTTGATATGAAGGAATAGCAATACGATGAATAGAACATCATCTGCATTCCAAGAAGGATGAAATAGACCTCTGCTATGAAAGTTGAAAAGGTGATGGAATGCCTTGGAAAACCTGTTATGCATTCGATGGAAATGATGTTGGTCAACGGTGTCAGAAAACCAAGGATGGCGCAGCATAGGAATGCAAGATTGCGTTCATCCTTCAGGTAGAATGACATGAACGTCGTCAGGGTGAGAATCAATGCGAGGATGCAAATGCAGAATTCGCCGAGAAGATTGTACATTGCCGTTGGACCTGAAAAAAATCAGCAGCTTGCAAGAATTTCCAAAAGCTTGTTCTGGTAATCCTGGATGGCGTTTACACCCTCTGTTGCTCCAGCTGTGTCTCCAGCCCTCAACTGCTCGGTGATCTTTGCGTAGGCTTCATACATAGGTTTGATGGAAAGGTTTCCCATGTTTCCCTTGAGTGTATGTGCTTTCTGGATGGCGGCATCGATGTTGCCTGATTGAATGTCAGGAATGATGTCCTTGTTCTTGTTGATGGAATCAGGCATCTTTTTGTACATCATGACAAGAAGATCCTTGTTGCCCATGAAACGACCGAGGGCTTCGTCAATATCAACATCAATAGTAGCAAGTGTTTCGCATAGATCCATAAAATCCTCCTGGTTATGGGTAACCTTCGTTGCATTGCAAAGGTGCCCTCATGCTCCTTCAATTATATAGCACTTTCCTGTATAAACAAGGTTTGTTGGCGGAACTCCACCGGTGGTCAAAAAATTGCATTTTTTGGGAATAATAATTACTATATATGGAGAAAAGTGAACACAGTAGTGAGGTAAAAAATGATCGAAGTATCACATGTTTCCCGCCTTTTCGGGGACTTCCGTGCGGTCGACGACATCAGTTTTTCTATCCAGACTGGTGAAATCGTAGGACTCCTCGGCCCAAACGGTGCAGGAAAAACTACCACAATGAGAATGATCACAGGCTTCCTTGATGCAACCTCTGGATTCGTAAAGATTGACGGTACAGATGTAAAGGATAATCCTGTGGAGACAAAGTCAAAAATCGGTTATATGCCAGAAAGTGCTCCGATGTACAGCGACATGATCGTTGCCGATTACCTTGAATATATTGCAAGGATGGAAGGGCAGGATCCTGCGGAAAAGCTTCCTCATCTTGCAGAGATATGCGGTCTTAAGGAAGTCATGCATAAGAATATCGGAGAACTTAGCCGAGGCAACAAGCAGCGTGTAGGGCTTGCTCATGCCCTTATGAATGATCCTGAAATCCTTATTCTTGATGAACCTACTTCTGGACTTGATCCTAATCAGGTTTCTGATGTCCGTGACCTTATCAAGAAGATAGGTGAGACAAGGACTGTAATAATTTCCACCCATATACTTAGTGAAGTTGAGATGCTCTGCAACAGGGTCATAATTATTTCTGGTGGAAAGAAGGTTGCCGACAGTTCAACGGAGGAACTTAGGACTCATTACGGCAATACATCTGAAGTCATGGTTCTTGCAGGTGGAACAGAAGACGAAGTGAAAGGCAGGCTGTCGACCATTTCTGGTGCTGCTGGAATAAAGGTATGCAGCATCGACGGAAAGGTTCAGGCTGCCGTAACGGTCGAAGGCAATGCTGAAATCAGACCTGATATTGCTAAGGCCTGTGTTGAAGGTGGCTTGCCGCTTTATGAAATGCAGCTCAAGAAAAACAGCCTTGAGGATGTGTTTAAGATTCTTACGGAGGCAAAGTGATGGGCGATAGAAAAACAAAGAAAACCATGCCTTGGGTTATCATAATGAAGCGTGAGCTTTCCGCTTATTTCACAAGTCCTGTGGCATATATTGTCGGAGCTATTTTTATTCTTCTTTCGGGGATATTCTTCTTCAATACTTTTTTCCTTATGGGAAGAGCGGAACTGAGGGGGTTCTTTGAGCTTCTTCCAATTTTCTTCAGCTTCCTTATTCCTGCCCTTACTATGCGTATCTTCAGTGAGGAAAAGAAAAGCGGAACGATGGAAACTCTTGTCACTCTTCCAGTCAAGACTGCTGATATCGTATGGGGAAAATATATGGCAGTGCTTGTAAGCACACTTGTCATGATTGCTCCAACATTGTTCTATGTCGTTACATGTGTTCTGTTTGCTTCAAGTGGAATAGATGCAGGTCCTGTCCTGGGAGGTTATTTCGGCTCGATCCTTCTTGCTTCCGCTTTTTCTGCAATAGGAATTTTCTGTTCAGCAATAACAAGGAATCAGATAGTGGCATTCCTGCTTTCGCTTTCAATCTGTCTGTTCCTCACGTTTGTGATGGTGTTTGCGATTTTCCTTCCAGGATTCATGGTGCCAGCTGCAACCTTTGTTTCTGCGCAGGGACATTTCCGTTCCATTGCAAGAGGCATCCTTGATTCCCGTGATATCCTTTATTTTATTTCCGTGTCGGCAGCTTTCTATGTTCTCACAGTGAATGTTCTTGACAACGAAAGAAAGGGGTGAATAGAAATGAAAAAGAACAATAGATTTATTTCATGGATAAAGAGTTCCTCAAGCGATGTGTGGCTCTTTATCATTGCGTTGGTGCTTCTTAATCTTGTTGCATCACGATGTTTTTTCAGAGCGGACCTTACGGAACCAAAATCATATTCGCTTTCTTCTGCCAGCCGTGAAGTAGTTCGCAACCTTGAGGAGCCTATGAGCGTAAAGGTTTTCTTCTCAAAGAACCTGCCTGCTCCTTATTCAAATGTCGAACAGTATCTCAAGGATCTTCTTGCGGAATATAAGAATGCCTCTGGAAAGAATTTTGACTATGAATTCTTTGACATGAACAAGCAGGAAAACCAGAGGATAGCCAGGGGCTATGGAATGCAGATGGTTCAGGTCCGTGAAGTAAAAAACAACGAAGTGGGCCTTAAGAATGCATACATGGGAATTGCCATCGTCTATGCGGATCAGATTGAAAAACTTGACGGCATCTCCTCAAGTGACGGTCTCGAATACAAGATTACGGGACTTATTGGAAAGATCATTGCCAGTACAAACATTCTTTCAGGACTTTCCGAAAATGTTCGCCTTGTGCTTTATAAGTCTGAAGCCCTTGCAAAATTCAACATCGGGAATTTCGATGCCATTGACAGTGCCGTAAGCAATGCATTTTCTGCCGCCAACAAAAAGTTTCGAGGTAGGATTGAATACCAGAAAATCAATCCTGATGCCGCTACAACTGACGAGGCTGCCGAAAGGTATGGGCTTCAGGCTGTGACATGGAACAACCCTGACGGAACGACAGGAAAAGGAACCGTGGGACTTGTCCTTGAGTACGGAGATAAATTCCGCATTGTTCCATTGAGGCTTACCAATGCCATTTTCTCTTATGTGATATCTGGTCTTGAAAACCTTGATGAAAGCATCAGCCAGTCGGTTGAAAGCCTTGTTTCAAAGACCTCTGTCGTTGCATACATTACGGGGCATGGAGAACGCAATATCGAAGATGAAAATGATGCCATGTATTTCCGTAGGATGCTGTCCGACACATACAGCCTTGAGAGTGTAAATCTTATTGAGGATGACATTCCTGTTGCCGCAGAAACTGTCATAATCAACGGTCCTAAATCAGCCTTTGACGAAAAGGAACTGTATAAGATCGACCAATTCATAATGCGTGGTGGAAACGTAATGTTCTTCATCGATTCCTATGATGAACAGATTTCAGGTTATCAGCAGCCATCCTATGTGCCTGTTCGCACTGGTCTTGAAAAGCTGCTTTCAAAGTATGGAGTTGAGGTCGGCAGCGAATATGTTCTTGATGAAAAGTGTTTTGTCCGCATGGACCAGCAGTATGGAAAAATGAATTTCTATCATGTACCAAGAATTCAGAAAAACTGTCTTGACCAGAAAAATCCAATCGGAAGGAATCTTGGTGATGTATTCTTCCTTGAATCTTTTGCTCTGGATTCATCTAATGCAAAGGAGAACAAGAGCGTTGATGTCACGGTTCTTGCAAAAAGTTCTTCCCGCTCCTGGACGGTTCCAGTTACAGAGGGATTCATGCTTTCTCCATTTGCCTTTGCCGTTCCTTCTGACGATGCAAAGCTTGGATCCAGGGATCTTTGTGTCCTTCTGGAGGGAAATTTTGACAGTGCATATGCTTCAGCTCCATCGGAAGAAGAAAACAGGGAAGGTGCCTTGAGTTCTGTGTCCCATATTCTCAACGGAAAACAGAAGTCAAAGATTTTTGTTGCGGGAACTTCATTCATTACGACCGCTCAGCTCATTCAGCCTGATGCAAGGGAACCTATCGTGTATTTCATGCGCAATGCAGTGGACTACATGTGCGGCAAGGAAGATCTCTGTCTCATGAGGACAAAGGACCTCAGTACAAACATGCTTAAGGAAACAAAGAACGGTCTTGCTGTTGCGATGAAGTATTTCAATCAGTTTGGCCTTGCTGTTCTTGTAGCCATCGCAGGTCTCATTGTTCTTGCGGTCCGCAAAAATCACAGGGAAAGAATCCGCAGGACATATAATCCCAATGATCCAAGGATGGGGGAGTAAAAAATGAATAGGATATACACAAGAAAAATAATTCTGCTTTCTGCTATAGCTGTGCTTCTTGCGGTGTACATTCTTCAGCTTGCTGTTGGTGGCAGAAATAAGGTAAAGGTTCTTACGACTGAGGAACCAATTGATTATGTGATGATCGATAACAATGGAGCAAAGCTTTCCATCCGCAAGAACGGTGACATATGGTACGTGGGAGATGAAAAATTTCCATGTCAGGAAAGCCGTGCCAATGGAATCGTAAATGCAATAAGCGAAGTCAAGGTTTTAGGAAATGTTGCGGCGGGGTCTGCTGCTGACAATGAACGCTACGGTTTTGATGGTGGAATTACGGTTGAAGCCTACTCTGGGGAAAAACTTGTACGCAGCCTTTTCATAGGAAAGAACACGGCGACGGGAAGCCAAAGCTATGTGCGCATAGATGGTAAGTCTCCTGTCTGTCTTGTTCAGGGGGCTTTGAGGTCGACTTTCGAAGCAACAGCTGAGGATATCAAGGAAAAGAAAACTGAACCAGAGCCGTCAGAAGAAGAGGCTCCAGTCCTATAAAAAAATGGGGATGTTCCAAAAGCATATCCCAGGATGGTTGGATACGGAAGTTGCCATATCCAATGCCTTCTGGAATAAATGCTTGTCGGACATCCCCATTTTTTTCCTGAAAGTGAATTTCAGCCTCTTGAAAACCTTGATATTACATCGGACATTTCGATGACCTTTGATGTCAGTCTGGCTTTTGATGAAAGAAGGTAGATGAAGTCTGCCAATGTGTCCAGCTCCTTCAGTTCTTCATCGGTCCAATCCCTTTCACCACATGTGTTGAATGTAAGTGTGATGGTTCCTCCTTCACCTGTACCGAAATTCTTTTCATATGGTTCGCTTCCGAATCCTTCTGATGAATAGAAAAGGATGCTGAAGTTTTTCATTCCTTCAGGGTTCTGTGGTGTAGGCGGAGCGATATAAACGCAGCTCAGCTGACCAAGGTTGATCTGTTTGGAGATGAGCGAGATGTGTTTTTTTAGTCCAGCCTCCAGCTGCTGAATGGAAATATAATTGTCGGCAACAACTGCCCTTACGAATTCCTTGTAAATGTCAGAAGTAAGCATTCCTGCCATATGTTTTTCCTCCTCTTAAAATTGAATATATAGCATTTTATTTCTGATTTCAAATGAATTTACAATACTTTATTTACATGGTAAATTTGCACTTACATGAAATTGAGCCTGAAAAAACTGATTGTTACTTCGATACTCGCATTTTCAATTGTCTATGCCCAGGAGGATAATTCCGTTGCTGGTGACAATGCCTCTGAACCTGTGGATTCAAATGTTTTTATAGAAGATAAGCCTGCAGAAGAAAAGGAAAAAACAGACGACAAGGTTGCGGAAGCTGATTCCAAAGTTGAATCAGAGAATGCACCTGTAGAGGTCCCTGATCTTGTTGCCTTATATGGAGATCGTCCAGAGGTTGAATACTGGAGAAACATATATCTTACTGAAAAATGGCAGAAGGTCCTGAGGGGAATTCTTGAGAATGCAGTTGAATATCGTGTATATGTAAGAAAGTGCGTTCAGGAAAAGGAAGTTCCTCTTGAGCTTGAATATCTTCCTGTTGTTGAATCTGGGTATAAGACCGCAGTTCGTTCAAAGTCTGGTGCGATCGGTATGTGGCAGTTTATGGCAAACAGCGTAAAGCCCTTCCTCAAGCTTAATGAATATGTTGATGAGCGTTATGATCCTTGGCTTTCAACACAGGCAGGAATTGCAAAACTCAAGGATAACTATAAGATTTTCAATGATTGGCTGATTGCCATCGCTGCCTATAACTGTGGCAACGGCAAAATGAGAAAGACCATAAGTAGGGCAGGAACCAGTGACTATTGGGAGCTTGTGGAAAAAAAAGCGCTGCCAAAGCAGACTGCGGAATATCTCCCTAAGCTGATAGCCATTGCTGATCTTGCGATCAACTATGAAAAATATGAAGTGGATCTGCCTCGACATGATACTGAATATGAAGAACTGGTTGATGAGCGTGATGCGATCTTTGACTATGTTCCCGTAAAGAAGCCTTACATGGTTTCTGCCATTGCCAAGGAATCAGGCGTAAGTGAAAAGATTCTCAAGCATCTTAATCCAGCCCTTACCAAAGGATTCACTCCTCCAGCGGCGGAATATCAACTTCGTCTGCCTGTAGGTAAAAAAGAAGATGTGGAGCTTGCCCTCACTAGAATCCAGCCTATTGAATTCCCGTTTCAGTATACGGTTGTAAAAGGAGATTCCCTTTGGAGCATTTCCCGTAAGTTTGGTGTAACTGTACAGGCTCTGTGCGATACCAACGGAATCAAGGAAAATGCAATCCTTAAGATTGGAAAGGTTCTTTATGTTCCTTCTGTAAAGAACTGATTGTTTTTTATATCTGCTTTTGTTTGAAATTCAGTCCTAAAAACGGTATTATTTGCCTTAGAAGAGGAGATATACTATTTTTTTTGGAGTTCATTATGGCAACAAAGAAGGGAAACCCTGCGCTCATTACATTTGCGCTTGGTTTTGCAGGTCGTGCTCAGTTAAAAAAAGTGAAGAAGGCAGCTAAGGACTGCAAGAAGACATCGGCAACAACACTTCGTGGTATCCTTGAGTATGCAAAAGATTCTGAATGGGGAAAGAACCACAATTATGCAGAAATCCTAGAGGCAAAGACTGATGAAGAACTTTTTTCGCTTTGGCAGAAAAATGTACCTCCTACGGATTACGAAGATATTCGTCCCATGGTAGAAAGGCATAAGCATGGAGAAGAGAATGTCCTTTTCCCTGGCAAACCAAAAATGTATGCCACTACAAGCGGAACGACAAAAGAACCAAAATGGATTCCAATCACAAATGAATATTATGACAACATCTACAACAAGATGACTAAGCTTTGGCTTTATACATTCCTTATGCATAGGAAAAAGTCTTTCTATGGTCCTGCGGTTTCCATTGTCGGCAAATCTATTGAAGGCTATGCTCCTGATGGAACAGTATATGGCTCTGTTTCTGGTGTTACACGCCGTGACATTCCTGATTTCGTTAAGCCTATCCACTCTGCACCTGCTGAGGTATTTGACATCACTGACTATACGGCACGCTATTATACCATCATGCGTATTGCCATCGAACAGGATGTCCATATCGTCATTACCGCAAATCCATCGACCATCATCGAGATGCAGAACAACATGAATGAATTCTACGATGATTACGTAAGGGACATTGAGAACGGAACACTCAATGAGAAGCTTGATATTTCACCTGAGGTAAGAAAGGCTCTTGCTCCTGTTTTTTCTCCTAATCCAAAGCGTGCTCAGGAGCTTCGTGACATCAAGGCTAAGCATTCAACAGTTCTTCCAAAGCACTATTGGCCAAATCTTCAGGTCCTTACAACCTGGAAATGCGGCAATACGCATGTGTATATGGAAAAATTCACAGAGTCTTTCCCAGATAAAACTCTCTATCAGGAATTCTCTTACTTTGCTTCTGAATGTCGTACTGGTCTTGTACTCAACGGAGAAAGCGATACCGTTCTTTTCCCACATTTCCATTATTTTGAATTCATCGGCGAGGAGGATCTTGAAAATCCAAATCCAAAATTCCTTCAGTTGCATGAGCTTGAAGTTGGTAAGCGTTATTCCATTTTCGTTACGACCTATGCAGGACTCTACCGCTACAATATGAATGACCTCATAGAAGTTACTGGCCACTACGGAACGATTCCTACGATCCAATTCATTCAGAAAATCAACGGAATCATTTCAATGACTGGAGAAAAGCTTCATGAGCGTCAGTTCATCGAGGCTGTTGATATGGCTCAGAAGGATACTAAGATAAAGCTTAGGTTCTTTGTAGGTTTTGCTGATGTTCAGAATTCCGTTTACCATATGTACTATGAATTTGAAAACGAGAACATCTCGGAAGAAGAAGTCAAGATCCTTAACGAAGCAATCGATGCCAAGCTCAAGAAAGTCAACTGTGAATATGAGACTAAGCGTAATTCCCTTCGTATTTCAATGCCTGTTCCTCATGTGATGATCAGAAATTCCTTTGAAACCTACAAGGAAAACTGCATCAGCAGCGGTAACGGTCGTGATGGACAGTTTAAGCTCAACCTTCTTATGCAGGATGAAAAACGTCGTGCAATGTTCGATCAGTTGGTGAAATGATGCGGACTTTGACTGATGGAATCAAAGCCGTAATATTTGATTTTGACGGTACTTTTTATGCTTCTCACGGAATCAAAAGACGACTTATGTTTTCATGTATTTCTTCTCTCGTGTACCTCAAGGGGGACAGGGAATTCAGACGCATGAACAGGGGTAGAGACTTTGGTAGTTCCGAGGGATTCTATGAAGAGTACTGCCGTTTCATCGGTCCAAAAGCAAAGCAATGGAAAGACAATGTCTTTATGCCTGCCATGATCAAGGTGCTTAAGCGTTACAAGGCAAGAAAAGATACTTCCTCTGTCTTGAATGTCCTTAAATCGGCAGGAATAAAGATTGTTGTTTTTTCTGATTATAATCGTGTTGAAGAAAGAATGGAGGCAATAGGTCTTTCCCGTGATCTTGTTTCCTCTGTCTATGATTCTGAGTCTTTGGGCCTCCTAAAGCCATGTCCTCGTGGGCTGATGAATATTTCTAGGGATTTGAACGTCGATCCTAAGGAAATCCTTGTTGTCGGAGACAGGGCTGATACTGACGGCGAAGGCGCGATAAAGTGCGGTATGAAATTCATTAAGATTGGAAAGATGGAAAACGAATTGAATGAGAAGGACATTACGGTTCTTTCTTGGGAACAATTCTTATCAAATATCATCGGAAGCAACGACTAATCTAGTTCAGGCTGCCACATGTTTTTTTCTATGCCTGCCATCCTTGCTATCTGTTCGTGGGCATTCTTCCTCATTGAATCACATATTTCATTTCTGCTGTTGCCCTCCATGTCCTTTGGAACAATCGGAGTGCCTATGTTCAATGTCATGAGAGGATGCTTTATGCCAAGGAGTTTATAGATTCCCTTTGGCTCCCTGTAGGAAAATGCCATTGGAATGACTGGAATGTCATAGCGGTATGCCATCTTGAAGGCACCTTTCTTGAATGGCCTGATAGGCTCGTAGTAGTCCCATCTGCATGCTTCGGGGAAAATATGGATCCATTTTTTCTTTGAGTGAAGTTCATTGAATGCATTGTTGAATTTTCTGGCTGCCGCAGGTGTCTCTGGTATAGGGAGACCCCCAGCTCCACGGATCATGAATTTGGATCTGCTTTTAACTTGAAGGGCACGGACAGGAAACCATAATCTTCTGAACTTTACAGCCTGGACAACGGCAAGAAAGTCCCATGCGTATACATGGTTTGAGACAGTCATTGCACCGTTGATGAAAAGTTTCCTGTTTTTTCTGATGTTTTCCTTTCCCTTTATTTTGAGTCCATATAGCACCAGGTGCAATGGGAATACAATAAGGAATATTCCCGCGTATATTATGAACCTGTTCCATTTGCCATAAAGAGATTTATCCAAAAAAGGATAGTCGTTTTCAAAGTCTGTATCAAAAACGATCTTAGGATTGTGGATGGGAGTGTCTGGTTTTTCAGGGTACACGATTCCCGAGTCAGGAATGTATACCCCATTTTTTACGATATGTTCTGCCATACAGACCGTTTAGCAGCAGATCTTGATTTCACATTCCTTGTAGATTGCAGCTGTCTTTGCTACAACGTCTGCAGGAATTTCCTTGATGTTAGGGTCTCCTGCAAGATTGTTGTCCTTGAGCCAGTCGCGTACAAACTGCTTGTCGTAGCTTGCTGGACTTGAACCAACTGCATACTTTGAAAGGTCCCAGAAACGGCTTGAATCTGGAGTAAGGACTTCATCAGCAAGAACAAGAGTTCCGTCTTCTGTAAGACCGAATTCAAACTTTGTATCGGCGATGATGATTCCGTTCTTATATGCGTGGTCGTAGCATTTCTTGTAGATAGCAAGGGCAGCCTGTTCAATCTTTGTTCCAAGTTCTTCACCAAGGTCGTTCTTCATGTATTCGAGAGTAACGTTGATGTCGTGTCCTTCTGCTGCCTTTGTTGAAGGTGTTACGATTGGTTCGGCAAGTTTTTCTGCCTGCTGGTATTCCTTGTCAAAGCTGTGGCCAAGGAAAGGTTCTCCCTTCTTGTAAGCTTCGTACATTGAACCGAACATGTATCCACGAACGATTACTTCATATGGAACCATCTTAAGTTTTTTTACGAGAATTGTGCGGCCTTCAAATTCTGGCTTCTGGAATTCTTCTGGCATGTCCTTAAGGTCCGATGAAATCATATGGTTTGCACAGATGTCTTTTGTGTAGTTGAACCAGAAATTGGAAAGAGCATTGAGAACCTTGCCCTTGTCTGTGATCATTGTAGGAAGAATTACATCAAAAGCAGAGATGCGGTCTGTTGTAACGATAACCATGCGTCCGTCTTCAAGATCATAGACTTCGCGTACTTTACCGCTGATTATTTTTTTCATAGGAATGCTCCTTCATTGTGTAGAAATTTGTTTCCATAATTTTAATGCTTTATGTGTTTTGTTTCAATTAGAATGCCGCTTCGACACATTCAACAAGCTGTTGAAGAATAGCGCAGACTGGCGTTTCGATGCCAAGCTCCTTTCCAAGCCTGACGATGGTTCCACAAAAATAGTTGTTTTCTGTTTTTCTTTTTGCTTCCACATCCTGGAACATGGAAGTCTTGCCGTCATCATTTAGGGCAGCGGTCATCTTGATGTTGTCTTCGATCATTTCTTCTGTGAGGGCAATTCCTTTTGCGTTTGCAATCTTTACAACTTCCCTTGCACACTGGCGTACCAGATTCTGGGTGACTTCATTCCTGAATCCCTTGTAGGTCTGACGGCACAAGGCAGAAATTGTGTTGCATGAAACGTTCAGGAGAAATTTTTTCCACTGACTCAAATGGATGTCTTCCGGAATTACGCTGCTGATTTTTGCATCGTCAAATAATTTTTTGATTTCAAGAATACGCTCTGATTTTGAGTTGTCGTTTTCCCCGAAGTATATTGTACCTTCGTGTCCGCAGGTAATCATACCGCCTTCATTTGTAGAACTTAAACTTACGATGTAACCGTAAAGTGTTTTTTCTGCACCGTATTTTTCTGCAATTTCCTTTTCGCTTTGTATTCCGTTTAGAAGTGAAAGGATGGCAGTATTTGGACCGACCGATTTTTCAATCTGTACAAGAACTTCTTTCAACTGAAGGTTTTTGGTTGCGATGATTACAAGGTCTGCAATCTGAGCTTCCTGTGGAGTGACATAATTGAAGTCGATTCGTTCTCCATTGATTAAGATACCAGAATTTCTATAGCGTTCAAGCCTTTCTCCTTCCGCAATGCAATGAAGGTTTTCTTTGCCAAGAAAATCATTCAGCCTTTTTCCAACGACAGCACCAACTGCCCCCATTCCGATCATAGTAACTTTCATGGTTCCATTATATCAAAATGTATTGCCGTTGATAATTGAGTTTTTGCTGAAGGAGCACTTGGCAGGCTTATGGAGTTAAACAGCCCAGCTTAATTGACACAAGGACAGAATAAAAATATACTCTAGTCATTGGTTCAGGTGCTATGCAAGTGTCCGCCTCAAAACCCCGCCAGAGTGGGAACACAGCAACGGTATGAGGATGGTCATTGTGCCGTAGATTACCTGAGCCTTTTTTTATTTACATCGAGAAGTCTTTTCCAAGATAAATCTCGCGTGCTTCAGGAGATTGAAGGATCTGCTCCTTGTTTCCTTGGGTGATGATGGTTCCGTTTGAAATGATTATGGCGCGGTCTGTGATTTCAAGTGTGTCACGGACATTGTGGTCTGTGATGAGGATTCCAATTCCACGCTGGGCAAGCAGCTTTATCATGCCCTTGATGTCGGCAACGGCGATAGGATCGATTCCTGCAAAAGGTTCATCGAGCAGAAGGAATTTAGGTTCGATCGCAAGGGAGCGAGCTATTTCTGTTCTTCGGCGTTCTCCTCCTGACAAGGTGTATGCCTGCTGCTTTCTGATTCTTCCAATGGCAAACTCATCTATAAGTTCCTCAAGCTTCTGATGCTTTTGGACCTTTGTAAGATCCTTTCGTGTTTCAAGGATGGACCAGATGTTTTCTTCGACCGTGAGCTTTCGGAATACGCTTGGCTCCTGTGGAAGATAGGAAATTCCGCTTTGTGCCCTCTTGTACATTGGCAGTCCTGTGATGCAATGGTTGTTCAGAAAAAGATCTCCTGCAGTCGGTTTGTAGAAGCCTACGATCATATAGAATGTCGTTGTCTTTCCTGCTCCATTTGGTCCAAGAAGTCCAAGAACTTCTCCTGTGGTCATGGAAAAATCGATTCCTTTTACGACACGTTTTCTTCCGAACGATTTGTACAGTGAGGAAACCCTTAGAGTGTCTTTCTTTTCTGGAAAATCCTGGACTCCTGAATTCTCGCTGATGATATCACTCATTTGTATCTCCTTCTGGTTCTGCGGTATCTTCCGAGACTTTTATCTCGCCATCAGATGTCGGTTCTGCAGTGGTTTCATCATTTTCTTCTGCGGCGGTCGTAACGACGGAACCCTTTACTCTTCCTGACAGTGTGATTTCCTGTGAGTCCATGTCCAGCTTGATTGTCTGTGCTCGGAAGGTATCTCCGTTCTGGATGATTTTTGGATTTCCACTCATCTCAAGAATCTGCTCTGTCTTTTTGTAGATGGCATAGGCTGAAGTGCAGACATTGTCTTTCTGAGTAAGGTTGATCTTTATCTGCATGACGGCAATTTCTGAATTCTGGTTGTATTCAATTATCTGTGCCTGTGCGACAACATCATTGTCTAGATCCACAAGCTTTACGTCGTTCTCAAGTGTGGCGATTTTTGTTTCCCTGTCGTAGGTCAGTTTTCCACAGGTAAAATCCAGGTTGCTTTCAGTGTTCTTTCCTGAGATGTTTCCTTCTGCCTTGATCATACGGAAATCTTTTCCCGATAGTTCAATGTAATCCGCATTTATGATCATGGTCTTTGTGTTGACCTTTGCGTTACCTTTTAGCGTGGTCACACTGTTCTTGTTTCCTGCCACGCCGCTCATTTTGTTTGCGCTGAAGGTTATTTTCTCACAGAAGGCAAGTGAGGAGAATGCAAGAAATAATGCCAGGATGCATTTACTGTATTTCTTCATCTTTCTCCTCCTCGGTGATTATGATTCCTGAAACTGAATTCTCAAAGGTAAAGCTCCTTGATATTCCACTTGCAGAAAAACCTGTTCCTTCTATTTCGATGTCGTCACGGATAAGGTATACAGTGTCGTCTTTCCCAGAAACAAGCTGTTCAGTCTTTCCATTCCATTTAAGGTTCGTAGCCTTAAGCTGGAAATTCTGCTCGATGTTGTGAAGAAAAATGCTGTTGAACAGGGAATAGATGTCATTGCTTGAGTCAATCCCAAGGAGGGCACAGCTGCCTTCAGTCGTAAGCTCTGAATCCTTGTTCCATGAATAGAATTCTGCGTTCTTTGCATATGCCGATCCGTCACTTCTGTATCGTTCAAGAATGTCGGCCTTTATCTGAGTGTCGAGCTTTTTTTCCTTGTATCTTTTATAATCCACCTTTGTGAATTGAAGCTCTGGAGAAATATCCTCGGTGTTCACAGGTTCATCATATTTAAGTGAGCATGAAAGCATGAGAAATGCGGATAGTAGAACTGTCGGTAAAAGGTCAAAGAACTTCAACAATTTCTGGTTTTCCTGGCATTGGATATTTTCTTGTGATGACAAATACTATGGATGCGGAGACGGTCAAGAAGAGAAGTACAAAAACAGCTCTTGCATCATTTGATATTGTTTTTCCCAAAAGACCCATGATGCTGGGAGCGAATATGTACCCTGCGATGGAACTGAGGAAAGGTATGAGCAAGGATAGGATTCCTTGAAGCGCCTGTGACTTTTTGCTTGCTTCAACCATGACAACTGATCCTTTCTTGATTTCCAGGTTGTCTGGGTTTGAAATTTCAAAAGAGTTCTTTATCTTTGCGCAGCCAGTGGTGCAGGAAGCACATTCTTCCTTCTCGAAATGAATCGCTTCGATTTTGTCTTCCATTGAAATTATAAGTGCCTTTTCTTTCATCAGTTGTTTCCTTTGAATGATTCAAGTCTTCTGCTGCATTCTTCGATACCTGCGTGATTTCCCAACTGCTCGTATGTATCCTTCAGGTTGAAAAGTGCATCATAGTAGTGTGGTGAAAGAGAAACCGCATGTTCGAAAAAGTCAGCAGCCTCTGCATATTCCTCGATCTGAAAATGAATGACTCCCGCTGTGTTCCAGAAATGTGGATTCATGTCATTTACTTCAAGCCCCGTTATGCAATAGAACATGGCGTCGTCATGAAGTCCCATGCTGATGCATAGATTTGCAAGGGCTTCGATGATTTCTTCGTTGCTTCTGTTGAGTCTCAGTGCATATTCCATTGAAGTCTTTGCCGCATCGAAATTTCCTGCATCCCTGTAGGTCAGTGCAAGATTGAACCAGAGGAGATAGTTTTCCTTTTCTACGGTAATGGCGCGTTTGAGGCAGGCTATGGCTTCAGTATATTCTCCCTTGAACGCAAGCCTTACTCCCTGATTGTTGAGCTGTTCGCTGCTTTCAAGCATGGACTTCTCCTTTTACTGAAGGTGGAATCATTGCGGTAAAAAGTTCCTTTATGAGAAGGGCTTCTGAATTGTCCTTTCCGAAAAGCTCAAGGAATCTGTCGCATCCATTGCTTATGTATTCGATTCCCTTGCGCCGTGATTCTTCAACAGCACCACTTTCAATAAGCATGTGGACTGCTTCCTCGACTGCTGGACTGTCGATTCCTTCCTTGCCTGCAGTCTCAAAGCAACCGTGGAGGGCATTTATTCTATCCTGCCTGCCTTTGTTCTTTTCAATGAAAGAAAGGACAGGCAGAGACTTCTTGCCTTCAACAATATCATCTCCGCGTTTTTTTCCAGGGTTTCCTGTCGTAAGGTTTATGACGTCATCTATTATCTGGAATCCAGCGCCGATTTCGGCTGCTATTGTTCCAGCCTTTGCGACGGTTTCTTCATCGGCACCACTTGCGAGTGTTCCAATTTTTGCAGATAGGGAAGCAAGTGTTCCAGTCTTGTTCTTGACCATGGCGATGTATTCTTCCTGAGATGGTTCCTTCGTGTTGTCGTTGTGCCACTTGATGTCCATGGCCTGTCCAAGATGAAGCCTGCGTAATTCCTCGGCATAGGTTGCGTAAAGACGGAGCTTGAGTTCAGCATTGCAATCCAATCCGTTGATGCAGACTGGAGCCTGAAAATAAAGCCATGAACCCGCGTTTATAGCTGTGTCTGTTCCATAGGTTATGTAGGCAGCAGGTTTCCCTCGTCTGGATTCAGATTTGTCTTCAATGTCATCATGGATAAGGCTTGCCGTATGGACGAATTCTACAAGGGTACTTAACTGGTAGGCGAATTTTTCTGATTCAGTTTTTTTGTTTTCCGATGAACTTGCACGGGCGCAAAGGACAAGCAAAAGAGGTCTCCATCTTTTGCCGCCTAAGTCCACAAGGGAACGGGTGGTTTCAAGAAGAGGGTGTATGTGCTCTGCCTTTACCGCCGTCGGTAGAATTCCAAAGCTGTCTTTCTGCCATTTTGGTTCAGCATTTGAGGGGAGAAATGATGTTATAGATTCTTCGATGTTCTGAAGATGCCTTGTAAATTCAGGATTCATTCTAAAAGAATACAATATATAGGTAGAAAAATAAAGTTGGTGGGCGAAAGCTCTGTTTCCTAGAGGCCGGTACCAGGGGTAACTTTCGCCCCACGAATTGCGGGGGCAATTCGTGTATAGGTCACGAGAAAACTTGACGAAAGCTCTGTTTCCTGGGGGCCGGTACCAGGGGTAACTTTCGTCCCACGAATTGCAGGGGCAATTCGTGTATAGGCCATGTAAAAAAATGGTGAACGCCTTGCCCCCTGGAAGCCGGTGCCTGAGGGGGCTGGTAATCTTTTGTTTTTAATTATTTTGCGTTTGCAGTTGAAGTACCGTAAACATAGTCTGTGATGGAGATAAGTTCATTTGCTGTAGATCCAAACTTTTCTGCGATGCTGTAGATGCTGACTTTTGAAGGATTTCCTTTGGCGTCGTTTTTGTAGATGTCGCGTTCAATGAGATCTGTGTCTGTTGCATAGATCTGAATTTCTGCAAGTGCGCCCTTGTCGTCGTAGCGGTAGACCGTCTTTCCTGCCTTGTTTCCGTCAGAATCGATGTTTTCGATCAATGCGATGTCCCCGCTTTCTGTGTAGGTGTATTTTTCTGCGTGTGAAAGAGTTCCATCTCCGAAATAGTATGCGACTTCAGATTCCTTTCCGTCTTCCATGATGTGGTTTATGCGGCTTACAAGCTTGCCTTCTGCATTGTAAAGGCTTTCGATTGTCTTGTTTGCTTCATACTTGTAGATGTTTTTAGAAGTAAGTACATCATCTGCGTTGTATGCCGATTCAGCCTTGACCTTTCCGTCTGCGCTGTATTCATATACGAGCTTTCTTGTAATCTTTCCTTCCGCATCCTTGCTTACTTCTGCGATCAGTTTTCTTCCTGCATTGTATTCATATGTTACAGAATCAAGAACTTCATCCTTTGGACTGTATGAAACAGTCTCCATTCTGAGTCCATTTGCAAATGTGTGTACATGCTTGATTGAAACTGTGCGGAAGTATTCCCCAAATCTTGATGTAACTGCATATTCTGTCTTTGTGTAGGATTCAGGCTTTCCCTTGAATTCAAGAAGGTCATTGTCAAAGGCAAAGAGGCTTCCTGCCATAAGAGCTGTAGCTGCGAGCAATGTGATTTTTTTCATTTTCATTTCCTCCCTATGTAAACATAGAATTCTGTTTTCATTATCGGAACATACCCTTGGAAAAATTAGGAACAAAGTGATAAACTCTTTTTCCATCAAGGTGGACAAAATGGCGGACAGATTGATTACAGCAAAGAATTGCAGGATACAGAACAAGATAAAGACTTTTTTCCCGATGTTGGACTGGGAATTCAAGAAGGGCGAGTCATGGCTTGTGATTGGTCCAAACGGTGGAGGCAAGGCTGATTTTGTAAAGGCACTTGCGGGACAGCTTTCGATTGTTCCAAATGATGATGTTGATGCTGAATACATGAACTGCTTTGAAAAAAGTGTTGCGGTAGTTTCCCTGGAAGAAGCAGCATCTCTTATCGAGGAAGAAAGAAACCGCGATGAAAGCGAATACATGGACAAGGAAGATATAGGTCGAACTGGACGTGCATATATTTCTGAAGTGCTTGGTGGATCAAGCAAAAAGAATGCACCTCTTCCTGAAATTGCCTGGCGTCTTGAAACCATGCCAGAGGTAAAGCTTTGCGGTGTGGAAAAAATCCTTGATCGTGGACTTAGGTATATGTCGACAGGTGAGATTCGCCGTACACTTCTTTGCCGTGCCCTTCTTTCTGGATGCAGACTTCTTGTGCTCAGCGATCCTTTTGCAGGTCTTGATGCTGAGTCCAGAAGAATCCTTCTTGAGTTTTTTACCACGATAGTTTCCAGACAGATGACTGGAGGTGAATCGACAAACATCATCCTCTGCATGGAACGCTTTCATGAAATTCCTGCTTCCATAAACAGGGTTGTGGAATTCAAGGACAGGAAAATTTCCTTTTGTGGAACACGGGAAGACTATGAAGTTCTTCTTAAGAAGGTGGAAGAAGAAAATGCCAAGACCCGCGAAGCAGACAAAAAAGCTTTTCTTGCAGAGCTTGAAAAAATCCGAAGCGAAAGCAAGGCTATTTCAGATGACATCAATTCGGAGGATGTTCCCGACAGCCTTATAAAATTTGACAAAGTGAATGTCGGCTGGGAAGACCATCGTGTACTTGTCGATCTTGAATGGGAAGTCAGGAAAGGAGACCATTATCTTGTTCGTGGACCTAACGGCAGTGGAAAGACGACGATTATGGAGCTTATCACTGGAGACAATATGCAGGTTTTTAGAGAACCTGTATATCTTTTTGGCAATAGAAGAGGTACTGGTGAAACCATCTGGGACATCAAGCGACGTCTTGGAATCGTAAGTTACCGTCTTCATGTTGAGTACAGGATGGTTGGTGGTACTGACCTTCAGAATGTCATCATTTCTGGTTTCCACGACAGTATCGGTCTTTATCAGATGCCGACTGACTATGAAATTGCAGTTGCCAGAGCATGGCTTAAGCTTGCTGGCTTTTCAGGACGTGAGCATGAGGCCTTTGGCAACCTTAGTTATGGTGAGCAGCGTGCGGTTTTGATTCTCCGTGCTGCAGTCAAATCTCCTAGGGTCTTAATCCTTGATGAACCTTGCCACGGTCTTGATGCAGATTACCGTGAAAAAATTCTTGATCTCCTTGAGACCATTGCGGAAACAGGAACTACGACATTGCTCCATGTCACTCATGATCTATCAGAAGTGCTTCCGTGCGAAAGGCATGTTCTTGAGCTCCACCCTGGTGAATCACCGATGTATAGAATTCTTGAAAGATAGATTTTAGAAGGGATGAAAAAAATTAAGGCTGCAATTCAAATGAACTGCAGCCTTTTCTATGGATGTATGCCTGATTATTTCTGTTCGCAGATTACCACAGAGTTGTCTGTGTGGCTGAATGGAGCAGGAATGTACTTGTCTGCTTCCCAGTCGTTTTCCCAATGCTTTCCATCGAGAAGGTAACGGAACTGGTATTCCTTTCCCTGTTCAAGCTTTACCTTTGCTGAGAACGAGCCGTCCTTTCCTTTGACGAGTGGTGTATCTGTGCTGCTCCAGCTGTTGAAGTCTCCAGCGAGAGTGATCTTTTCAGCTCCGTGTGTTTCATTTGCCTTTACAGTGAATGTTACTGTGCATGTCTTCTTATCTTTTGAATAAGTTTTCTTCAATGACATTTTTTATCTCCTTTCAAAAATGCATAAACAAAGGTCTTCTGACCCAAAAACTTTTTTCTTAAAATCCTTTTGTAGTTTATATTTTTTGGGAAAAAATTACAATAAGGCTGCTGAATTTTGTTTCAATCTGAGCATTCTGTTTGAACATATTGCTATAAAATGGAGAATTCGGTATATTTTCCCTAACATTTCTAGACGCTGATTTATCCAAATTGCAGGCGCTAATTGCTAAACAGGAGGCTCTATATGAGTACTATCGTTTCAAAAAATCACTATTTATTTACTTCAGAATCAGTTGGCGAAGGACACCCAGACAAGGTTGCCGACCAGATTTCAGATGCAGTTCTTGATGAATGTCTTCGTCAGGATCCAGAAAGCCATGTAGCATGCGAAACTTTTACAACGACAGGCATGGTTCTTGTTGGCGGAGAAATCACTACAAAGGCAACTCTCGATATCCAGAAGATTGCCCGCGAAACAGCAAGAAAAATCGGCTATACGGATGCTGAATTTGGTCTTGACTGCGATTCAATGTCGGTCCTCAATGCAATCCACACACAGTCACCTGACATCAACCAGGGTGTTGTCGGAACAGGTCTTAAGAAATTCAAGGGACAGCAGGGTGCAGGCGACCAGGGCATGATGTTCGGTTTTGCATGCAACGAAACTCCAGAGCTTATGCCTGCTCCAGTAATGTATTCACACAAGATTCTCCTCAAGGCTGCAAAGCTTCGTAAGAGCGGAAAGATCAAGTGGCTTCGTCCTGATGCAAAGTCACAGGTTACAATCGAATATGAAGGATTCAAGCCAGTCCGCATCGATACAGTTGTTGTAAGCCATCAGCATGCACCAGAAGTAAAGTATGCAGAAATCGAAAAGACAATCATCGAACAGATCATCAAGCCTGTTCTTGAACCAACAGGTCTCCTTGATAAAAAGACAAAGTTCTATGTTAATCCTACAGGCCGCTTTGTAACTGGTGGTCCACATGGAGACTCTGGCCTTACAGGACGCAAGATCATCGTTGATACATACGGTGGAATGGGTCGTCATGGTGGCGGTGCCTTCAGCGGAAAGGATCCTTCAAAGGTTGACCGTTCTGCAGCATACATGGCACGCTACATTGCAAAGAACATTGTTGCGGCAAAACTTTCCGACAGGGCAGAAGTTCAGCTTGCCTATGCAATCGGCGTTCCATATCCTGTTTCGATCATGGTCGAAACTTTCGGAACAGAAAAGTATCCTGTTGCAGATATCGAAGCAGCAGTAAAGAAAGTATTCGACTGTACTCCAGCTGGAATCGTTAAGACACTTAACCTTAAGCGCCCAATCTATTCTGCAACTGCAGCTTACGGTCACTTTGGGCGCAAGGAATTCCCTTGGGAACAGACAGACAAGGTTGAAGCCCTCAAGAAATGCGTTCAGAAGAAGTAAAAGAAATATTTGAAAGACTCAGGGACGGGAATCCAAATCCTCTTCCTGAGCTTGATTTTACCTCCGCCTATACTCTGCTTGTGGCGGTGGTTCTTTCTGCCCAGGCGACTGACAGGAGCGTAAACCTTGCGACAAAAGATCTTTTTAAAGTTGCAGATACGCCTGAAAAAATGGTTGCCCTTGGACAGAAAAGACTCATTCCTTATATAAAACCCATCGGCCTTTACCAGAACAAATCAAAGCATGTCATTGAGCTTAGCAAGGCTCTAGTTGAAAAATTCAATTCTGTTGTTCCCGATAATCTTGAAGAGCTTGTTACTCTGCCTGGAGTCGGAAGAAAAACTGCAAATGTCGTGCTGAATGTCTGGTTCAAGAAGCCTACCATGCCTGTAGATACCCATGTGTTTCGCGTTGCAAATCGTCTTGGCTTAAGTGGTGGTAAAACTCCGCTGGAAGTTGAAAAAGATCTTCTGAAAATTGTTCCTGAGGAATTTGGATTGCATGCCCATCATTGGCTTTTGCTCCATGGCCGCTATGTGTGCCTCTCGAGGAATCCAAGATGCAATGAATGTGTCCTTTCCGATCTTTGTCCTTCTGTCACCAGGTGATTCCAATGCCTGTTGAAAAAGCGTTGTATGCCTTGTCCTCTCTGTCCATTGAATTTGCTTTGTCAGATGAGAATGCATTGTTCCAGACATGGTTGAAGGAGCCTGTAATCAAAAGATGACCAATTTTTATGTCCAGTCCTAAACCTGCCTTGAAGATAAACCTGTCGTCCGTCCGTACAGCAAAGCCCGTCTGGATGTAGGGTCTAAAAAAATTGAATACCTCAATGTTTCCGCCAAGGAGACTGCCGAATGAATAGACCGTATGTTTCTTCTGTTCGTTCAGGTCAAAGCAAAGTTCAAGTCCTGCAAAGGCGTAGTTTCCGATTCCGAAAGTCAACGCTGCGTCAAAGCTGTTCAGCTTGATGGTAGAGATTGACGGAGAATTCGGATCATCTGATTTATCCTTGAATGTTTCCAGTGAAAAATAGATGGCGCGTCTTCCCTTGTACTCATCCTCTTCTGTTTCTGGTTCAGGTTCATTGTCCTTCGATGACTGCCTTGATTCAGCATAGAGAATCCTTTTGGTCTTCTGGATGTCTGATTCAATTTCCTTTTTTGTCCTGTATTCAATTTCTGGTTTGTAAGACCAGATGACAGGAGTCAGGTCGTTTGCCGTGTCTATGATTCTATCCTGCTTTGCAATCTTATAAAGAACCAGATCTTCAGGCATGAATCGATATTGCGATGGCTTGTTCCATCGTTGTATCTTAAAGTGGATCTCTGCATAGAAAACATCTTCCCCTGATCTTATCTTTGATTCATATTCAGTCACATAGTATTCGTAGTCCCTTCTCTGATAGTCAGCCATGTCCTTCTCTGCAACATAGCGTCTTTCCATCAGTGTTGAATATAGAAGAGGAATGTCCCTGTTGATCGTGACGTGCTTTTCAAAATAGGAACCCGAAAGTTTTACTGGCCACATAGTCCTGTCTATATTGTATTCTCCAATATCCATCTTAAGGGAACCGTCTCTTGTGGAAATGGTATACACATCGTTTTCCAGTTCTGCATACATGGCATTGATGGTGGCGATTTCTTCTGGAGTAAAAACATAGCTGCTGTTGCCCGAGGCTAGTATCAGCTTGTAGGTTTCGATAGTCTGAATTCTGGCTTCTGCATCCTTGATTGTGGCGGCATGAAGCAGAGGTGCCGTTACGAAGCATGAGAATAATAGGAATGCGGTGAATATGGTTCTTCGTATCATCTTGATTATTTTAGCATATTAAGAAGATTCCATAAAGAATGGCATGATACTTCTATTTATTGTGTCTTTAGGTTATATTTTTACCTATGTGTGGAATTGTAGGATATATCGGAACTAAAAATGCGACACCAATTTTAATCAAGGCTTTGAAGAAGCTTGAATATCGTGGCTACGACAGCGCAGGAATTGCAGTATATACAGCTGACGAGATCGTGGTTCGCAAGGTAAAGGGTGCCCTCAAGAATCTTGGTGAAAGAATCACTGGTGAACTTGTTACGGCATCGAAAACGGATCCTGAATACGAAAAGCAGGAAATGGCAATCTATGAAAGGACTGCCGATTTCATAAAGGGAAATGTCGGTATAGGACATACCAGATGGGCTACTCATGGAGAGCCTAGTGATACCAACAGCCATCCTCATACAAATATGGACGGAAGTATTTCCATCGTTCATAACGGAATAATAGAAAACTACGCTGAACTCAAGGCGAAGCTTCAGGCTGAAGGCGTAGTGTTCCAGTCTCAGACAGATACAGAAGTTGTAGTTCATCTCATAGACAAAGCATATAAAGAAAAAAAAGATATTTTCAAGGCTGTCCTTAAGGTGATTCATCTTCTCGAAGGTTCATATGCTCTTGGCGTCATCTGCAAGGATTTTCCAGACAGGATCATATGTTGCCGCAAGGAAAGTCCTCTTGTTGTCGGCATTGGCAACGGAGAAAACTTCATCGCATCTGACGTTCCAGCTCTTCTCGAGCACACCCGTGATGTTTACTATCTGGGTGAAAAGGAACTTGCAGTTCTTTACGCTGATCATGTTGATCTTTTTAATTTTGAAGGTGAAAGAATCATTAAGGAACCAAGCCATGTAGCATGGGATATGGCAGCCGCAGAAAAGGGTGGCTATCCTCATTTCATGATAAAGGAAATACACGAGCAGCCAAAGGGGCTTACTGATACCATGCGTCCTCGCATCGTTAAGGATTCGTCTGGAAAGTCTGTCGATGTTCATTTTGAAGAGAACAAGATGGATGAGTCATGGCGCAATGCAAAGCGTGTCGTTATCACTGCCTGTGGTACTGCCTACCATGCTGGTGTTGTTGCAAAGTACGCCTTTGAAAAGATTGCACGCATGAAGGTTGATATCGATGTTGCTTCAGAATTCCGCTATCGTGATCCTATCCTGGACAAGGATGATATTTTCATTGTTGTCTCTCAGTCCGGTGAAACTGCAGATACATTGAGCGCACTTCGCCTTGCCAAACAGAACGGTCTCAAGGTTGTTGCCATTACAAACTGTGTTGGTTCAACTGTAAGCCGAGAAGCTGATGATGTAATCTATACACTTGCGGGGCCTGAAATTGCCGTTGCTTCAACAAAAGCATATACAACCCAGGTGCTCTGCATGTACATGCTTGCCATCAAGGCCGGAAAACTCAGGGGAACTTTGAGTGATGATGAAGCATCAAGGCTTCTTGCCGAACTTGAGACAATGCCTGAAAAGGTTCAGCAGATTCTTGACGGTAAGGACATCATCCAGAAGTTTGCTTCCAAGCAGTTCAACAAGGATAAAATTTTCTATATTGGTCGTCAGTTTGACAGCGCCACGTCCTTGGAAAGTGCCCTCAAGCTTAAAGAAGTTTCCTATATGCATTCGGAAGCTTTTGCCGCCGGTGAATTGAAGCACGGTCCTATTGCCCTGATTGATCCTCAGACCCTTGTCGTTGCAATTTCCAGTGAGCCGGAACTTTACGACAAAATCGGATCAAACATGGTTGAAGTAAAGGCTCGTGGTGCTACGGTACTTGTAATCACTCAGAATGAAAAAGCATTTGAAGGGAAAGCCGATGAAGTGTTCAAAATCCCTGAATGTTCATCAACCCTTTCAAGCCTTTTGACTGTAATTCCAACTCAGCTTTTTGCCTACTACTGTGCCGTTCTCCGTGGAATCGATCCTGACAAGCCACGCAATCTTGCAAAGTCCGTTACAGTAGAGTAAGTAAAATGAAAAAAGACGAAGAATTGATGTGGACAAGGTTGAGCAAAAAGGAAGTCTGCAAGACACCTGTGTTCACGGTCACATCAAGGCATAATAGAAGTGCCTCAGGAGTGGAAGGCGACTACATCGTAAATGAATGCCCTGACTGGGTAATAGTCATTGCGGAAAAGGATGACAGCTTCCTGATGGTAAAGCAGTTCCGTCACGGAGAAGAAAGACTCAGCATTGAATTTCCTGGCGGCGTAATTGATGCAGGAGAAACTCCAGAACAGGCTGCCGCTCGCGAACTCCTTGAAGAGACAGGGGCAACGGCATCGAGTCTTGTCCACCTTGGTTCCATGAATCCAAATCCTGCGTTGTTTGCTAATCATTTTCATGTTTATCTTGCAACCGGTTTGACTTTCAGCGGCAAACAGGAACTTGATCATGATGAACTTCTTGATTACCTGGAACTTCCAAAGAAAGATGTCCTTAAAAAAATGGGGTCTGCAGAATATCCCCATGCCCTCATGTGTTCTGCAGCGGCCCTTTATATGGCAAGAAGTTTGTAATGGAAAATTAATATTGATTTAAAATGAAAAAGCCTTCAGCAAAAACTGAAGGCTTCTTTTTAGTTCCTGGACTCTGAATTAGCGACCCTTGTATGGTTCGTATTCTGTCTTAGGATTGTATGTTCCGTCACGGTATTCGCCAGTCAAAGAAGGAATTTCCATCTTCATGCCAGGAAGAATAAGGTTTGGATCATTAGGCTTTGGAAGAGCCTGTTTGTTTGCTTCGTAAAGGTTTTCCCAAAGGTATGGGTTGTTGTAGACATAAGGACGTCCCGAAATGTTCCAGAAGCAGTCCCTGTCTGTTGCCCATGGACGAACAACATAGTACTTAGGAAGAGGAGTGATTTCCTTTACTTCAGCAAGGATGTCGAGAACCTGCAATGCGTATGCGTTTGCGTTGTCCCAGTCTTCTTTTGCGAAAGCTGCTTCAGCCTGTGCAAGTGCTTTTGTTGCTGCTTCGTAGGCGATAGGATAGTTTTCTTTTCCGTGGATGCCTTCTACATATGCAACTCTGTTCTTTGCAAGGTTCAGGTTCTTTTCAGCATTTTCCTTTGCAAGCATGTGGTTGATGTACTGGTCGGAAAGATCTGCGTTTTCCTTTGCCTTTGCTGCGTATTCTTCAGCGAGTGCATATTCGCCTGCGTCAAGTGCTTTTTCTGCCTTGATCGTGTATTCACGTGCAAGCTTCTGGTATGTGTTGTTTGTGTAGCTGGCGGCAAATGCTGATGCTGCTATCACTGCAGCGGCAATACAAGTAATAATCTTTTTCATTATTTTGCCTCCAATGTATCAAGAACGGAATTGACCTTGTTTTCAATTTTTTCAACAAGATCCTCTGCAGGAACTTCTTCGGCTGTAAGGTCAACTTCAGCGCTTGCTGATTCTGAATAATCGTCTTCTTCAAGAAGCTTTGTGTCTGCTGCTTCGATGCCTTCTACAGGTTCATCTCCAAGAGGTTTTTCGATGTCAGCCTGGACTGCGGTCTTTTCTGATGCTGCGACGCGTTTCTTTGCTTCGTCAATGGCAGTCTGTGCCTTTGCCCTTGCTTCGGAAACTTCTGTGTAAAGTCCTTCAAATCCAACCTTTGCCTTTGTGTACTTTTCAAGGGCACCCTCAGGATTCTTTGTAACAAAGTTCTGGTCGCCAGCCTTGAATGCATTTACGAATGTTTCGTATTCAGCCTTGCGAGAAACGTAGCATTTTACGCTGTTTGCCTTTTTCTGTGCTGCTACTGCTGCGTCGCGTTCTTCCCTTGCCTTTGCCCTGAGTCCAGTTTCAAGTACGACTGTCATTGAAGTGTTTGCGGCAACTGCCTTTGCGCTCCAGTCGGCGGAAGAAATGGTCTTGTCCCCATCAAGCTCTGCAATCAAAGCGCTTCCTTCGTCGTAAACCTTCTGGTTGTAGGAAGCAAGTCCGAGTGAATCGATCTTCTCTTTCTTTGCCTTTGCGTCTGCAAATGCCTTGAGTGCTGCGTAGCGGGCTTTGAGCGCAAGGAGTTCTTCTTCTGATGCATTTCCGTTCTTGAGCTTGTTGTATTCGTCCTCTGCTGCCTTGAATGCATCTGGAGCTGCCTTGTCTGCACCTGCATCGATTGCATCTTTTCTCATTGAATCAAGTGAAGCCCAGATTGAATCGATTCCGCCTGTTGAATCTGCATCTTCGCTTGATGTGTCTTCTTCTGCAGGTGTCTCATCTGTAGCTGTTTCTTCAGTCTTTGTCTCGTCAGCAGAATCTTCTACTGGAGCTGGCTCTGGTTCTGGCTTTGAACCGCAGGAAACCATGAAGAGTGATGCTGCGGCAAAAATCGCTGTAAGCATTACCAATTTACTTTTGATCATTGTATCCTCCCTATTGGAATAATAGCATTAATAAAGTCTACTATATGTATATAGTTTCGGCAATAAAGGAAAGCTGTTAAATGGGAATTTGCTTTTCGTTTTACAAAACTTGCAATCTGTTCTAGAATTGCATATCTTTTGTGTAACCAGATTGAAACTGGTTGTTTCTATGTAATGAACGGAGGTCGTCATGGCAGAAGAATTTACGCCACCAGTAATCGAAAAGGAATTGGGGGTTCTTTCAGAATCAAAGGCAGGATGGAAGCTTGAGCTGAATTTTGTTTCATGGGGAGGACGTCCTGCAAAGTATGACATCCGCTCATGGGATCCTGAACATAACAAGATGGGGAAAGGTGTTACTTTTACCAAGGCTGAATTGGCAGAGCTTAAGAAACTCCTCAATTCATTGGATTTGGAATAGAATTATTGAAAATAAATTTGGAGCATTGGAATGAAAAAAATTATTGCAGCATTTGTTTTGGCAGCGGTTGCCTTGGCTGGCGTTTCAGCAAAGAAAAGCGTCAAGGATAGGATTTACGAAGAAAAGATCGGAAAGTTCAAGGAACTAGATATTGATGAAGGAACTTTCAGGATAAAGAAAACCTTTGGTTCTCAGCTTCTGGCAACAGACTATGCCGTAAAGCTGTACAGTGAAGATGGAACTCTTGGCATTGCATATAAGACGGATCTTGCGTCAAAGGAATCTCTTCGTTTTGACAAAGATGCAAGAGAAGCACTTCGTAAAGCCGCTGACCAGTACTTTCAGGATTATGAAGGCAAAAAGCTTAGCAAGGGAAAAAAGTTTAATAATGCATACGGTGTAGCAAGAGCTAAGATTGTATGGAAGATGATTAGCGACAAAGCTGTAGCACATCCTAAACTTCAGTTCGGTTATGTTTTCGTAGGAAAATCACCGTATTTTGCCATCAAGATTCCTCAGACCGTTGCGGAAGAAAAAAAAGGTGATATTGTTGTTCAGTATGTTGGAAATATCCTCTATTTCACAAGAGCTCAGTTAAAGGAACTTCTTTCTGCCATGGAAGAATCTCAGATAGGGAATGCCTTGTCTTCTCTTGTTGTTGATATGCCGGAGGATGACGAGTATCAGGAGGCAGACGCAGACAAATCAGTCGAAGAGTATGATGAAGCTTCTGATGAAGTAGACGAAAAACAGACAACGAAGTCAAAAAAGGAAAAGAAAAACAAGAAAGCAAAAAAAGTTGAAGAAGAATCGGCAGAAAATGCAGATTATACAGAGGCTGAATAGGTCTTACTGATTTTTTTCAGGAGCGCACCGGTTTTGCTAAACCCGTCTTGCGCTCCAATGTGCTCGCCAGGGCTCCGCGCATTCCGCTTCACCCGGGGCTAGGCCGCCAAAGAATCCCCCGATCCAGATATACTTCCCAGTTCACAATTCATAATTCATAATTAACGGGGACAGACCCCTATGTTGTCAATGTGAAAATGCCAGGATTTCCAACAAATTCAAGCCTTTTCAGTCAAAAACGCCATTAAGGCAAGAAATTTATAAAAATTCATGAAAATTCTTCAAAATACCGGTAAATTCAGTTGACATTATTTAAAATGGAATGTATATTCTTCGTCACCGTCGCACAGGACGGTCGCTCTTCGACAGGAACAGGGAAGGAAAAAAGACAAATCTTAAATATGTCAGCAAAATGAATCGGTCAAGTTCTTTGGCCGACCTGAAAATCAATTCCAGATTTAAT
>NZ_JAZUGX010000012.1:0-17337 GCF_045641405.1 Treponema sp.
AATTATGAATTATGAATTATGAATTATTCTGTTTCTACAGATAGAAACAATTTGACAAGGTTGTAATTCTGATGTATGATGTTACTATCAATAGAAACGTAAGGTTTCGGAGGTATTTATGTCAGAAGAAATTCAGAATGAAAATGAAGAAAAGAGAGTAATGAAGGGTGAAGAAAAGAAAGGCCTTTCTATTCGCGAACTTGTACTCATCGCAATTTTGCTTGCAGCAGGTGCAGTACTTAAATTCTTTGTAGGAAGCTTTGTAAACTTCTTTGGTATGAAGCCTAACTTCATCATCGCCATGTACTGTATGGCAATTGTTCTCATCAGACCACGCGTATTTGAGGCCATCATTATCGGTATTCTTGCAGGTGCTATCTGCCAGTTCTTCCCTGGAACTCCATGGCTCAACTTCCTTTCTGAATTCTTTGGTGCTCTTGTAATGTGCCTTCTTGTTAAGGTTCCAATGCCAAAGCTCGGTAAGGTTGAAATCATGCCAGCTGTTGCAACATTTGTAAGCACTGTTGTTTCCGGTGGAATCTATGCAACATTCCTTCTTGTTGTAATCAAGTCTGATCCTGCCGCTCTTGCAGCATTTGTTCCTATCGTTGGGTTTACAGCTTTGTTCAACGCAATCATCGTACAGGTACTTTACTATCCACTTAAGGCAACATTGAAATGATCAAGATTCAGAACCTCAGTTTTTCATACGTAGACGCAAAGGAAAAGGCACTTTCAAAAATAAATCTGGAAGTTGAAGATGGTGAATTCCTTGGAATCATCGGTTCAAGCGGTGCGGGCAAGACAACATTATCCTATGCCATCAACGGAATAATTCCACATCACTACAAGGGTGATTATTACGGAAAAGTTCTTGTAAATGACAAGGATGTTTTTGACACTGATCCATGCCAGCTTGCCCTGGAAATCGGTTCGGTATTTCAGGACATTGACAGCCAGATGACTTCTGCAACTGTAGAAGATGAAATCCTTTTTGGTATGGAAAACTTTGGTTTTGAAAAGCAGGAAATCTATGAACGCCTTGAGTGGGTGCTTAAGGAAATGAACATAGAATTCCTGCGTGAGCGTGACATTTCAAGTTTGAGCGGAGGACAAAAACAGAAGGTTGCAATTGCCGCTATTCTTGCCCTGCGCCCAAAAATCCTTGTCCTTGACGAGCCTACGGGAGAACTTGATCCTGCAGCAAGCCGAAATATTTTCCGCATCATTAGGGAACTCAATGAAAAGTACGGACTTACGGTTATCGTTATAGAACAGAAAATCCGCCTTCTTTGCGAGTATGCAAAAAAACTTGCCGTATTGAAGCACGGTGAACTTACATTCCACGGAACTGTAGAAGAAGTTCTTTCCCATCGTGATGAACTTGCCGATCTTGGGCTGAACCATGAGCGCGTCGGCAAAATCCTTGACCAGATTGTTGCTGATTCAAAAAAGAAAATTGACGGTGCCGATACAAAAGTTTCATCTTCAGAAAAAGTGGAATACACAAAATATTCAACTGAAGCAGAACCGATTGTTGAAGTTGAAAAAATGTCTTTTGGCTACGATGTAAACTATCTCATCAAGGACATTGATTTCAAGGTTTACAAAGGTGACTTCCTTGCTTTGACCGGTGAAAACGGATCTGGAAAATCTACCTTGAGCAAACTCATAGGCGGAATCCTTAAGCCTGGCAGTGGAAGCATTAAAATCTGTGGTCTTGAAAGCAAAAAGACAAAGAACAGCATCCTTGCACGCCACATCGGTTTCCTTTTCCAGAATCCTGACAGACAGCTTTGCTGCTATACGATCCAGGATGAAATTGCCTTTGGACTAAAGGCCCTTAAAATGTCTGATGTCGAAAAGAGGGCAAAGGAAATTGTTGAGCGCTTTGGATTTGATCCTGCCATGGCACCTTTTGCCTTGAGCCGCGGACAGCGTCAGCAGCTTGCATTGGCTTCCATCATTGCAGTTCAGCCTGAAGTGATGATTCTTGATGAGCCTACGACCGGCCTTGATTACAAGGAATGCATGGACCTTATGAATGCAGTTAAGGAACTCAATGAAAAGGGTACTACTGTAATCATGGTTTGCCACGACATGGAACTTGTTCGTGATTTTGCAAAGCGCATGGTTGTAGTTGCAAAGGGATCTATCGTTGCCGATGGATATCCAAAGGATCTTGTTCCAATCATGGAAGAAAATTCTTTGGGTTTAAAACAGTTTGACGGAGAATAAAATGAAGGGATTGTTAGATTATATTTCCGGTGATTCAATATTCCACAGGATGAATCCAATTACAAAATTGTTTTTTGCTTTTGCAATCTGTATCAGCTGTTTTGTTTCAAGCAATGTTTATATTCTCATGGGGCTTCTTGTGCTTGATGTTGTCATAGGCCTCATGTGCGGAATCTACACCAGAACTTTTACTTTGCTTAAAGGACTCATAAAGATTTCAATTTTTCTTTTCATCCTTCAGGTTCTTTGCATCAGGTCTGGAAATGTGATTTATGAATACAAGTTCATCAAGATTACCGACAACGGCGTGATGAATGCCTTCCGCCTTGTAATGCGCCTGAGCTGTGCAACGCTTCCTTTGGCTCTTATGCTCAGCGTTACAAAACTTGGTGACCTTTCAAATTCCCTTGTTGAAAAGCTTCACATTCCGTTCAAGTATGCCTTTACCATGACTACGGCAATCCGCTTCATTCCGGTTTTTGCATCTGAAATGGCCGGAATCATGGAAGCTCAGACTTCCCGTGGAATCGAGCTTGATACAAAAAATCCCTTCAAGAAAGTTGCATTGATCCTTCCATTGTGTGCACCTTTGCTTGTCTCTTCCGTACGAAAAACCCAGAGCCTTGCCATTGCCGCAGATTTGCGCGGATTCAAATTCAGAAAGAATGGCAGCTGTCTTAAGAATTACGGATACAAGGCCCGTGACATCCTCTGCTATCTTTTTAGCATTGTTCTCCTTGGCGGAACAATTTTTGAGGTTGTGCTTCACTGAAATTAACGATTAAAGCCCAAAGAGATTTTCAACATCGGCATCGTCATAGACGCGTGAAGTGATGTTTTCTGCATTTGCCAGAAGATTTTCCAGCCTGTTGTCTATGGCTTTTGCAACAAGGCTGTTCATGTCGATTCCCCTAAGCTTAAAAAAGAGGAGGGGATCGTCGTCAAGTTTTGCTCCTACAGCATATAAAACCGAAGCAACATGCTTGCACATCTTGGCGCTGTCTGGGCACATGCAGAAAAAATGAATTTCCTTTGGTGATGGAAAAAGTCCGTCTTCCTGAAAGAAAAGGTCTTCCATTTCAGGTGGAAATTCTCCCTTTACAAGGCTTTCTACATTGTGAATTTTTTTGGAACACTGCCATGATATGTCCACAGCCTTTACTTCGTTGATCGGATCGATTTCAATTTCAAGAATATAAGGCTTTTTTGCAGTACCCATTACAAGGGCCTGGATTTTTCCCGCTTCAATCTTAAGGTCTATTACGTTTCCATTCTTGCAGTAGCTTTTCCCGCGTGGAAGGCGGTTTGCGTAGTCAGAGTAGCGTTCAAGGTTTTTGCACCACATGAGGCCCCACCATTTTTCCGCAATCTTGTTTCCGGCAATTACAACGGGATTAAAGACAATTCCCTTTGCAGCCATTTTTTTTACATATTCTTCAGCCTTGTTTTTTCTATCTGCCACGCTTTCGTATTTTGGCTTGTTGAAATTGTATCTTTCATAATCGTATTCGTAATCATCATAGTATGCCATAAACTATTCCATCCTCAAGGCTTCAATGAGTTCGTGGTCGGACATTTTTGTAAGGAGGTTTTCTCCCGTGTCTCCGATTCCGCCGATTACGCTTTTTGCAAGCCGTGTCTTTGATATGAGCATTTCGTTGATCTTTTCTTCGATAGTGTCCTTGCAGACAAATTTGTGCACGAATACGTTTTTCTTCTGCCCGATGCGGAATGCTCTGTCTGTTGCCTGTGCTTCTATGGCTGGATTCCACCAGCGGTCAAAGTGAATTACATGGTTTGCCTTTACAAGATTAAGTCCAACTCCAGCGGCTTTAAGCGACAGTACCATGAATGGAATGTATTCATCACCGTTGAATTTCTGAACATATTCTGTTCTGGTAGTTGCCTTTGTACTTCCGTCAATGGTTAAACCTTTTGCGTGGAAAATACCTTCAAGGAATTTTTCGAGAGGCTCTATCATTTCCTTGAACTGAGTAAATACAAGAACTCTTTCGCGCTTTTCGTAAATGGTTTCGCAGATTTCCTGTATCATTTCAAATTTGCCGCTGCCACTTGGTGCAAATTCTTCCTGTCCCAGATACTGGTCTGGATGGTTGCAGATCTGCTTAAGACGGATAAGAACTTCGAACATGAGGCCATTTCTTTTAACAGGATCTCGGTCTTCTTCATCTCCGATTTTTTCAAGACGTTTGGTAAAATCATCAACAGCTTTTGTATATAAAGTTTTTTGTTTTTTGTTGAGGGTAATGTAGTCCGTTGTCTCGATTTTTTCTGGAAGATCGGAAATGATTCTCTTGTCTGTCTTTAATCGGCGCAAAAAGAACGGCGCAATCATGGCTCGGAGTTTTGTGTTCTTTTCTGGATTTTCGTTGAGCTCCGTCTGGAATTTTTTGAATTCAGAGGAAGAACCAAGAAGGCCTTTGTTTGCAAAATCAAAGATTGACCATAGGTTTGTCAGGTTGTTTTCAATTGGCGTACCGGTCATTGCAATCTTTTTTTCGGCAGGAATTTTCTTGATGATTTGGGTCTGCTTGGAGGCTGGATTTTTGATTGCCTGTGCCTCATCCAAAATTATACAGTCCCAGTTTACCATCTGAAGGGCTGGAATTTTTGTTGCCATTCCGTATGTTGTAATGTTGAGAAATTGCAAATCGCTAACAGCTTCCGCCTGCAGCTTTGCCGCAGGTTTTCCGTGGAGTACTTTTATTGTTATGAGCGGTGTAAATTTTTTTGATTCAGCCTGCCAGTTGCCGATCAAAGAAGCAGGTACAATCAAAAGGATTTTTTTCTTTGATCCGCCTTTGCCGCTACGGATTGATTCCATGAAGGTAAGGGTCTGCAAAGTTTTTCCAAGGCCCATGTCGTCTGCAAGACAGGCTCCGAAACCGTATCTGTACATGCCTGCAAGCCAACTGTATCCTGCTTTCTGGTATGGCCTCAATGTTGCATTTACATTCTCAGGGACTTCAATGTCTTCATTTGTTGCGGCGGCCCTCATGTTGCTCAGGAATGTCTTTAGCCAGTCTCCGTTGGTAATGATTATGTCGCCATCAACATTTACTTCTTTTCGTTCTTCTGATTCCTCGTCTTTTTGTTTTTTGTCCTTGTCAAAAATGTTTCCGTGGAGGGCATCAAGGAGTGAAATTTTCTGGTCGCTTTCCATTATGCGCTGGAATTCTGCAAGAAGGGCAGCAAGCTTGTCCTTGTTTACCTCAACCCATTTGCCTTTAAGGAGGGCAAGTCCTTCTGTCATTTCCAGGAGGCTTTCAACTTCTTCAACTGTAATTACTTCACCGTCAAGTACAAATTCAGGTTTTACGGAAAGTACTGTCTGGAATCCTATGAACTTCTGTGATTTTTCACCAAGTTTTATGTTTAGCCTGATGCTGGCGGACTTTTTCTTCCACCAGATCGGGATGCGGCAAAGAATTCCTGTGGCTTCGATTTCAGGGATTGCCTTTAGAAAACTGTAGGTTTCCTGTGGTGTAAGTTTAAGTGTATGAAATATCTCGCCGCTTTCAACAATTTCGTCTACGAATTTTGAAACGTCTGCAGCTTTGTTCAGGCAGGCAAGAAGGGCAAGCAGCTTGTCTTTGTTGTCCTTGTATTCTGCCAGGGCAAACTTCAACGGTTTGTGAGTTACTGTTTTGTCTGGATTCTGGACAGCATAAGTTGCAATGAATGCAAAGGGAAAATCAATCTGCTCCTGTTCAGTCTTGGCCTTGTTTTCCACAAGATGAAAGAAAATGCGTTCTGGCGTGTGGAGGCTTTGCGTTTTTTCTGAAAAATATTTTTCTACGGTTCCGTCGTATTCTGCTATTTCGGCCTTGAAAACTTTAAGAAGGTTTCTGACAACCCCTTCAAGCCATTCTGAATCAACGAATTCACTTCCGACTGAAAACGGTACGCATTCTGCAAGGTAAAGGTACTGTTCTGCAGATAAATCCATTTTAAGGTTTTCGCGCTGGAATTCAATTTCACTTGCAGAACTTAATGCCTTTAAAAATACATCGGAAATCTGCCAGAGGAAAATATATGAGCAGTCTGAATCCAGTGGCCGTTCTGTCCATCCTAAATCATAGAGGGCTTTGAATTTATTTGAGTCAAATTTGTTCTTGATCTCCACATCAGAATCTGGATCAAAGGCGTTCAGTTCAATGTAGAAATCATTCTGAGTGAAAATTGCCTGCATTTGTTTTAAGCGTTAAATGATGGTGTAATTTTTTTTCCGCTTAAATCTGAATGCCTGAATTCATGGATGACACAGGCAATGGCAGTAACGAAGGCAAGTACATCAGCTGTTGGTCCAACCCAGAAAAGTCCATTGATTCCATAGATCATTGGAAGGACAAAAAGAATCGGGATAAAGAAGATTACCTGTCTTGTCAAAGAAAGTAGTGCACCCTTTACGGATTTGCCGATGGAAGCAAATAGGTTTGACGAAAGCATCTGGACTGCACCTAGCGGAAGGGCACAGAGGAAACACTTCATGAACTTTACCGAGAATTCCACGTAGAGCCCGTCTTCCTTACCGAATATGGAAAGTATGTATTCTGGGAATAGCTGAAAGCAGATTACTGCAAGGATTGTGATTGCAAGTTCGCATTCTATGGCAAGGAAATAAGTTTTCTTTACACGGTCGTATTGCCTTGCTCCGTAATTGAAACCGATGATTGGCTGCATTCCCTGGCTGATTCCGATGAGGACAGCAATGACGATGGCATTTACCTTCATTACGATTCCGCTTGATGCCAAAGGAATTTCAGCTCCGTAGATGGAAAGGGCGCCGTAGTGAACCATGGTTCTGTTCATGCAGACCATTACAAGGCACATGGCGCACTGTGTAAGGCCCTGAGACATTCCGTATTTGATGGTGACCAGAGTCTGCTTCAGGTTCAGTCTGAAATATTCTTTTTTAAGTGTTACGCGTTTAAAGCGTTTCAGGTATGCAACGCAGATTGCAAAGGAAATTATCTGTGCAATGACTGTAGCCCATGCAGCACCTGCAACTCCAAGGTGGAATACAAAGATAAAGATTGGATCAAGGATTGTATTGATTATTCCGCCAGTTACCATGCATATCATGGAATATTTTGGAGAACCGTCTGCCATGGCAATGTGGCTGATTACATTCATGACAACGATGAAAGGAAGTCCAATGTTGGTGATGCTTGTGTACTGGTATGCGTATTTGAAGATTTCATCTGTTGCGCCAAAGGCATAAAGCATCTGCTTAAGGAAAATGAAAACAACGGCTGCATAGAAGATTCCGAAAGCAACGGCTGCGGTAACGGCAATTCCTACAACTTTTGCTGCATCTTCAGTTCTTTTTTCACCAAGATAAATGGAGTATCGTGTTGCGCCACCGACTCCAAGAGAAAGAAAAACGGCAACTGCAATTACTGTAACTGGAAAAGCAACGTTTGTTGCAGCGTTTCCAAGATATCCGACGCCTTGTCCGATGAAAATCTGGTCTACAATGTTATATATGGAGTTTACAAGCATTGCTATGATGCCTGGAACTGCGAATTTTCTTAAGAGTACTGAAATTTTTTCATATCCCAATGGATTTTCTGCTGAATTTTCTGACATGTCGCAAAGTTTAACAAATTTTTCTAAGAAATTCATCAGGTTTGCCGAAAATTTTACATAAGGTGGTATATTTATGGGCGTAAAGGGTATTTCAGGAATGGCTGTTACAGGAACTCTTGGTGATGCAACTGCAGCAAGGGATTCTTCAAACCTTCAGAAAGAAGCAGTGAAATTTTCAGAATTGGTTAAGGAAATGCAGCGAAATACTGCCATGGGACTTGCCGAAAAGAAGGGAAATACTGTTTCTGGTGTTTCTTCAAGCCAGATTGCTAAAAATCACAGGTTGAATGGCGATTATACACAGGGATTCTACGGAGCATTTACAAGCGAAGCTGACAAGAATGCTGCTCCTAAAGGTCTTGCGGCAAATGTAAAGGGATCTAACGGAAAAACTCCTACGATCGACAAGACTTCCGATCTTTATGCACAGTCCATGGAAATGGAAAATTATATGGTAAAAATGATGCTTTCAAGCATGAGGAATACCATACAGCATACAAGTCTTTCAGGTGAAAACAATGAATACGCCCGCAAGATGTACGACGACATGATGTATGACAACATGGCAGAAGCAATGACAAAGAATTCTTCTTTTGGTCTTGCAGATCAGATCTACATCGAACTTTCTGGTCAGAGAAAGTAATTTTTGCCTTTTTTTCGCCGATTAAAAACCTGGTGCAGAATGCATCAGGTTTTACTGTTTTTAGGGGTCTGTCCCCGTTGTTGGGGGAATAACGGATGCTTAGTTTTTTTATTTATTTTGGCAACCGGTTGCCATTCTGTGGTTTAGGGTATATAATCTAAATATTAAATTTCTACTATATATATTTCCATTTTGGAGGAATTCTATGAAAACTGTTGCTGGTATCGACCTTGGAACACAGAGTATGAAAGTCGTAATCTATGATTACGAAAAAAAGGAAATCATTGAAAAGGCTTCGTGCCCAATGGATTTGATTTCAGAAGCAGACGGAACCCGCGAGCAGACAACTGAATGGTTCGACAAGGGACTTGAAGTTTGTTTCGGAAAGCTTTCTGCAGAAAACAAAAAGACAATCGAAGCTATCGGTGTTTCTGGACAGCAGCACGGTTTTGTTCCTCTTGATAAGGATGGAAAGCCTTTGTATAACATCAAGCTTTGGTGCGATACATCAACAGCAGAAGAATGCAAGATTATTACAGAAGCTGCAGGTGGCGATGCTGCCGTAGTAGATGCCCTTGGAAACCTTATGCTTACAGGTTTTACAGCTCCAAAGATCCTCTGGCTTAAGAGAAATAAGCCTGATGTATTCAAGGCACTCACATACATCATGCTTCCACACGATTATCTTAACTGGAAGCTTACTGGTGAATACGTAATGGAATACGGTGATTCATCTGGAACAGCATTGTTCGATTCAAAGAACCGCTACTGGTCAAAGAAAATCTGCGACATCATCGATCCTTCATTGATGGACAAGCTTCCAAAGCTCATTAAAGCACATGAAGCTGCAGGAAAAGTTTCTGCTGAAGCTGCAAAGGCTTATGGCATTCCAGAAGGCATTCCAGTTTCTGCTGGTGGTGGAGACAACATGATGGGTGCTGTCGGTACAGGTACTGTTGCAGACGGCTTCCTTACAATGTCTATGGGTACATCTGGTACACTTTATGGATATTCAGACAAGCCGATCGCTGACCCTGCAAACGGTCTTTCTGGTTTCTGTTCTTCTACAGGCGGATGGCTTCCACTTCTTTGTACAATGAACTGTACAGTTTCTACAGAATTCATCCGTGGTCTTTTCGGACTTGAAGTAAAGGAACTTGATGGAGTTGCATCTAAGGCTCCATGCGGATCAGAAGGAGTTCTTGTAATTCCATTCTTCAACGGTGAAAGAACTCCAAACCTTCCAAACGGTCGTGCAAGCATCACTGGCATGACAACAGCTAATACAAGCCGCGAAAACATCTGCCGTGCCGCAATGGAATCTTCTGTGTTTGCAATGCGCGGTGGTCTTGATGCATTCCGCAAGCTTGGTTTTCAGCCAAAGGAAATCCGTCTTATTGGTGGTGGTTCAAAGTCAGCACTCTGGCGTCAGATTGCAGCAGATGTCATGAATCTTCCAATCCGTGTTCCTGCTCTTGATGAAGCTGCAGCTCTTGGTGGAGCAGTTCAGGCTTTGTGGTGCCTTCAGAGCATGAATGGAAAGTCTGACATTGCGGCCCTCTGTGCAGAACACATCAAGCTTGACGAATCAAAGAACGCAGATCCAATCGCTGAAAATGTTGCAAAATACAATGAGGCATACAAGGAATACACAAAGCTTGTTGAACAGCTTTCACCTTTGTATAAGTAATCGATTGAATTTTTGCTTGCCATGAATTGTTTTTCATAGGTCAACAAGATGCGTTCCTCAAAATGGGGAATGAATGAATACTTTCTTATAAAACCTGTTAGTTTTTAACATAAGACTGACAGGTTTTTTTTATTTTTTTTACTTCAGTTCCTTTTTTTTGTGGACTAAGGCTAATTATTTTCTTACTTTTGAGGCATGAATAAAAACATTTTCAAGCCATTTATTTTTTTGTTTTATATAGTTTATTCTTACACTTTTGCAGCTTCCCAGCAAATTGATTTTGGACTGGATTCTGGAATAAGTAAAGGAAAAGTTCGTCTTGAACAATATCTTGAGCGTGCTGATTTACTTAAGGAAAATTCTAGATGGCGAGATATGGCAAATGAGGGAATTCAGATTGCCCTTTGTGAATGGGAAAAATTCTATGTTCCTTCAGAAGAAAAAAATATTTCAAGGGAAGAAGTTCTTCAATATTTCAGTACTCAAGTGGAGGCTAGATATGAAAAATTTCTTCAGCAAAAACTCAATGAGGATAGATATGCAGAATTTTATGTAATCGTAAGGAAAGAGCTTGAGCTACTTTCATCTAGGCTTCAGGAAAAAAACAGAGGCGCCGCAATTACAGCTGAAGATGCAAAAAAAGAATGGAATGATGCGGCAAAAGAACTTGTCGATGGTTATATAAGGGATTTTGGAAAGGATTATGATAGTGCCTGGTTGAGTGAAGTGCAGAAGCTATCTGATTCCTTTGAAAGAAAGCTTGTCTTAAATGAACTTTTTGACAGAGAATCGCTTAAAGTTCTATCTGAAACTGATCACGCATCAAGCATCGCATTGGATCTTGCAGACAAGGCCGAAGAAAAGACTAATCGGATAATTGACAGCTTGATTTTCGGTCTAGATATGAATCCTTTTGTTGATGAAAAAGAAATTGAAAAAATAAAAGCTGATGATTGGGTTAATAAGTTTGAAAACGAAATGGACAAGGCTCTTTTAACATGGGAAGAAGCGGAAAATAAATTCCTTGAAAGTAAAATTCTTTGGGAAGAAAATGTCCAGAATTCTTTTTCGTCTGGTATGGAAAAATGGGAATCCGCCTATAATGAATTCCTTTCAAGAAAAGAAAACTGGAAAAAAGAAATTTCAAGCCGTGTTGAAACTGCAAGGCTTGATATGATTTCCATGGAAGAAATTTATGTTCAGGAAGTAAGTGAAAAACTTTTGGAATACGATGAATTTCTAAAAAAACAAAACCTTGCAGCTTATGAGATTTTTTCATCTCAAAAGGAGACTTATGGCAAAGTAAGGAATCTGCTCTCAGACTACAGAGATTATGGCAACACTTGGATGTTGCTCTGGCGAAATCAATATTTACTGCTTTGTGACTATTGGGAACTATATAGTTTTTCTAAAAATTGTGATGAACTCCAATCCTTTTTAAGTAACGGATCAATTGATATTGGTAAAATTGATTCCTCCTATGTTTCTAAAATAAAGACTCAAGTTAAGCAGGTCGACGGCAAGCTGAATGATTTTATCAAAAAAAATGGAGGTGACATTGAAGAATTTCGGTCAAGCGAAAATGATCTCATATATTTTCTTGATGGCATTATAAATTGCAAGGAAACGGAAAATGCATTGCGAAATCAGATGCTTTCCAGCACTGGTAAAGTTTTAGAAGACTATCTTGATCCTTTTACCATTGAACTGAATAAATCAAAATTCCATCTTCAGGAAAAACAGAAGGAATACGAGATAGCTCTTGCTGTCAATAATTATGCTCTTAGTGCTACAAATCTCACGGAAAATGCTGTTTCTTCTGATCAAAACCTGAAACAGGCTCTTGAAGAATTCAATCTTGCCTGTGAAGAATTGAATGAAAACAGCAGGGGTGAGTATGCTGTTTATCTCGAAAAAAAGAATGCATTGGTAAAAGATATAGAAGAAAACAATACCGATTTTGCATTTGTCAGTCGCAAATTAAAGGAATTGACTGAGCTTAATGAGAAACATTCTAAAGCAGTTGAGGATTTGAATGCTGCAAACCTTCATCTTGAAGAACTAAGACTGAACGTAAGGAAAGCCCAGGCAATCGTTGATTATGGAAATAGTATATATCTTGGAAAAAATGATGCATTGCAGAATTTAATGAAAGCATCAAGAGAACTTAAGGATGCAAAAGATAATCTTTCGTTGATTGAAGAAAAATCAGAAGATAAAATGGCAATATCTGATTCATCCATTAACAAAATCAATTCTTTAAGAAAAGCAGAAGAAAATTTGATTGCCTGCACTTATATTTTTGAAGAAACAATTAAACAAATTGAGGATTTGCAAAGGAAAATTCTTGTTTCAGAATGTGAAACGTTAAATAAGCGAAAGGATCTGGTCTTTGACCTAAAATCTCCAGAGTCTACAATGACGGAATTGGTTAAGATTGGCAGGGATGAACATGGAAACTATATGATAGATCTTGATCTGTCCTGTGGTTCTGGACCTTTACAGGATGATGGATATTACGAAGAATTTTTTAGCATTTCAAATCGGCTTAAGGAAAACAGATTCTCAGAAACTGAGTCTTACACTTCAGCTGAAGTTGATCTTGTGGAATGGACCAACAGAATGATGTCTGACTGGAAATATTTTGAGGATGTTGCATTGACAGCATTGTATTATATAAGTTCCAATGGCTATCTTGATGATGTTGATGGACAGAACCTTAATCCATTAAATCGAAACAATAGTAAATATGTTTTGTATGTAGATCCAAGTGATGAGCTTGGTTCTATTGGACTTTATAACGCCTATCGTAGAGAGACAATGGAAGAAGCCATTGGTCGGATACAAGGAAGGTCTGGTTGGAAGCAAGATGTTGCAAGATGTATTCTATACAGAGATTCCAACAGTTTGATCGGACATAACATCGAACGGGTGGAAACCTATGCGCTCCAGTATACTGCCTTTAAAAAGCTTTCTGACAAATATGAAGATAAAATGGATGATCATAGTTTTTTTCCAGGTTTTTTTGGAAATCGAATAATGGACAGTGACGGTAAGCTTGCAGAAGCCTGTATGGAAGAAGTGGATGATCTTAGAGACCAGATTTACAATAACATGATGGATGTAAAGCAAAAGCTTATGTCGGCAAATTCTAAATACGTTGCACAAGTAAATAAGGAAAAAAATGAAAACATCCAGCTTAATAGACTGCTTTACAATGAGGATGACATTGTTAATGGAAAATTTAATGTGGATGATTTTTCAAAGGTTTTAACAAGGGTAGCGGCTCAAACCTATGGAATCGATGATAATGAAATTCATTCAATAATTGAGTATTACACCGAAACAAATATATTTGATGATGTCGTAGCCGCTTTATCATATGTTAAAAGTTTGATTGAAAAAGAAAGAGGTACTGCATATGATGATGTGCTTTGCGCTGTAAATTCAGAAGAAAGCATATTGTTTTCACTTATGGATATGTATGAAGCCTTAGGTTTGGGTGCTATTCGTAAAATAAATCTAAATGGTCCTATGGAATACTTTTGGGATGATTTTCTCGAATCTGTTAATTCAATAAATTTCTATGCTGGCAATAGAAGCTCTGCCAGTCAGTATGAAAATTACGCAAATGAACTTAATGAGACGGTTCTTGCGCTGGAAAAAAATCTGTCAGAAAGGTATAGAGAGATATGTAGCATAGAAGAATATTCCTTGGATCATTGGAAAAAAGCAGAGGAGAAAATCAATCAGGAATATAACACATGGATTTTGAATTTTGAAAATGAATGTAATGCTAAAAGAGAGGAGTGGAACTATAACTATAATACATTTTTATCTGATCGACAGAAATACATTTCAAGGAATTATTTGGAACAAACCCTAAAGGCATTCGATATTGCAGTTGAAAGTTCATGGGCTAATGCATTTTACGAAGGGTATTCATTAGAAGAAAGCAGTGAACGCATTTCTCTAATACTTGAATCACTGCATGGTGGGGATTTTATTAGAGGAAGCTTCAATGTTAATCATATTGCTGATGATGATCTGATAAAGGTTGATGAAATTAAGAATGAAATTCTTTCTGAGCAAAAAAAACTTGCATCAAAACAGGCTGCCTATAAAGCATTTGAAGTTATTGAAAACAAAAAAAATGAAGGAATTGCCAAGATAAAGGAATTGAACAGAGCTCAAAAAGAATGGGAGATAGAGCTTGTCCGCAACAACGGATATTCTGTCAATGGGAATGAAATAGAAAGAAAGGTAACTGATGGCTGTACTTTATTCAAGGTGCTATATCAAAATCAAAGTATTCATATGTATAAGGATTTTTATATAGATCCAGTTGATTACAGCATCAATCTTTCTGGACTCAATGGATTGTGTGATGAAGCCATTAAGGATTTAATGACAAAGGCTTCAAACGAATATTCTATGTGGGAAAAACAGGTCTTTGGATCAGAGAATGAAGATGGATGTTTCACTAGGCATTTGGGTGATGTTCCTGTATTAAAATCCAATGTGGATATCCGCAGGGATAGAAAAGAAAATAGTTTTACATTCAATAATAAAGGAGAAATCACCTTAATCTTGATGGATTTACAATGGAATAATCTTGAAGCCAACGCTGCATGGGCAGAATTTGAAAAGCCTGCATGGGATCAGAAAATATTCGATGCGTCCTGGGCACCTACCTTGAGAACCACTTCAACAATTGCTGCTGCAGTGGCCGCATCTGCCGTTTCATGTGGAGTGCTTTCTGCAGGAGCTTCTGTTTATACTGCAGCCGCATTATCCAGTGCAATAACTTTATCCAATGAAACTGCTTTTGCAGGAATGGATGTTGCTGGTGGATATAAAACTCCTTATGAAGTAGGGAAGTCTCTTGCAGCTTCTGCGGTATCCAATGCTGTTGGAATAGCAACAGCAGGAATTGGAGATAAGATTTCTAAAATTGGTTCTGCAGGTGGACGAATTGGAGCGAAGACCATGTTTGAAGGCGGTAAAACTACATTTGGAATTGCAGCAAATGCTTTGATAATGAATGATGGAAACATATTTAGGGCAAAGGATTCTATATTGGATAAAGAAAGCTATGGAAAAATCCTATCAAGCATGACATCTGGTTCTGTTTCATCGGGTCTCGATGAATTGAATTTAGGAATGAATGCAATAAAAGTAAGAGGGTATAGTACAAGCAATGTATCTGATATAGGCAATTTTGATTCTTTTATTGGAGACAGTGCATCATCTCTGTTTGAGCTTGTCTATAATGGTGAAACTACATTGAATATTGCTTCGTTGAAAGGAACAGGTCTTTGGGAAGTTGAAATTGGTAATGATGGAATTAAAAGTCATATCGGCATGAATGGAAAGAATTTCAGCATTAACAGAATCATGAGTTCGATTGAAGGGCTAAAAAATATTGAAAAAAACAATAGAATTGAAAGGTATTCTGCTGGCAATGAAACAATCGCATCTGCCTTAAGATTGGATTATGGTTTTGGAAATGAAAATGCAAGAAAACAGCTTGAAGATATTCTTGACAACAATACTGTGCTTATGAGAAATGATGGAGTACAAGAAGAGTATGTAGCAAAATCCGTCCTGGAAAATGGGAAAAAAATAATTATGCTTGGCAATGAACTGGATGATGAAAGCTATATGGCTTTGGGTATTGTCTTGCAGCATGAAGCCGAAAGAAATGGTTTAAGAGATGGGGAACTTGGTCAGATTGCTGAAACAATACTCAGTGTCGCAAGTCATAGTGCTTTTGTGGAATCTCTGGCAAATGATTCTCTTTATCGGAATGATGTTGCAAAATATATTTCTTCAAATGAAATTTTATTGAATGATATAAATGCACTATCTATATTAAATAATAATAAAGATCTTATGGAATATGCCAGATATGTATATCAGAATTATGATACCTCAGAAGATTTCTGGCGTATGACATGGGGAGGGCAGATTATAAATGATGGACAGGGATACCTTGTTGATGAAAATGGATATTACATTAATAGTGATGGTACTCATACAAAATACATTACTGAAAAAACATTGGGCGCAAAAGGAATAGAAACTGGGCTTTTAAATATTATTAACAATTCAAGCAATCTACCGTATTGCCTTTTTTCCGATGAACAGATTCTCGCGGCACAAAAATTGATGATTGATTCTGGACTGAAGCCGTTAAATCCCAAGGGTGATTTCAAAAATTATTCTTGGCCTACTGATTATAAGGGGCATAAACTTAATATGTATGATTTTATGGAGGCTTCCGGAAAAAAAGTTAATGATGAAATCTTTAGCTGGCGATATAATAATACAGCAGACCTTGTGCTTGCGCAAAAATATGGTGTAGATCTTGGATTCAATAAAGCTCCATCTGATTATGCAATTCCTGAAGTACTTCTTGGAAAGTTTAATGATCTGGTCACCAGCCATGGAAATGAAACTAAAAATGCACATGAATTGTATGATAAATATAGATTTGAAATAAATAATTCCGATGGTTCTGTTACATCGTTATTTAAGTTGACAAAGGATAATCCTTTTTTGGATAAATTACTTGGGCAACATAATGTTAATGCTACTAACTTAGATTTTGAGATTATAGAAAATCTTAAAATTATTTCGAAGTCTGGTTGTAATTTTATGTCAACTCTTGCTGTTCCCCAGCTTATGACTGGAAATATATTTACAGGTGATGATGTGATTGATATTTGGGAAGAAACTAATTCCATGTTATTAAAATATGGGAAAACCAAATATGATTATCTTGTGCGGCCAACTGATGCTTTTGTAAATGATAGAAATCATCTTGTACAAATTGCTATGAAAAAAATGAATGTTGAATCTTTTTATACATCCTACGGACAGTTAAGGAAAAACGATATATATACTAATGACAGAGTTGGTTTTTATAAAATTAACGCGGCAGGGAAATTGTATCCTTATCATTTTACTGTAGGTGATAAAGATGGTAATGTAATTTATAATCCTGGCTACAGTCATACGGATATAAAAATAATGGATAAAATATATGTAGGAGAAAAAAGATGAAAAAATGTATTTTTGCCTTTTTTATTGGAATTTTGCTTAATATGGTTTACGCAGAAGATAGTCTTTTAAAAGAAAACGGTAAACT
>NZ_JAZUGX010000013.1:0-2644 GCF_045641405.1 Treponema sp.
GACAGCTATTCCAACATTTTCGACAGTGCCAAAACAGATGTCTCCAAGGCAGACCAGAAAGGACTGATTTCTGCCCTGAAAAACCTGAGCGAATACGCCGACCTTGAAAATACACTGGATGTGAATGAGGTCTTGCGCTACTTTGTTGTTCACAGTTTTCTGGTGAACGGAGACAGCTATACCGGAAACATGATTCATAACTATTATATCCATGAAAAGGACGGTCAGCTTTCCATGATTCCGTGGGATTATAACCTTGCTTTTGGCACATTTATGGGTGGTAATACATCCGGCAGTGTCAATGACGACATCGACGAGGTTCTTTCAGACCGACCGATGCAGGCGTGGATTTTCTCGGATGAAGCATATACCGAGCAGTATCATGCGTTGTATGCAGAGTTTATCGAGGAGTGGTTCACGAACGGCAAACTTGAAAAGCTGATTGCTGACACGGCACAGATGCTGCGTCCCTACGTGGAAAAAGATCCAACTAAGTTCTGCACGACAGAAGAATTTGATGAAGGTGTCGATGCCATTCAGCAGTTTGTCGCACTTCGCGCCGAAGCAGTCACCAGCCAGCTCGACGGTGATTTAACAGCAGTTGAGACAGGCGATTTGAATCTCTCTGCCATGGGCAGTATGGGCGGCGGCATGGGCAGCCCCCGCGGCAATATGCCGCAGGGCGGGAAAAGGCCCTCCCGGAACGAAATGAACAGCTCCAATGAGGACCGGCCCGCTATGCCTTCGGGTATGGACGCGCTGGGTGAAAATGCACCGACGGGAAACTTCGACCCTTCCAGTTTTGTGCCAGGTGGCAATCAGCAAGGCTCACGCCCTGCAGGTAATACATTTACCCCTGGTGACAGAGCTTCTTTTGGAGAACCATCCGGAACATCAGAACTGTCTCAATGGGGATTGGTCGGAATATCTGCTGTGGTATTGATCATTGGATTGCTGATTGCATCGAAAAAGAAGTATTGATGTCCTCAGTTTGTTGAGCAGATAATATAGACAGTTAAATTTTAGTAATTGCAAAATGACAGATAAGCTTTTCGGCATTTACAATAGCAGTTCACGGCAGGATTTGTGAATAGTGCCAAGAATGGCTTAAATACGGGTTTTCCTGTGTATGTAAGGCTTGTTTTACGCCTTGCTTACACCTTTTACAGAGCATGATTTTAGAGCATAGAAAAGAGAGTATGTGATAATGATAAAAGTACTGTTTGTCTGCTGGGGCACTTTGCATACAGTGGCGTGAAAATGCAGTAAAATCAATGCTTTGAGACAATTTAATGATTAGCCTACACCTCGTTTACACCTTTTGGTGCAAGAGGAATATGGACCATCCCGAAAATTATCGCTGATAAGATGTGAAAATAGTGGAAGCCTACAAGTATTTGCCGATTCAAATACAGTGTAGGCTTCTTGCGTGTGAAGATTACGCGATATGAAGTAGATTGATAAGTAAAATCCAAGCTAATCCGTAGTATGTTACGACCGCAACAAGGTCATTTACAGTTGTGATTAACGGACAGGATGCTACAGCCGGATCTACTTTTATCTTATGGAAGAATAGAGGAACTATTGTGCCAACCAAACTGGAAATAATCATTGCAACCATAAGTGAAAATCCTACACATGCAGATATCAGCAAAGTGTAGGTAATGGTAGTATGCTTAAAGATACTGATATATGCTCCAATAAAGATAAGTGCCATGATTCCTAAAAATAACCCATTGCATAGTCCGACCTTCATTTCCTTGAAAACAAGTTTGAATTTCTGAGAACCAGTTAAGCTTTCATCCATTAGTACTCGTATGGTAACAGCAAGGGACTGAGTTCCTACATTTCCTGCCATATCAAGAATGTGGGATTGGAAACAAATGATGATAGATAGCTTTGCAACAACACCTTCAAATATTCCAACAACACTTGATACACCCATACAGATGAAGATGAGAATGAAATTTCTGATTCATATATATTGCATATTGGTCAAAATCAGGAAGAACTGAAAAAAGCTGAAGAATCAGAAGCAAACGAAGAAGATGAAATTCCAGAAGTGACGAAATATGTACGTGTCGGGGATTCACAGATTGTGTATAAGTTGGATGCTACTTCTTACGAAACATTAGCAGCAACTTCTTATGACGATTTACGACATAATGAAGTTTTCTGGGCAGATTCAGATACTATGACTCAGATTGATATTACACTGGAAGGTGAAGAACATCTACTTACGTCTGAAATTGATGAGGACGACGAGGAAACACGAGTTTGGTACTATGGAGAGGAAGAAATTGAACTTGCTGATTTTAGGACTGCACTCAAAACACTGATGGCTGACAGCTTTACAAGTGAAGCAGCAGGACAAAAGGAAGAAATCAATCTTACGATTCATTTAGATAATGAGAATTTCCCACAGGTTAAGATTCAGCTTTATCGTTATGATGGTTCGCTTTGTCTTGCCGTTGTAGATGGTGAAAGCGTTTCTCTTGTAGAACGTTCTTCAGTTGTGGAGCTTGTTGAAGCTGTTCAAGCTATTGTTCTAAACTAAATCGTAATAAAAAAGAAGAAATCACATCCAAAAGGGTGCGATTTCTTCTTTTTCAATTTGTTGCTTAATGTTTATTCAAGTTCAAAC
>NZ_JAZUGX010000014.1:0-2150 GCF_045641405.1 Treponema sp.
AATTTCTCCATGAGGCTCGATACTCCTTTTCATGTTGGTGTGGTAACAAACATTTTAAGGGTTTTCGAGCCTCTTTTTATATGCCTAAAAGCGGAAATTTCTCGCCGGCATTTTTAGGAAGTTTATCACCGGCAGCTACAGTCCCACAAAATTTCCTGACAGAGTGAAAATCTAGGCGGGAAAATATGGCGAAATTCTTGTGATTTGGGGAGGGGAAAGGATTCAGCTTACAAAAAAAAGGGGCTGTCCAATAAGTATTCATGCTAGGGTCATTGCATATGGCGACGGAGCTTCCATAAAGCCGCAATGTTGAAATGCCAGATACCACTATATGTGGTGGTCTCGACTAAGCTCAACCACCCTGAAATTACTTTTGGGACAGCCCTCGATTTGTTTTTATCTTACAACCTTAATTTCCTTGAATTCCAAAAACTTATTATCGCCTTCATTTACAAAGAAGAAGAAATTATCGACATCGTTCCAGTTAAAACTTCCCGTGATTTTTTTGTTTTTGGGATTGTGTGACCACGACTGAAACTTAGAAAGCGGGATTCTTACAGTATGCCACTTACCATCTGCAGGAATATCCCTTGCAGTCAAAACAATTCCTTTCTGAAGTTCATATTCATTTACAGACTGATTTTCAAAGACCAGCGCTAAATTCAGATTCGGATTTTCATTCCTTACAGTTACTTCAAGAGAATGGCTTGAAACCAAGGGTGACATATCTCCATGCTGAAGCATAAACATTCTTACACCGCTGTTCGAAGCTGACTTTGCATTTTTTATCCTGATTGTTGAAGCCTCTGGTTTTTCCAGATTCTTAAATGTAATTTCCTGATCAAACTTATTATATGTCATTCTTGGACACATACCGTTTTTGTACAGACAATATTCACCTGAAGATTTATAGTATTCAGACCAGCTTAAACTGTTAGATTTTTTTGGAACGGTAAGATCCAATGCCTTGACCGCAGAATCGTCGATTGCATCTGGAAATTTTGGAATGCGGTCCCAATAAGGACCATCAAACAATCCTACATCGCTACTGTAGTTCCAGATTGCATAAGGGATTCCCCTTTCTGTGCAAAGTCTAGTCATCATCTGTATCCAGTTGATTGCGGATTCAGGATCTACAACCGTTCTGTCGATTGCCGCAGTTTCACCGTTCCATACAGGAGCATTTCTTTTTCTGCTGAATTCTACAACCTGATCGAATCGTTTTTCATAGTATCCGTCCTGTGCACATTTATTGTACAGATTTACCTGCCATTCAAATCGTTTAAGAAGATCTTTCGGAAAATTCAATTTGTCCAGACTTACGAACGGATAGGGGATTCCTGTAAAGGCGCCACAATCGTTCCAGCTTGCTCCCTGATAACAGAACATCTGAGGTTCATAGAAATGGAATGTATAAATTATCTTGTTATCCTTATATTTAGGTAAAGCAAGGGTGTTATCAAGCAGGCCATCAATAGATCCCACAACAACGTAATGTTTTGTATCGATACTGCGGATTTTCTTCAACACTCTACCTTGTATTGCACCCCACTTTTCAACAGTCATGAAATGAGGTTCATTCATTATTTCATAGATTACATATTCAGAACTGTCCTTATATCGTTCAGCAAGCTGAGTCCATACAGGAATCAGGACTTTTTCAATATCAGGACGGGTCTTTGCTCCTTCAACACAGTTATTATGGAAATCAATTATAAAATACATCTGAAGCTCTTCTGCATAGCGCACAAGATCATCAATGATTCCGAGAAGTTCAGGGTGAACTGTGAATTTGTCATCAAAGAAAAACTTTTCAAACTGGATTGGAACGCGGACATGGTCAAATCCAAGTGCCTTCATGTTTTCAAAATCCCCTTTGGTGTAAAGGTAAGGATTCAGACTGTCCAGTGGACCATCTTCAAGCCAATGGGAAACATTGATTCCTTTCTGAAATGGTAAAGGAACGGCCTTGTTGTCGCCTGAACTCTTTGCATTCACAATAGAACAAGCAACGACAAATGATATGACAGCTGCCATAATTTTCTTTTTCATTTATTCTACTCCTATGGGGTGACGAACCCCCAAGAATGATATATGTGCAGAAATATTGGTACAAATAAATCTTTGAGGGTGGGTAAAGTGATTACAGA